>NZ_JBIWOA010000117.1:0-1135 GCF_044767525.1 Streptomyces sp. NPDC101234 | reverse complement strand
AGGACCAGGCCGAGCGCGGAGTCGTAGAGCTTGCCGCTGGCGGTGATGCCCGGCAGGTTGGTCAGCAGGTACATCCGGTACAGCGGGGTGATGATGACCTGCTGGGGGAGCAGGTTGCCCGCGGTGAACACCAGCAGCAGGAACAGGTTGACCCGGAAGTCGAAGCGGCTGACGTAGAACGCGACCATCGACGACAGGAACAGGGTGAGCAGCACGGCGGGGACCGCGATGATCAGCGTGTTCATGAAGTAGTGGGTCATGTCCGACTGGACGAAGGCGTTCTTGAAGTTGTCGAGGTTCAGCGTGTGCGGCCAGGACAGGTAGCCCCGCGCGCTGGTCTCGCTGTACGGGCGCATGGCCGAGAAGATCGCCCACAGCAGCGGGGCGAGCCAGGCCAGGGCCGTGCCGGCCAGGAAGACGTGCAGCAGGACGCGGGCCGGGCGGATCGGGTTGCGCTGTTTGGCCAGCGCGCTCACGGTGCTCATGCGCGCCGCTCCTTGCGGAAGGTCGAGATCAGATACGGGATGATCACGATCAGGGAGATGAACAGCAGCACCACCGCGATCGCCGAGCCGTAACCGATGCGGCTGGACTCGCCGATGATGTTGTTGGTCACCAGGATGGAGAGCAGCTCGGTGCCCTGGGCGCCCTTGTTGAAGACGAAGACGAGGTCGAAGGCGCGCAGTGCCTCGATGATCGTGACGACCAGGACGACCGTGTTGGTCGGGCGCAGGGTGGGGAAGATGACGTTCTTGAACGTCTGCCACTCGTTGGCGCCGTCCAGGGCCGAGGCCTCCCGCAGGGAGGGGTCGACGCTCTTCAGGCCGGCCAGGTAGAGGATCATCATGTAGCCGGTGTGCCGCCAGGACGCGGCGATCAGCACGGCCCACAGGTTGAGCTTGGGGTCACCGATCCAGTCGATGTAGTGGCCCGGTTTGTTGGCGCCGATGATGCTGTTGATCAGGCCGGTGTCCGGGTTGTAGATGAGCTGCCAGACGAAGCCGATGCAGGCCAGGGAGATGACGACGGGCAGGAAGAAGGCCGTCTGGTAGACCCGGCTGAACCTGATCTTCTTGTCCAGCTGTACGGCCAGGAACAGGCCGAACGGGGTCGGGATCAGGATGAGCACGACGAA
>NZ_JBIWOA010000116.1:0-1324 GCF_044767525.1 Streptomyces sp. NPDC101234 | reverse complement strand
TGAGGTTCCCCCTGCCGGCCGGACAGCTTGATACTGGGACGGATGGTCCCGGAGGAAGCAGTCACAGGTAGTGAGTAGCAAGAGCAACATGAGTAAGCGGTACACGGCCGAGTTCAAGCGGGACGCGGTCGCCTTGGCGTTGTCCTCGGAGAAGACGGTCACCGAGGTCGCGAGGGATCTGGGCGTGAGCCCGGAAGGGCTGCGCGGGTGGGTGAAGCAGGCGAAGGTCGACCGCGGCGAGGGACCCGCCGGGGCTTTGACCACTGCGGAGCGTGAGGAGTTGGTCCGGCTGCGGCGGAAGGTCCGCGAGCAGGAGGCCACGATCGAGGTTCTGGGAAAAGCGACCGCCTTCTTCGCTCAGGACAAGATGAGGTAGACACCGTGGCACGGTGTCTTTTCATCGATGCGGAGAAGGCATCGGAGGGTAATCCTGCAGGTCACAGCGTTGCGTTTCTGTGCCGTGTGCTGGGAGTGCCCCGTTCCACCTACTACACGCACAGGGCGTCGCGGCCGGCCCGGGCGGTGCGGGAGCGGGCCGAGGAGGTGCTGGTGGGCGAGATCCGGGTGCTTCACGCCGGATCTCGCGGTGCCTACGGGGCTCCGCGGATCCACGCTGCCCTGCGGCGGGCCGGGCGGGTGGTGAACTCCAAGAAGATCGAGCGGCTGATGCGCAAGCACCGGATCGTCGGGATCACCCGCCGCCGGCGGCGGGGCCTGACCCGGCAGGCGAAGCGGGCGGTGTTCGCGCTCGACCTGATCGGCCGGGACTTCACCGCACCCCGGCCCGGGATGCGGCTCGTCGGCGACATGACTGAACTCAGCACGCTGGAAGGGAAGTTGTATCTGGCGACCTGTATCGATCTCGCGACGCGGGAGGTGGTCGGCTGGGCGATGGCCGACCACCATCGCGCCGAGCTGCCGGTCGCCGCCTTGCGGATGGCGGCCGGGCGTGGCGGCCTGGAGCAGGGTTGCGTCATGCATACGGATCGCGGCAGCGAGTACACAAGTGGCGAATTCCGCAGCGAAATACGCAAGTTGCGCATGAGGCAGTCGATGGGGCGCGTCGGCTCTTGTTACGATAATGCCGCCGCGGAGAGCTGGTTCGCCCTCCTGAAAGCGGAGATCGGGACGACCATGTGGGAGACCCGCGACGCCGCCCGGGCCGACGTTTTCCGCTACGTCGAAGTCGAGTACAACCGCAGCCGGCTCCGTCGGCACCCCGACTACGGGTACGTCACCCCGCTCGAAACGAGATCCTTGCTCAGGCAGAACCTCGTCCCGGCAGCGTAAACACCCGCTGTCCAGTTCGCGGGGGGAACTTCAG
>NZ_JBIWOA010000115.1:0-1437 GCF_044767525.1 Streptomyces sp. NPDC101234 | reverse complement strand
CTAGTAGGACTCCGTTAGGTCTGTCTCGCGGCACTGTTCGGGGGCATGCTGGAGGCGTGGACGCACATGAAGTGAACCGTGCTCGGGCGAAGTTGGCGTTATTCGTGGCTGATGTGTTCGCCTCGGTGCCGCGCAAGGATCAGCGGGCGAAGGGTGACTGCTATCTGCGGGGGCTGATGCTGGACGGGCGGCGCAAGTCGATCCAGCCGATGGCCCAGCGGCTGTCGGACGGCAACGAGCAGAACCTGCAGCAGTTCGTGAACCAGTCGACGTGGGATCCGGTGCCGGTGCGGCGGCGGATCGCGCAGCGGATGGCGCCGCTTGTGAGCCCGGATGCCTGGGCGGTCGATGATGTGTCGTTTCCCAAGGACGGCCGGATGTCGGTGGCGGTCGCGCATCAGTACTGCGGAGCCCTGGGCAAGCAGGCCAACTGCCAGGTCGCGGTGAGCGTGCACGCGGTCTCCGACACCGCGTCCTGTCCGCTGCAGTGGCGGCTGTTCGTGCCTGAGGAGTGGGCCGACGATGCCCTGCGTCGGCGCAGGACGGGGATTCCTGAGGAGGTCGGGCATCGGGAGAAGTGGCGTCTGGCGCTGGACACCATCGACGAGCTGGCTGGGTGGGGCCTTGTTCCGCCGGTGGTGGTGGCCGACGCCGGCTACGGGCAGAACGCCGACTTCCGCGACGGGCTGAGCGAGCGGGGCATCGGCTACGTGGTGGCGATCCGCTCGGATGTGACCGTCCACCCGCATGATGCGGTGCCCACGGCCCCCGCCTGGTCCGGCAACGGCCGCAAGCCGCAGCCCCGCTACCGCGGCAAGCCGTCCGCGGTGGCCGCGGTGGCCGCCCGCCACGGTCGGCAGGCCTTCACCGAGGTGACCTGGCGGGAAGGCTCCCGCGGGCCGATGCGCTCGCACTTCCTGGCACTGCGGGTGCGGCCGGCGGGGATCAAGTCCCGACGCCTTGCCCAGGCCGCCGCCACCGCACGGGACGGCTCCTGGGACGGTGCCCTGCCCGAGGTCATGCTGCTGGCCGAATGGCCCGCAGGCGCCGAAGCACCCACCGACTACTGGGTGTCCAACCTGCCCGCCGACACCCCGATCGCCGAGCTGGTCCGCCTCGCGAAGATCCGCTGGCGGATCGAGCACGACTACCGGGAACTCAAGCACGGTCTCGGCCTGGACCACTTCGAGGGACGTTCCTGGACGGGCTGGCACCATCACGTCACCCTGGTCACCGCCGCCCACGCCTTCCTCACCGAACAGCGCCTGTCCCCAAAAGCCGATACAGCGGACTCACCCTCTACCAGATCCTCGACACCATCCAGGACCTGCTGAACTGCTGGACCGGCACCTGCACCACCTGCCACCAACCCCTGCCCAGAACAACCCCCACCAGCCAGAACCCGAGAGCCAGAGCAACTTAACGGAGTCCTACTAG
>NZ_JBIWOA010000114.1:0-1641 GCF_044767525.1 Streptomyces sp. NPDC101234 | reverse complement strand
CTCTGACGCGTAAATAGGTGCAGGTCAGGTGGTGTTTGGGCAGGGCTGGGTGCCCGGTGGCTGTGGGCCGCCGGGTGTCTGGTCTTCTGGTCAGGCCGCGCCTTCCAGTGGGTTGAGGGTGACGGTGTAGCCGAGCTGGTTGAGCGCGTTGATCGCGCGGCGGGTGGCGCGTTCGGGGTCGCGGTGGGTGAAGTAGGTGCCGCCGAGGTCCTGGTAGGGGACGTTGTCGGTGAGCATGTGCCAGATCGCGGTGATGATCGAGTGCTCCACGGCGACCAGGGCTTTCATTGGTCCGCGGCGGGCGGTCAGCCGCTTGTAACGGGCCTGCAGGTAGGTGTCCTTGGTTCTGGCCGCCCCGAATGCCGCGATTCCGAGTGCCCCCTTGAGGTAGGGGTTGCCGGGGCGGACCTTGGTGTTCTTGGTGCGGCCGGCTGATTCGTGGTGGCCGGGACAGACTCCGGCCCATGAGGCGAGGTGTTTGGCGGAGGCGAACCGGTTCATGTCCCCGCCGGTCTCCGCGATGATCACCTCGGCGACGGCCCGGTTGATCCCGGGGATCGTGTCGAGCAGGTCGAGGGCGCCACGAAAGGGGGCCATCGCCTCCTCGATCCGGGCGTCCAGTTGCCCGATGGCGTCGGTGAGCTGGTCGTAGTGGTTCAGGTGCAGCCGGGTCAGGAAGGCGTGGTGGGCACGGAACCGGCCGGTCAGCGCCTCGGTGAGCTCGGGGATCTTGTTGCGGAGCTTGCGCTTGGCCATCTCCGCGAGGACCTGGGGATCGCGTTCACCCGCGATGAGGGCCTCCAGCATGGCCCGGCCGGAGACGCCCATGATGTCGGAGACGACCGCGGCCAGTTTGATCCCGGTGTCCTCCAGCAGCTTCTCCAGCCGCTGGACGATCTGGCCGCGTTCGCGGGTCATCTGGGTGCGAGCGCGGGTCAGGTCCCGCAGCTCGCGCACCGGTGCGGGTGGCACGAACGAGGGCCGGACCAGGCCGTGCGCGCCGAGCTGGGCCAGCCAGGCGGCGTCGGAGACGTCCGTCTTGCGGCCGGGCAGGTTCTTGACCTGCCGAGCGTTGACCAGGATCACGTTCAGGTCCTCGGCCAGCAGGTAGTAGAAGGGTTTCCAGTAGTCCGAGGTCGCCTCGATCACGACGAGGGTGACCTCGGCAGCAAGCAGGTGATCCCGCAGCGCGAGCACGGCGTTCGTGGTCGAGCCCCAGGTCGTGGTCTCGTTGGTGAACGAGCCCCGCCGTTTCGTACTCGGGCTGCGGACACACGCCTTGGCGTCCTTCTTGCTGATGTCCACACCGGCGCAGCGTTCGTGCAGTACGTCCACGGCCTCGCTCCCTCCCTCACCGAACGGCCAAGCGGTACGCCGTTCCGGGAGGGCCAGGGTGGAACAGGAATTCTGACGCGCGTGCTCACAGCAACACTCCACGGTTCCCGTGGACGGCCCTCAGCGCCACGCTGACCTGCGAGCTCACCGGCATCACAGAGCAACCGGCTTCGGCCGGAACGAACCCCACCAGCGTCCCGGACCAGAATCAGCACACGTCAGGGCAGACAAGAAGCACCTCGGCGCACGCCACGACATTTACCACGCCCCCGGCGCACACCGAAGGTGCGCTGGGTCGCTGACCTG
>NZ_JBIWOA010000113.1:0-1663 GCF_044767525.1 Streptomyces sp. NPDC101234 | reverse complement strand
AGAAGCCGTTGTCTTTCCGGATGTGATCGTTGAGTTTCCGCTGATCAGGCATGGTGTCGGTGTCGCCGAGGGAGGGTTCGGACGTTCAGTTCGTTCTCGGTGGTACGGAGGTGGCGCCGGTGGCGTCGGTGATGGGCTTGCTGGAGGAACGGGAGACCGCTGCCCGGGCGGCTGTGGAGGAGCTTCAGGCGGAAGCGGACCGGGTCCTGGCCGAACTCGCTGTGGCGGAGGGGGTGTTGGAGCGCCGGGTGATCGCTCGGGTTGAGCTCGCCGAGGCCCTGGCCACGCCGGCCGAGGAGGCGGCTGTGGTGGTTCCCGGCCCGCGGGAGGCGTCAGCGGAGGCGGTGAAGGTCCCGGTCACGGGCTCGGTTGTGCCGCGGTGGCACCAGGCAGGGACGCTTCAGGCGCTCGCGCCGGACTACCGGCGGATCGTGGAGCTGGTGGAGTCCGCGGGAGCCGACGGTGCGGGGATGTCGGCGAAGGAGCTGGCGGCCCGGCTGGGTCTGGAGTTGGTGCCGGCGAAGATCGAGGGGGTGCGCTCCCGGGCGAAGCGGCTGGTCGAGCGGGAGTGGCTGGCGGCGTCGCTGTCGGGCCGGTTCACGCCGCGGCGGCCCATCGCGACTGCTCGGGCCGCGGCCGGGATGCCGGACGGCGGGCGAGGCGGCGGCTCATGAGCATGGCCTGCGAGAAGTAGACGAACGCCTCGCTGGAAGCGGGCAGCGTCTCGAAGTCCCGCACCAGACGGCGCGAACGCATCAGCCACCCCAGCGTGCGCTCCACCACCCACCTTCTCGGCAGCACCGCGAACCCCTTCACGTCGTCACTGCGTTTGACGATCTGGAGGGTGAGCTGGAGTTTCTCCTTCGCCCAGGTGACCAGGCGGCCGGAGTAGCCGCCGTCGGCCCACACCAGTGTGATCGTGGTGAACTTCGTCCGCAGGTGGGGCAGCATGCCGCGAGCGGCCTGACGGTCGGTGACGTCGGCGGCACACACCAGCACCATCAGGACGAGGCCGAGGCAGTCCGTGATGACGTGCCGGCGCCTGCCGTTGATCTTCTTGCCGCCGTCGTAGCCGCGTGACGCGGCGGGCACCGAGGCCGCCGCCTTGACGGACTGCGAGTCGATGATGGCCGCGGTCGGTTCCACCTCGCGTCCCTCGGCCGTGCGGACCTCACCACGCAGCCGGTCATGGAACTCCTTGGCCAGGCCCTTGTTCCGCCACCTACGGAAGAACGCATACACGCGGTCCCAGCTGGGGAAATCGCACGGCATCGCGCGCCACTTGATCCCGTTGTCGGTGACATAGCGGATCGCGTCCAGCATCACGCGGTGGCAGTAGCCTTCCGGCTGCCCGCCCCGGCCCTCCAGCCATGCCGGAACCGGCAGCGCGTCCCGCACCACCGCCCACTCCTCGTCCGTCATGTCCGACGGATACACCGGCACCCTCTCCGGACGGTCGGCCGCGTTCCCGAACCGGTGAGCGAGACAATCGCACGGCGACACGCGGAAGTTGGACGCGACGGGCACGATCACGCAAGACTGGAACAACAGGGCCTCCTTGGTGCACGAGTCGGTGTCGCAACCCTCGTGCTGCACCGGAGGCCCTGCCTTCATGCACCCACCGGCCAAGATCACCCGTCAAGGGATCCTGTTCGATCAGAAC
>NZ_JBIWOA010000112.1:0-1904 GCF_044767525.1 Streptomyces sp. NPDC101234 | reverse complement strand
AACTTCGCCCGAGCACGGTTCACTTCATGTGCGTCCACGCCTCCAGCATGCCCCCGAACAGTGCCGCGAGACAGACCTAACGGAGTCCTACTAGTACCGCATCAGACAACCGTTTGCCCCGTAGTGATGTGACGAGCCGTTCGGATGCTGGTCCAGGCGTCGTGGTGCAGCCAGGCTGTCCCGGGTGGCAGACCGAGTGCGCGTCCGCGAGATCGATGACGACGAGGGACAGCGCCTGCTGCGGAGCATCCGTAGGGGCACAGGGTCGGTGGTGCCCTGGCGGCGGGCTCAGATGGTGCTGCTGTCCGCGCAGAGTATGCCCGTCGCGAAGATCGCCGAGGTAACGTTCACCAGCCCCGACCGGGTCCGGGACGTCATCCACAACTTCAACGCCGACGGATTCGACTCATGTACGCGAAGTACAAAGGCGGTCGGCCGAGAACGTTCACCCTGCCCGAACGGCGCGAGATCAAGAAGATCGCCAAGTCCAAGCCGGTCGAGCACGGCCTGCCGTTCTCGGCCTGGAGCCTGGCCAAGCTGGCCGACTTCCTGGTCGCCGAGGGGGTGGGCGACGACATCAGCCACGAGGGGCTGCGCATCCTGCTCCGCGAGGAGGGCGTCTCGTTTCAACGCATAGAGACGTGGAAGACCTCCCGCGACCCCGACTATGCCGCCAAGAAGGCCCGCGTCGAGCACCTCTACGCGATGCCCGACGGCGAGGTCATACCCGAGGACGGCGAGCCTGATGTCGTCCTCTGCCTCGGCGAGTTCGGCCCGCTCAACCTGATGCCCCACCCCGGGCGGCAGTGGGCTGAGTACGGCGGGAAACACAGGGACGCTGACCGCGAGCCGCACCCCGGCGGTGGGCGACCTACACCGGCCCGCGCGGAGTCCGGCACCTGTTCGCCGCCTTCGACCTGAGCAAGGGCAAGCTCTACGGCCACAACAAACCGAAGAAGAACCGGACGAGGTTCCTTCAGTTCTGCCGCTACCTGCGCAGCCTCTACCCGCTCAAGACCCGGATCGCGATCGTGCTCGACACCTTCACCCCCGCACCTGGCCACACAGAAGGACACCCGCGTCGGGGACTGGGCCGCGGCCAACAACGTCGAGTTCGCCTACACACCGACCAACAGCTCCTGGCTCAACCGCATCGAGGCCCAGTTCACCGCCCTGCGCTACTTCGCGCTGGACCGCACCGACCATGCCAGCCACAAGGAGCAGGGCAGCATGATCCACCGCTACATCATCTGGCGGAACAAGCACACCACAGATATTCGCTTGCACACCATCGTCACGCGGGCCAACGTCGGCTGACACCCAACGAAGGCAGAGAAGATGACCACGCAGACCCACCCCGACGACCACGAACTCATCGAGGCCGCAGCACACGTCGCCCGTACTCGTTGCCGGGGCGACAACCACACCATGGCGGCCGCAGCCCGCGCCCGGGACGGCCGGATCATCACCGCGGTGAACGCCTACCACTTCACCGGAGGACCCTGCGCCGAGTTGGTCCTCATCGGCGTGGCAGCCGCCCAGGGTGCCTACGATCTGGACACGATCGTCGCCGTGGGTGACCGCGACCGGGGAGTTGTTCCTCCGTGCGGCCGGTGCCGGCAGGTCCTTCTCGACTACTTTCCCGCCCTCAAGGTAATCGTCGGCGCAGACGACCGCATCCGGGCCATGCACATCACGGAATTGCTGCCCGAAAGCTACGTCTGGGCCGACCATCAACTCGACGCCGAGTAAACCGCGCCCCTCAGCACGAGCTGACACCGTCGGCCCACAACGGGGCAAAGCTTGTCTGATACGGCACTAGTAGGACTCCGTTAAGTTGCTCTGGCTCTCGGGTTCTGGCTGGTGGGGGTTGTTCTGGGCAGGGGTTGGTGGCAGGTGGTGCA
>NZ_JBIWOA010000111.1:0-2408 GCF_044767525.1 Streptomyces sp. NPDC101234 | reverse complement strand
ACCCCGAAGGAACGCCACACCGCCGCCAGCGACACCATCACCGCCCACAACGCCGGCTGCACGACATCCACCCGCCGCAACGCAGCCTCGTCACCAAGCACATCGGCCAACGACCAGTCCACGAACGGTTCCAACGCCTCCGCGCACTCACGCATCGACGAGGCGAAGACAGGCGAGGACTCGACCAGCTCCTGAGCCATACCCACCCACTGCGCACCCTGACCGGGGAAGACGAAAACCACCTTGTCGCCGGGCCGGACCACCCGCGGGACGACCTCACCGGCGGCCACGGCGCGCAAGCCGGCCAACAACTCGCCCCGGTCCGTGCCGACTACCGCGGTCCGATGGTTCAAGGCGGCTCGCGCGTTGATCAGCGACCAGGCCACATCCACCGGACGCAGTTCGGGATCCGATTCCACGTGTTCCAGAAGACGGGCCGCCTGTGCTCGCACCGCCTCGTCCGACGCGCCCGAGACGATCCACGGCACCACGCCGCCGCCCCCGGCCTCCGGCTCGGCGGCCACAGATGCGGCAGCCACGGATTCGCCGGCGCTGGATTCGACGACTGCAGGGTCGGTGGCTGCGGGCTCGGTTGCCGCGGGAGCTTCGAGGATGACGTGGGCGTTCGTGCCGCTGACACCGAACGACGACACCCCCGCCCGCCGCGGACGACCCGTCTCCGGCCACACCACCGCATCCGTCAGCAGCCGCACCTCACCCTGCGTCCAGTCGATCTGAGTCGACGGCCGGTCGACATGCAGGGTCCTGGGCAGGACCCCGTGACGCAGCGCCATCACCATCTTGATCACACCACCGACACCCGCAGCAGCCTGCGCATGACCGATGTTCGACTTCAAAGACCCCAACCACAACGGCCGGTCGTCGGGCCGGTCCTGGCCATACGTGGCCAGCAGCGCCTGCGCCTCGATCGGATCACCGAGACGGGTACCCGTACCGTGGGCCTCCACCGCATCCACATCCGCGGGCGACAGACCCGCAGCAGCCAGCGCCTGACGGATCACCCGCTGCTGGGACGGACCGTTCGGAGCCGTCAGACCATTCGACGCACCGTCCTGGTTCACCGCACTCGACCGCATCACCGCAAGAATCTGGTGGCCGTTGCGCACGGCGTCGGACTGACGCTCCAACACCACGACACCGACACCCTCGGACCAACCCGTCCCGTCGGCCGCATCCGCGAACGACCGGCACCGGCCGTCTTCCGCAAGCCCGTTCTGTGCCGTGAACTCCAGGAACATCTCGGGCGTCGCCATCACGGTGACGCCACCGGCCAGCGCCAGGTTGCACTCCCCCGTGCGGAGAGCTTGCGCGGCGAGGTGCATGGCCACCAGCGACGAGGAGCAGGCCGTGTCCACGCTGACGGCGGGACCTTCCAGCCCCAGGGCGTACGCAACCCGCCCGGAGATCACACTGCCGGCGCCGCCGGTCAGCAGGTGTCCCTGTAGTTGTTCACGGGAGACGAGGTCGCCGTAGCCGGATCCGTAGGCGCCGGCGAAGACGCCCGTCGGGGTGCCCGCCAGCGTTCCCGGATCGATACCCGCTTGTTCCAGCGCTTCCCACGACACTTCCAGCAGCAACCGCTGCTGGGGATCGGTGGCCAGCGCCTCGCGTGGCGAGATGCGGAAGAACGCCGCGTCGAAGCCGTCGACGCCGGCTACGAAACCGCCGCGGCTCGTGGCGGAGACTTCCTGCAACCGGTCCAGGTCCCAGCCACGATCGGTGGGGAAGGGCCCGGTAGCGTCGGCTTCCTCGGCGACCAGGCGCCACAGCCCGTCCGGGTCGGACACGCCGCCGGGGAAGCGGCAGGCCATGCCGACCAGCACGATCGGATCGCCGGTGACGTCGGCCGCGACCTGCGGCGTGGCAGGCTCGGCCCGGCCCGCGAGATGCTCCGCGAGCCGGGTGACCGTCGGGTAGTCGAACACCGCGCTGCCGGCCAGCTCGATGCCGGTTCGACTCTGCAACAGGGTCCGCAACTCGACCCCCGTCAAGGAGTCGAAGCCGAGCTCCCGGAACGTGCGGTGGGTGTCGAGCGCGGTGTCAGGGTGGTGGCCGAGGACAACGGCCGCGGCCTCCCGGACCACGTCACGCAGGGATCGTCCGCTGTCCACCTGAAGCCGGCCGGCAGGCTTCGGCGTGGGCGACACGCGCTCGACGCCGGGCCAGTAGCGTTGCCGCTGGAAGGCATACGTCGGCAGCGCCACCCGACGCGCGTCCAGGCCCGCGAACACCGGCGCCCAGTCAACCGGAACACCCTGCGCATACAAGTGACCCAGCGCGGCCAGCACCGCTTCACCATCATCACGCCTGCGCCGCAACATCGGCACGCAGTTGTCCACCAGCCCCGACAACACCCCGTCCGGACCAACCTCCACCAACACACCGAC
>NZ_JBIWOA010000110.1:0-2426 GCF_044767525.1 Streptomyces sp. NPDC101234 | reverse complement strand
GGGGGGGGGCCCGGGGGGGGGGGGGGGGGGGGGGGGGGGGGGGGGCGGGGGGGGGGGGGGGGGGGGGGGGCCCCCCCCGCCCCCGGGGGGGGGCCCCCGCCGCCGTCTGCAGGCGCTCCGGCAGCAGCGCCATCGCGCCGCCGCCGGTCGCACCGATCAGCCGTAGATCCGGGTACTTGTCCAGCCATCCCGCGAAGGCGATCATGGCCATGCCCATGGTGACGTCGCCGAACCGGCCGATCTGTTCGACGAAGCCGATCTCGTCGACCCGTTCCGTGCCGACCGGTTCGGCCGGGGCGTGTACCAGGACCGGCACCCCCGCCTCCGCGGCCAGCGCGAAGAAGGAGTCGGCGCGCGGGGAGCCGAGCAGCTCCCCGTGCACGCTGGACGTGGTGATCAGGCCGACGAAGGCCGGGTCCTCCAGGGTCTCCCGTACCCCGTCGAGGTGATCGTCGTCACCGAACGGGTTGGCGTACACATAGCCGCGCAACTGGTCGGGGAACCTGGCGATCAACCCCGACATCCAGGCGTGGAAACTGCGCAGCCGGTCTCTTGGTTGCGCGTAGTTGTCCACGCCCGGTACCCGCGCCATCGCGCCGGCGCCGACGGGGCTGCCGATGATGGTGAGGTCGATGCCGGCCTCGGCGCGAGCGGCGAGCATGCCGTCGACGTCGGTCAGGCTCGGGGGCATGGGGAAGCGTTTGGCCGCCTCCGGCGGGGAGAGATGTCCGTGGATGTCGATGATCACGTGTCGCTACCCGGTTTCGGTGTGAGTGCGCGGGTGACCGCGGCACAGTCCTGGTCGCCCAGCCCCTGCTCGATGGCATGGACGTGGGTCTCTGCCGCGGCGGTCGCCAGCGGCAGACTCAGGCCGACTGCCGCCGCCTGCTTGGTAGCGAGCATGAGGTCCTTCGCCATCAGCCGCAGCCGGAAGTCCGGCTCTTCGAAGCGGCCGGAACCCAGGCGCCTCGACTTGAACGCCATGACCGGAGAGGCGAAACCGCTGCCCGCGATGGTCTTGAGGACCAGCTGCCGGTCTAGGCCGCAGGCGGTCGCCAGTTCGGTGACCTCGGCCAGGGCCTGCACCTCGATGCCCATCAGGAGGTTGAGGCACAGTTTCATCCGCATGCCGGAACCGAGTGCGCCCAGATGGACTACCTCCTTGCCCAGCGCCTCCAGCAGCGGGCGGCAGGCGTCGAACGTCTGCTCCTCGCCGCCGACGAAGAGCCGGAGCTCGCCGTCACGGGCATGGTCGCGGTTGCCGAGCATGCCGACGTCCACGACCGAGGGGATGTCCCCGGCGATCTGGAGGACCTCTTCGGGGGAGACGGTGCTGGCGCAGATGAGCACCCCGGGGTAGGGGCCCTTGGACAGGACGCCGTCGGGTCCGCGCAGCATGGAGCCGAGGGCTTCGCCGTCGGCGACGACGCAGATGGCGGCGCTCGTGCCCGCGACGGCGTCGGCGGGGTGTGCGGCGACGAAGGCGCCTGCCCCGGCAAGCGGTTCGGCCCGCTCAGCGGTACGGTTCCAGACCCGGACCTGTATTCCCCGGTCGAGGAGGCGGGTGGCCAGGCCGGTGCCCATCGTGCCGAGCCCGAGTACGGCGACGGGGCCGTTGGCGGTGCGCGTCATGACGTCACTCCCTTGGTCTCCTTGACGACCCGGAACCGCAGCGACTGCGTCGAGTCGACCCACTCGCGCAGCGGAGCCACCAGTGCGCGGTGCTCAGCGCTCTGCTGCCAGGCGAAGAAGTGCTCGGCCGTCTGCCACTCGCTGGTGATGACCCACTGCCGGGAGTCGTCCACGGGGGCTCCCAGCCTCTCGACGATGTGGCCGGGGGTCCGGGCGACGGACTTGCGGAGCTGGTCGTACAGATCCAGGAACCCCTGCTCGCCGCCCTCGATCACTCGGACGGTGAAGACGACGCTCAGCTTGTCGGCCGGCCGGCCGTCGTTCCTCGTGCCCATGTCTCCTCCTGAGGGTGAGATCCGGCAGGACACGACTTCCACGGCCTCATGCCCCCCGTCCGGACGCAACTCCGAATGGGGCACGGACCAACGGGGACAAGGGGACAACGGTCCGTGATTGCTCTGTACGGGTGAGTGACGAGGCGGTGTGTTTCGCCGACTGCCGGGCCCGGATGGCCGCACTCGAATGGGGGTCTGCACCGCCCGGTGCGTGGCGGGGAGACCAGGGCCCATTTCGGGATCGGCAACCGCCCGCGGGAGCTGGACGAGTGGGGCGGCTACCCGGCGTGCGAGCGGTTCCCCGCCTCGAAGGGGCGTTCCTTGTCGCGGAGGCGACCGGCGCCCTGACGCCGCAGGCGGGGGGGGGGCGGGGGGGGGGCCCCGCGGGCGCGGCGGGGGGGGTAGGCGTGGCAGGGGTGTGTGGGGGGGGCGGGGAGGGGTGCGCCCACCCCCGCCCCC
>NZ_JBIWOA010000109.1:0-2533 GCF_044767525.1 Streptomyces sp. NPDC101234 | reverse complement strand
TAGCCTCGCGCTTTCAGTGCGACGTGAAGTCGCTGTCATGCAGTGGTAGTTGCAAGGAGAGGAGTCGACTGCCCCGGCCTGTGACCGATGGCCGGTCCCCAGCCTCGGGTGCGTCTGCGGTGACGCGGGGGTGCTGAGCCGAGGTGGTCAAGCTCAAGGGCACGATGGGCCATCATCACGCCACAAGCGAAGGGGAAGTCCGAGCGGGCGAGCGAAAGCGAACCCTTGTCCTTACGAGCCGACATGAGGAACACCGCGTCAATGGCGAAGCGGTCGGCGGTGGGAACTCCTTGCATTGAGAAGTGCGACACGACGCGAGCTGTATTGAAAGAGGCTCAAGGGAACCCCTGGTTTCCAGCGTAGGTCACCGTGGGAGTCGGTTTAGAGAGGGCGCCCTGTCCGGACGTAACTGTTGGCAGTGGAACACGGGAACCCCGTACGGGTCCGGCTGGTCAGCCGGTAAGCCGGAGGCAACGAAGGCAGAACTCCGGTGCGGGAACAGGATGTCCCAAGAAGCGAATGCCGCTGGGGCGAAAGCCCAGAGGAAAGCTCGGGTCCTGGGGACTCTCCCCCTCCGGATATAACTCGGCGGATACCAGCTTTGTAGCTGGGCTCGAAAGAACGCTGACGTGGGACAGGTAGGCCATGTAGAGCCAACGGGCAAAACCTTACACCGAGGCGCAAGTTAGACAGGAGGAGGGGCGACAATGTCTTTGGTGTCGCAGTGTGCCCTCCCGATGAACGGACCCGAGGGCGACGCAGAATTCTGGGCCGGTATCGATTGGCGCTCAGAAGAAGCATCCGTAAAGCGGCTGCGCCAGAGGATCTACAGGGCCGCACGGAACGGCGACATGAAGCGGGTGCGCAACCTGCAAAAGCTCATGCTGCGATCCAGGGCGAACAGCTTGACAAGTGTTCGCCGGGTGGCACAGCAGAGCACCGGAAAGAAGACGGCGGGTATCGATGGGGTCGTCGCGCTGACTCCGAAGGATCGGGGTGCTCTGGCGAGGAAGACTCTCGCTGAACCGGTTATCCCGGCAAAGCCCGTCAAGCGTGTGTACATCCCGAAGGCAAATGGGAAGACCCGACCGTTGGGCATTCCTGTCATACGCGACCGCGCAAACCAGGCAAGGGTGAAGAACGCTCTAGAGCCGGAATGGGAAGCGCGGTTCGACGGTCGAACCTACGGGTTTCGGCCGGGGCGTGGATGCGCTGACGCGATCGGGGCTATCTTCCAGATAGCCTGCCAGAAGACCGCAAAACGGCTGTGGGTTCTCGACGCGGACCTGTCGGCGGCCTTCGACCGCATCAGCCACAGTCACCTCATGGACTCCATCGGCCTGTTCCCGGGCCGGCGGCAGATCAGAGGATGGTTGCGCGCTGGGGTCATGGAGCAGGGCACTTACGCACACACGATCGAAGGCACGCCGCAAGGCGGAGTCATCAGTCCTCTGTTACTCAATGTGGCCCTGCACGGGATGGGGGGCGCGATTAACGCAAATGTTCCCGCCAGAGGGACAAGGCATGTTCCCCCCGCTCTTGTTCTATACGCCGATGACTTCGTGGTGTTGTGCGCCTCGGAGTCGGAGGCGCATGATCTGCAAACGAAGTTGGCTGTCTGGCTCCAGCCGAGAGGACTTTCTTTCAACGAGGAGAAGACGCGTGTCGTCCATCTCGCTGAGGGATTTGACTTCCTCGGATTCAACGTCAGGCGCTACGACCAGAAGCTGATCATCAAGCCGAGCAAGGATGCAGTACAACGGGTCAAGAAGAAGATAAGGACCATCATCCGACAACACCGGGGCGCACCCGCCGAACGCCTGGCTGGTGCCCTCGGACCTCTTGTTCGAGGATGGTCCATCTACTATCGGCACGTTGTCTCGAAGGAAACTTTCAGGAAGCTGGACGACTTCACGCACCACGCCTTGAGAAGGTGGGCGATCTACTGCAATCGACGGAAGACGCCCCGCTGGCTCCGGGAGCGGTATTGGGGGAAGTTCGACAAAAGTCGAGAGGACAGGTGGGTCTTCGGCTCCAAAGCCGGATACTTGCCCAAGTTCGCCTGGACCGGAATCGTCCGGCACGTGATGGTCAAGGGAGACTCCTCCCAGGACGACGCGGAACTGGACAGCTACTGGAGAAAACGAGCCCGAAAGCGGATGCCAGGAGTGGAATCCAAACGGATTCTTTTGCTAGCAGCCCGACAGAAGGGACTGTGCCCCAGATGCGGGCAGGACCTGATCGAAGGCGCGGGGTACGACCCTGATGACGTCAACGATTGGGCCCGCTGGTTCACGGCCTCATACCGGGGAATTCACGTGCACCATCTGCAATACCGCAGCCGGGGTGGAAGCGACCACCTCGATAATCTGGAAGTCGTACACACTCTGTGCCACCGGCAGTTGCACGCCGGTGACCGGAAGAATGGCACCGAACTGAGCGGCCATAGGCCCGCTTGAGCCGTGTGCGCTGGAAGGCGCAAGCACGGTTCTGAGGGGGCGGGGACGCAGCGATGCGTCCCCGCTACCCGACC
>NZ_JBIWOA010000108.1:0-2683 GCF_044767525.1 Streptomyces sp. NPDC101234 | reverse complement strand
CCGCGACTATGCCGAGCATCACGGCCCTCACACCAACTGCAGCCCCGCTCAGGGTCCTCAAGCTCGGCATAGTCGCGGTCTCGGCATAGGTCAATCTATGCGGATATCCACATAGATCGACAAGTTCGGCTACATGGACCTCGACCGCCACGGCGCGGAGATGCTCTTCCAGGTGTTGACCGAGCGTGAGGAGAAGAACAGCGTCGCGATCGCCTCCAACGAGTCGTTCTCCAAAGCTGGACCAAAACCGTCACCGACCCCCGCCTCTGCGCGGCCATCGTCGACCGCCTGACTTTCAACGGCAACATCATCGAGACCGGCACCGACTTCTACCGACTCGCCACCACCCGAGCCCGCCAGGGCGCCGTCAGCTGACCAAAGCCTCCTTGCTCTTGAACATCAAATGTCACCAGGGCTAGCGTTCTCACACCTGCCAACTTCGGCACTCTCAGGGAAGTCCACATGCCTCGCCGGACACCGGGCGAGATCAGGTCCCAGCTGCCGCTGCGGGACACCAGGCACTTCAGGCGGACCGTCATCAGAGGACTGTCTGCTTCAACGAACCGCCAAATCGCCCAGTTCGAGCGGGAGCGACGCTTGCCCGGGGGTGACATTGCGCTTGCCTTCCGCCGCTGGGCCCAACGAGCCGGTCGCCCCCGCAACGCGGAAGAGTGGCGATACGGGTACTCCGACGTCCCCACAGGGCACATCCGCACGCTGCTCGAAGTCGCCGCTTGCAACCTCCGTCCTCGTGCTCGAAGAGAGCTGCAAGCCGCGTTGGCGCCGCTCGACGCACGCGTCCTAAGGCGCACTGTCAACGATCCATTCGCCCTGCAACATCTGCCCTGGTGGCAACGGCGCATCGAGATTTGACCCCAGTGCTGGCATGGATGGCATCACCGTTCCGGGGCACCAGCACTGCTGCTACTTCTCATCAACATTTGACGCTCCACTGAACGCCCGGTGCTGCCAGCCCTCAGCGAGAAACGCTCTCCGTTCTCACCTACGCAGCCATGCCGCACTGGTCCGGTTGCGGTAGCCACCATCGCAACCTCGATTTCGTCGTAGTCGAATAGTCCGCTGCTGCCCCTTGTCTGTGCCTGACTCTCCATCAAGCGGCCCTCGCAGGTGGACTATCGTCTGGGTGACATGGACTTCTGGACCGGAGTCCGGTTCTGCAGGAGGGGATCAGGCCGTGGGGTTGTTGCAGAAGTGGGGGCGCAGACGCATGACCGCGGGGGCGATTGAGGCCCGGGAGCGGGGGGAGAGCACCTACGTCTTCAGGCTGGCCTCGTCCAATGAGCAGATTCAGGGCCGGTACATCACGGTGATCGAATCTGAGGGTTGGAAGCTGGCCAGCCGTCACGAGGATCCCAGCCACCCACGTGAGCGCTGGGTACTGACGTTCCAGCGTGCCGACGTGACGGATGGGGGAAGCCCACAACCCTCCGCACCCGCGTAGCCACAGCTCCTTTCCACGCGACTGACTGGACCCTATATAAGTCCATCGTTGCAGTTCAGAAGCACTTCTCGTTTTCTGATCAAGTCATGGACAGCTCGTGCGGAGAACCGAAGCCAGGTAATTGCCGGTCACGCGCGCAGCAAGTCACGTTGCTGTGGGGGAGTGCGTCGGGGGAACTGCCTCACGCCTGGGAGAGAGGTGCGACCGGAACGGTGGCGCCGAGCGCGGCGCTCTGCAACGTCGTGATGCGCTCGATGACGAGCACCAGTAGCACGGCCGCCGCGGTCGTGAGCGCCTCCGCCACCACGAGGAAAGCCATCGACCCCGGGTCCACCCGGCCGCCCACCATGAGCAGCACCACGTGCGCGATCCAGGCGACCCACCACAGGTTCACCAGTGTCGTGTCTCGCTTCTGCTCCCATGACGCGGAGCTCGCGCGCCCGATACCGAGGACGAACTGGCGCGGGACAAAGAAGTTGACCACCGGTATGAACCAGGCGCCGATCGTCCAGGCCCGACTCGGGAGCGAGGCCCCGGGGGACAGCTCCTGGGCGTTGCTCCGGGACCGGGCGAGCCACACGAGGAACAGCACGATCGCAAGAGTCATCAGATAGAGGAAGATCATGGAGATGAAGCCCGACTTGTGCAGGGACGCCTCCGTGTGGCGTAGGTAGTGATCCCGGACGGCCGCGGCGCGGAACGCGTCCGCCACGGCAGCCACCGCTATCACCGCCTGCGCGGAGCGGGCAACGATCCAGGGAGCTTTGCGGGCGGTGCTCGTCATCGTCTTCGGCCTGTCTCGGAGGCGTGTGTGGCCGCAGCGAACGCTGGGGCGGAGTGATCATAGGGTCTACTTGCCGCACGGTGCGTACTACTTTCGGGGTCGTCGGTCGCGGGATGCACGTCCCCGACGGCACATGGCCGCAAGGCAGTTCCCGCCCAGAGCACCGCTCTGCGAAACCACTTCATGGCCATCACGTCGACGCGGACACGCGGGTACCCCGATGCTCTTCTTCACCTGAGCAGTGCAGCTTTCCTAACGACGAACAGGACCTTAAGCAAGCCCCATCACCCCAGATCAGAGGCACTCTCCGCTTGTCGGATCACGCCTCGGATACTCCGGCTGGGTCGGGTAGCGGGGACGCATCGCTGCGTCCCCGCCCCCTCAGAACCGTGCTTGCGCCTTCCAGCGCACACGGCTCAAGCGGGCCTATGGCCGCT
>NZ_JBIWOA010000107.1:0-3145 GCF_044767525.1 Streptomyces sp. NPDC101234 | reverse complement strand
GCACCTGCACCACCTGCCACCAACCCCTGCCCAGAACAACCCCCACCAGCCAGAACCCGAGAGCCAGAGCAACTTAACGGAGTCCTACTAGTGCCTTCAGGGCTTGTTGCGTGATGTTGTGCTGCCCCATGCTCACGGCGGCGCCGAGCGTGTCCACCACCACGGCAACCGCGGCCGGGTCACCGAGCACGGCCAGCGCGGAAAGGATCGCGTTGGCGCTCATCCCGTTCCGTTGCCGGGAGAGGTCGATCCGGCGCAGGTGGTCGCAGAGCCGGGGCACCAACTCGTTTGCTGCCTGCGGCAGATGCCCGGCGACCTGGATCGCACGCCAGACGTCGGCGTCGCTGTCCAGCGCGGCCAGCAGGCTCGGCAGCGCGCGTGCGTCGCCGAGGCGCGCCAGGGCCCGGACAGTTTCCTGGTGGCTTCTGCGCAGCAGCGCCTGGGGGGTGGCCCATACGTGAGGGCCGTGTGCCGTGCGTTGTGCCTCGATGTGCGCGGCGAGTGCCTCCCTGGCCGGGGCGGCGATCGGGTGGCAGGTCTCCAGGACGGCCGCGGCCTCGGCGGCGACCTCCTGGTCGTCGGTGGTGAGCTGGTCAGCGACCAGCAGGAGGAGGCGGGTGTGGTCCCCGCGCCAGGTGCGCATCAGCTCCCCGCTCATACGAACCGCGTCCAGGCGCGAGCCGGGGTCGGGGCTGCTCAGCTGCTCGGCCAGGACCACGGTACGCTCTGGCACCCGGGCGCCCAGGGCTTCGTGGAACGAGCGCAGCAGGATGGTGGTCGGTGCGTACACGCGCGTGCGCCGGTCGAGGTCCTCGAAGGCGGCGACGATCTGGGGCGCAACTCCGGGGGTGGGTGCCGCCGGGCGGCTGGGAGCCGGTGCGATCCGCCGCACGGGTATGGCATGAGCGCTCTCGCGCAGCAGGCCGACGGCAGTCGGCACTACGTCCTCGCCGATCTCGTCCGGGGCGCAGCGGACCCGCTGGACCACGGCCGCGAGCCGGGTCACCGGGCCCTGAGCCGGGTCGGCGGCGAGCCTGCCAAGCCAGTCCATCACCTGCTCTGCGGCCGCAGGCAGGCGCAGTGCGAGGGCGGCCGCCGCCTCCACGATCCGCAGCCGCGCCGCGACGGCTTGCTCGGCGGCCAGCCGCTCGCGCAGCACGGCGGCGGCCCGGTCGGTGTCGTCGAGGAAGAGCCCGAGCCCGGGAATCGCGGCCAGGCGCACGTCCGGGTCGGCGTCGCGGGCGAGTTCGGCGAACTCCGCACCCCGCTCGCGCAGGAAGGCGACGGCCTGCGCGCAGCCTGTCGGGGGGTAGTACTCGATCTCGGTGCCGTCGTCCTCGAAGCCCCGGTCGAGGGACTCCCTGCCGATGCTGACCACCAGCGCGACCACGGCGGCCCGGTCGGGTGTGACGCCGTCGGCGGCCAGCTCGAACAGGAAGGGCAGACTGGCTGCCGTGGACGGGTACACGTCGCCCTGGTGGTGAACCGCACCGTGGAAACGGTCGAGAGCCTTGCTGCGTTCCCCGGCGTCCGGGGAACGCAGCGCCCACAGCAGCGCCGGCACATCCTCGGCCGAGCCGTACGCGTGCTCCATCGACGCCCAGTCGATGTCATGAAGTCCGTCGAACATGATCCGAACCATGCCAGGCACCACTGACAACAGAAGCCGTTCCCGGTGGGAGCAATTGAAGGCGAGAGCCGTCCCGTTGGCATCCGACGGCCCGGAGAACGGGACGATCACGCTCAGGCGAGGGACAGTTCGCCTATGTGTGCTGTCCGGCGAGGGGACGCCTTCACGTCTCGGCGTGGCGGAACTTACGGTTTGTGGGTCACCCAGAGCAGTTCCGCCGGCCAGCGGTGTGCCCAGTCGGGAGGGTCGGTTTCGTTGTAGCCGTTGGGTGTTCCCGGTTCGGGCCGCGGCTCGATGAGGTCGTCGATGACGAGACCCGCGCCGCGCAGGACCTTGACCCAGTCGCCGTAGGTGAGTTGATAGCTGGTTGCGCCGTCGTCCTCTGCGATGGTGTTCAGCCCGAAGTAGTCCTGCTGCAGCGTCGTGGTCACGCGGCTGGCGGCTTCGTCGTAGCAAGCTTCGAACCATGGGCTGGCGACGTTGAACACCAGGCGCCCGCCTCGGCCCAGGACGCGTGCGGCTTGCGGGACGGCCAGGTGCGGGGGCGCCCAGCTGAGCCCACCGAAGTCGCAGAACACCAGGTCGAAGCTCTCTGCGGCGAAGGGGAGTTGTTCGGCGGCGCCTTGCACCAGCGGGTAGCGGGCCGCTCCCATCGCGCGTGCCGCTGCGGCGAGTTGGGCTTCGGACAGGTCGAGCCCGACCACGGTGGCGCCCTCGGCGGCGAGCGCCCTGGACCACTGGCCGGCGCCGCAGCCGAGTTCGAGGACGCGCTTGCCGGTGACGTCGCCCAGGGCGTGCAGGTGCGCGTCGGGGATGGAGTACATGCCCCACAGCCGGGGTGCGGCGCCGATTTGCGGGTCGTGCCTGTGCTGGTAGGCGCTGCTGATCCGGTTCCAGAGCCGCCTGTTGGCGGGGATGCTGTCCACGCGCCGACTCCAGCACTGCCTGCCGGGGGCGGTCAACACGATTAGGGCACTGGCCGGCCCTCGCCTCGGTCCGGCCCTGGCTCGGCCCATGATCCACCGGACGAGCCCTGGCCGCCGGCCGTCATCCGCCTTGGTGGCAAGAAGGAGCGGCGATGTCGACGCCGCCCGCAAAGGCCACCCGTCCACCGGTCCGGGACCGGCGCCGGCGCGAGATGGATCTCGGTCCCGACCGTGCGTGCCGCATCGAAAAGGGTCTGCAGCGTCTCCACGGTCGCAAGGCCCACGCCGTGTCTGATGGCTCTTGGACGATGTGTCTCCGAGCCAGATGACGATCACTGCAACGGCCAGGGTGCCGTCGAAGATGTAGTCGCGCTGTGCGTAGCTGCCGGCCACCGCCCGGTACTGCTTCCCCTTGGTGACGCACCGCTCGACGGCACTGCGGCGGTACTAGAGGGCGTCTGACAAGCCTGTCAGCGGGCAAGTTGCCTGGTAATGGGGTGGTGGTGCACTTTCGGGGGCTGGGGTGTGCGGGCTGCGTACCCGTTACTCGACGGATCTGTCCGATCCTGAGTGGGAGATCCTCCGTCCG
>NZ_JBIWOA010000106.1:0-3785 GCF_044767525.1 Streptomyces sp. NPDC101234 | reverse complement strand
ATTGACCTATGCCGAGACCGCGACTATGCCGAGCTTGAGGACCCTGAGCGGGGCTGCAGTTGGTGTGAGGGCCGTGATGCTCGGCATAGTCGCGGCGGCCTCACTCGTCCATACATGGGGAGGACACATATTCTCAGGTGGAGTGACCCATATCGCGCATCATTCGCGCCGAGGGTGCCCACCAAGCACCTTCGCCGCCGTTTACCAGTGAGTCCTCATCCGCTGCTCTCGCCTCAGCGCTGTACTGAGCGTAGTTTTTGCGCGCATCAGTCAGGCTCTCCGATCCGTTGGGACCGCCCCATACTTCGTCGGCGTTCAGGTCATCCTGGCCGTCGTCTTCCCATCCACACTCGGAGCAGATCTCCCACGCGCAGCGGGCTTCCAGGGTCAGGAGTTTGCAACAGGGACAGGCGTAAGGACCTCCACCGGGCGGGCATGCCTCGCGCAGTTCTCTGGGTGTCATCACACGGGGAGTGTCGCATAGCTGGACCCGCAGACTTCGATCAGTTGCGTCATAGCCGGTCAAGGAACGCGAGCACCTCGTCGGTGGGCCTGTATCGCCCCGGCCTGGCAGTCGCTGGCGTCGTCAGAGCCAGGGCCTTCTCCTTGATGGTCATGTCGGCGTGGACGTAGGCGTCGGTGGAGCGGACGCCGGCGTGGCCGAGCCAGAGCGCGATGACCGTGGTGTCCACTCCGGCCTGCAGCAACGACATCGCGCAGCTGTGCCGGAGAACGTGCGGGTGGACGCTCTTGTCGAGCAGGGACGGGCAGGCTTGTCCGGCCATCCCGGCATGGGTGCTCAGTCGTTGTGCGACGGCGTCGCGGCTGAGGCGGCGCCCGGTGCGGGTGCAGAACAAGGGGTCGCCGCCGTGGCCGGCGCGTTCGTTCAGCCAGGAGCTCAGCAGCTTCTGGATGGGGCGGTCAAGTGGGACGGCCCGCTGTTTGCGTCCCTTCCCTTCACAGCGGACGGCAGCGCCGTCACCCAGGGTGATGTCGTCGCAGTTCAGGCTGGTGAGTTCGGAGACGCGCAGGCCGGTCTGGACAGCCAGCGCCAGTATGGCTTTGTCCCTTCGCCCTTCCCAGCGTTTCGGATCCGGTGCTGCCAGCAATGCGTCGACCTCTGGGCTGGTCAGGAACGTGACGGTCCTCTTGTCGAACCGCTTCGGGGGGATGTCCAGGACCCGCTGGATGAGCAGGGCGTGTTCGGGATGCTGGAGTGCGGCATAGGAGAACAGGGAGCGGATCGCGGTCAGGCGGACGTTTCGGGTTCTGGTGCTGTTGCCGCGCTCGTCTTCCAGGTAGTTCAGGAACGTGGAGATCACGTCCGCGTTCAGGTCGTTCCAGTCCAGCTTCGCCGGAGCGGTTCCGGTCCGCTGCTGGACGAAGCCGAGCAGGAGGCGGAGCGCGTCGCGGTAGGCGGCGATGGTGCGGGGGCTGGCCTGGCGCTGGCGGGCGAGCCGGTCGGTGAAGAACGCCTGCAGGGTGGGGGCGATCAGGGTCATGGGCGGGCCGCTTTCCGGACGCTGTCGCGGCGTGCGGCGGCCAGCACGAGCAGTTCCGGGGCCGCCGACAGGTACCAGTAGGTGCAGGCCGGTTCGCGGTGTCCCATATAGGTCGACAGCGAGGGGATCCTCGCCTGGATGTTGTCCTCGGTGCGATACCAGTGCAGAAGGGTGCGAACGGCGAAGGTGTGTCGCAGCTCGTGCAATCGAGGCCTGTGCGGGGCGTCGACGCCGACGCCGGCGGTTTCGATCAGAGCCCGGAACACCGGATACACGCAGGCGTAGATCAGCCGCTTGGCGGTGAGGGAGATGAAGAACGCGGGGTCCTTGGGCCTGGGCATCAACCTTTCGCGCAGCCTGTCGTACTCGCGTAGCGCGTTCGTGGTGCTTTCCTGTAGCGGGACCAGTCGGGACTTGCCGAACTTGGACTCGCGGATGTGCAGCACGCCCTGCGTCCAGTTGATGTCGTCGCGGTCCAGCTTGATTGCCTCGCCGATGCGCAGGCCGGACGCTGCCAGCAGCCCGATCAGCGTGTGATAGGTCGCCGCCCGCAACGGCTGTGGGATCGTCTCTTTGGCCGCAGCCATGATCGCTGCGATGTCGGCGTCGGAGTAGAGGAAGATCTGACCTCGGCTCCGGTTGTAGGGAACCAGCCCCAGCGGCGGCACCTCGGTCGCCGGGTCGGTTCCGCTCAGGTAGCGGGCGAACCCGCGGACCGCGGTGATCCGTCGAGGACTGACCGTCGTGACCACCTCGGGTTCTCGGGTCTTTATCCAGTCCAGCGCGGCAGCAACGGTGACGGTCTGTTCGCCGCGGTTGTCCATGAAGCTCACGAAGTCCGGCAGCAGATAGGCCGCTTCGGCCATCTGGTGCCCCAGAGAGCGGCGAAGCCGCAGGTAGTCATCGAGCGCTTGACCCAGATCGGTCATACCGCCTCCGTCCCAGGCCAGGGCTGTGCGACCGCGCGCAGTGCGATGAAGTCGACCTTCGCGTAGAGCGCGGTCGTGGCCAGGTCCTGATGCCGGAGTACCTGCCCGATTGCCGTGAGTCCAGCGCCGTGGCGCAGCATGTCGGCAGCCAGGGCGTGGCGCAGCCGGTGCGGCCCGACCTTGGGCGAGCCAGCCCGGCGGCAGGCTCGCTCCACCACGTCGCCGACCAGGTCCGCCCGGATCGGACCATGCGGAGCCTTGCAGGTCAGGAACACGTGACGGGCATCCAGGCGAGGCCTTGCGCTGGACAAGTACGCGACCAAGGCTTCGCCGACGTCGGCCGGCAGCGGGAGTTGGTCCTCACGGCGTCCCTTGCCTCGGACGACGATCTCGCCGCAGCGCCAGTCCACGTCGTCCAACAACAGCCGGGCCACCTCGATCGAGCGCAGCCCGAGCCTGGCCACCAGCATCAGGATCGCGTAGTCGCGGACGCCGACCGTCCCTTGCCGCGGAGTATGGTCCAAAAGCTGCTGGACCTCGCCGGTCGTCATCGTCGGCGGTACGGAGGCGAAGCGCCAGCCGCCCACCGGAGGCACCGCGCCGCCGAGCTTCATCGGGATGACGCCGTGCAGATGAAGGAACCGCATCAGGGAACGTAGTTCGGCCACCCGTCCCTTCGCCGAGCCCGCCGAGACCCTGGCGCACTCCCGCAGCAGGAACGCATTCAGGTCCGTCCCAGTCAGACCGTCCGGTGCGAACTTCCCGTCGGTCACCGCCTGTTCGGCCAGGAAGCGCCGGGCGGTATTCCCGTAGCGCAGCATTGTCGACGCAGACAGGCCACGCTCAGATTCCATCCACCACCGGTACCGCTCCAGCAGAACCTCCGTCGGCGACGGCGTCACCTGCGGCTCGGGGGCCACTCCGGTCTCACGCAGGAACGTCAGCAGCGGGACCATGCCGCGCGGCCCAGCCACCCGGCAACGACCCGACTTCCGCAGGTCGGCAAGGTGCTGGTCCAGCCGCTCCTCGTCCAGATCAGCAGCATCGAGTCCATGCCGCGAAAGCCACAGGCCAACCTGCCCCAGATCCTTGAGCATGTTCCTGGCGGTCTGGGCCGTGTACCCGCGCTCCGCCAGCCATGCCCGGTAACCCTCGACCTGCGCGACCAGGACACCCGCCTTCCGACGCGTACTTCCGAACGGCATCGCCACCCCCTCTCGGGAGCACCACGCCCCCTCGCTCACGAGGCTGCCCGGCACGGAAACTATGCAGAGCCATGCCCAGCCGAAACCCCACGATGGAGCGGAACAACGCACACGGCTTCGGCATAGTCGCGGTCTCGGCATAGGTCGAT
>NZ_JBIWOA010000105.1:0-3914 GCF_044767525.1 Streptomyces sp. NPDC101234 | reverse complement strand
CCCACCGGTTGTTTGGGTCACCAAAAACTCCGCGTCTTAATTCATATTTTTTTGGGGGGCGAATTGCCCCTAGGGGGGCCCCGCCATCCCCCGCCCGCCCCCCCGACACCGTGCCCGCGTCGCTCGACTCGTACGTGGCGACCTCGTTCCCGGGCTCACCCGTGATGCTTTGGGCCTCCTCTCCCGTGCTACGCCTCCGTCCGGGGCGCACCAACAGCCGCCGCCGCGTAGCGCCTTCTCTGTCTGGCCCGTCACCCGCTTTCCGGCGTGGTGACGGGCGGGCCGGAGGTCTGTTCAGCGGGCGAGCGTGATGGTGATGGGTTGGTCGGGGCAGGCGGCGAGGCGCTCGGCGAGCGCAGTGTGCTCGGCGGGGTCGACGCTGAGCTGGTAGCGGGTCTTGTCGGCGACCCAGTTGGTGACGTACGTGCACCAGTAGGGGGCGTACGGCGGTAGCCACTCGGTCGGGTCCTTGTCGCCCTTGGACCGGTTGGAGGCCGCTGAGACGGCGATCAGCGCTCGTGGGTCGTCCAGGTCGTTGGCGTAGGCCTCGCGTTCCTTTGCCGTCCAGGCGGAGGCGCCGGAGTCCCAGGCCTCGGCGAGCGGGACCAGGTGTCGACGTCGAGCGTGGGAGGCAAGGCGGGCGGGCAGGTGGTAGAGGCGGAAGCGCATCGTGTCCGGCTCGGCGTGGGCGAGCTCGTTCTGGTCGTGCAGGGTCAGCAGCCGCAGCCAGGCGTCGAGATCGGCCGCGAGGTTGCAGGCGAGCATCCATCCGGCATTGACCTGCCACGACTGCGACGGGAGGTTGTGCAGGCCCATCGCTTTGCCAGTGCGGATGCGGTCCTCGACGTCGGCGTGGTCGCGGTGCAGGGCGTCGAGGAACTGGACCTGGTGAGAGCCGGGGATGCCCCATAGATGCCGGATATTGGTGACGGTGATCGAGTAGCGCCAGCCGGTCTTCTTCTCGAAGTCGGACGACCGTCCCCGCGATCACCACCCGGGCGGTCAGGTAGATGTGCTGACCGGTCAGCAGGTTGAGCTCGCCGAGGAAGTCTCCGGGGCCGCCCCGGTAGATCACACGCTCCGGCTCGATCGCCGTCGCGTCCCGGACGATGTCCACGGTCGCCGACCGGAGCAGGAAGAAGTCGTAGGTGTCGTCGCCGGACGTGTACAGGTCCCGGCCGGGCTCGGCGTGCTCCACCTCACCGTACTCGGCGAGCCGGCGGAACTGCTCGTCGTCCAGGACCGGCCCGCGCTCTGCCGCACCGTCGTTCACGTGATTCCTCCGTCACACCGGACCAGAAGGGTCTCTTGCTGGAGTGCTGGTCGAGTCGAGTTGTTCAGGTGCGAACCGGAACGGGCGCCGGCTTCACCTGGGCGACGGTCATGACGTACAGGAGCAGACCGGCGGTGGTGAGGTTGCACTGGCCGTCGTATGCACGCTGATGCCTCGCCTCGCCTCGCCTCGTCCTCGGCAGGAGGGTCAGTTGGATGGCGTACGGGCCGGTGCGGGACGGAGATCGGGCGTGGGGGGCGGAGCGTCGCCTTCCCGGATGCCGTGGCGGGCGTAGAAGCGCCGCAGGGGTGCCGGCGCCCACCAGTTCGCGTTTCCGAGCAGGCGCATGGTGGCCGGTACCAGCAGTGCGCGGACGATCGTCGCGTCCACCAGGACGGCGATGAGCATCGCCACCCCGATCAGCTTGATGAACGTGATTCCGGAGACGGAGAACAGGCCGATCACGACCAGGATGAGCAGCGCGGCGCTGGTGATGACGCGGCCGCTGCGCTGCAGCCCGACCGCGACCGCCGCGGTGTTGTCGCCGGTGCGGTCGTACTCCTCGCGGATCCGGGACATCAGGAAGACCTCGTAGTCCATCGACAGCCCGAACACGACCGCGAGGACCAGGATCGGCTGGGTCGCCTCCAGCGTCCCGGTGGAGGTGAAGTCCAGCAGGCCGGACAGACGGCCGTCCTGGAAGATCAGGACCAGTGCGCCGAACGAGGCACCGAGCGACAGGATGTTCATCACGATCGCCTTGACCGGCAGCACGACGGAGCCGAAGGCGAGGAACAGCAGGACGAAGCCGGCGCCCCCGATGATCAGCGCCATCCAGGGCAGCAGATCGCCCACGGCGTGGAGTTGGTCGGCCAGTTGCGCGGTCTGGCCGCCCACCAGCGCCTCACCACCCGGCGGTGCCGGTACGGCCCGGATCCGGCTCACGAGATCCCGCGACCGGGGCGATATGGGGTCGCCCTCGTACCTGATCGTGACCCGGGCGACGTCGCCGGACCGACCCGTGACCTCGGCTCCGGACACCCCGTCGACGATCTGGACGGCATCGACGTAGCGCTCCAGACCGGCCCGGTCGGGCGAGGTCACGATCGCTTCGATGGGCACCTGGCTGTTCCGGACGAAGTCCCGGTCGACGGTTTCGGAGACCACCCGGCTCTCGGTGGCTGCCGGCAGCACCCTGGGGTCGATACCGCCGAACTCGACGCGCAGGAACGGCGCGGCGGCCAGCAGCAGGACCGCGAGCACCCCGGTGGCGTAGACGACCGGGCGGCGCATGATGCTGTGCGCGAGGCGGTACCAGAACCCATGCGCGTCCTCGTCCTGTGGGCGTGCCGGCGGCGGGCGGCGGAGCAGCCGCCGCACCGAGAGTGCCTCGACCCGGGGGCCGAGGACGGCGAGCAGGGCGGGCAGCACGGTCAGTGCCGCCACCATCGCTACCAGGACCGCGGACAGACCGCCGAGGCCCATCGAGCGGAGGAAGGACATCGGGAAGATCAGCAGTCCGGCCAGCGAGACGGCGACGGTGACGCCGGAGACCGCGACGGTACGACCGGCGGTGGCCATCGTGCGGGCGACGGCGTCCTCGACGCCGAGCCCGCGGGCGATCTCCTCCCGGAACCGCCCGACCATGAACAGGCCGTAGTCGATCGCCAGGCCCAGCCCGAGAATCGTCACCACGTTGACCGAGAAGACCGAGACGTCGGTCAGGTAGGTCATCCCGCGCAGCGCGGTGAACGCTCCGAGGATGGCCAGAGCGCCGATCGCCAGCGGCAGGCTCGCCGCGGCCACACTGCCGAAGACGACGACCAGGAGTACGAGCAGCACCGGTATGGAGATCGTCTCGGCGAAGGCGATGTCCGTCGCGACCCGCTCGCGGATGTCGCGGTCGACCGTGGTGGCGCCGCCGACCTGGGTCCGCAGGCCGGGCGCGGCCAGTTCGCTCTCGATCTCGTCCAGCGCGTCGCCGCGCTGCGCCTCGTCGTCGCCGGCCAGGGTCAGCACCGCGTAGGTGGCGTGCCGGTCGTGGCTGACCAGGGCCGGACTGCCGGTGCTCCAATAGGTGACGGTCCGGGTCACCACGTCGTGCGGGAGCGCTTGGAGCGTCTGTGTGACGGCCCGCCGGAACGCCGGGGCGTCGGCTGTCGTGCTGGGGCTGGTGTACAGGACCACCGCGTCGTTGCCGGTCCGGCCCAGCGTCGCCTCGGCACGTGCGGCCGCGCGCGAGCTCTGGCCGCCGGGTCGTCGAACCCCCCGGTGGTCAGCGAGCCGAAGACCCGCGTGCCCCAGATGCCGCCGAACGCCAGGAAGGCCACGGCCAGGCCGATCACCCACCACCGCCGGCGGACCATCGTCCGCCCCAGCCTCTCGAACATCGCTGCCCCCTCCTGGCTTCGTCGGCTCGGTGGTGTCAGTGCGCGGCGTGCTTGACGAGGGCGGCCGTCGCGGCGGGCTGCGCGATCATCGCGACATGCGAGGTGTCGGCCTCGAAGGTGTGTGCGCCGGCCCGGCGTGCCATGAACCGCTGGGCCGCCGGGGGCAGCACCTGGTCGTCGCGGCCCACGAGGTACCAGGACGGAACGGTCTTCCAGGCCGGTGCGCCGGACGGCTCCCCGAGGGTGCGTGT
>NZ_JBIWOA010000104.1:0-4053 GCF_044767525.1 Streptomyces sp. NPDC101234 | reverse complement strand
ACCGGTGAGCTGATGGACACCGCGGGCTGGGACGCCGGGTACTGGTTCCGGAACCTGCGGAACACGGTGCTGTTCGAACAGGCACTGACAACCGCGAGCGCGGACGTCGTGGTGGAAGTCAGCCCGCATCCGGTGCTGCTGCCCGTCATCCAGGACACCGTCCCGGTGGTGGGCACGCTGCGCCGGGGTGAGGGCAATCTCCGGCAAGTCATGTCGGCCGTGACGCAGGCCTTCGCGTACGGCATCGCGGTGGACTGGTCCCCGGTGTTCGCCGGCCGCGGTGCCAAGCGGGTCGCCCTCCCGACGTACGCCTTCCGGCATCAGCGCTTCTGGCCCGACCCCTCCGCCGTGCCCGCCGACGTGACCGCGGCCGGCCTCAGCGCCGCGGAGCACCCGCTGCTGGGTGCGATGCTGACGCTGCCGGAGACCGGTGGCGTGGTGTTCACCAGCCGCCTGTCGCTGCGGACCCACCCGTGGCTGGCCGGTTCCGCCGGTGAGGACGTGGCCGTCTTCCCTGCCACGGGCTGGGTCGAGCTGGCACTGCGCGCCGGCGACAGTGTGGGCTCCGACCGGATCGACGAACTGGTCGTGGAGGCACCGCTGGTGCTGCCGGCCCAGGGCGGTGTGCAGCTGCAGGTCGTCGTCGGCGCGCCCGGGTCCGGCACGTCGCGCAGGACGGTCACGGTGTATGCCCGGCCTGACGGTCAGGACGATTGGACTCGACTCGTTTCCGGCGTGCTGAGCGCCGACGGCGTACGGGAAACAGGGGCGTGGGGGGACGACTGGCCGGCGCCGGGCGCGACAGAGCTGGACGTGGATTCCCGGCCCGGCCTGGTCCGCGCCTGGCAGTTGGGCGACCAGATCTTCGCCGAGGTCGAGGTGCCCGGCTCGGCCGGTACGGAGGCGTTCGGCCTCCACCCGGCCCTGCTCGACGCCGCGCTGCGGGCCGCCGCCTTCGACGGGGTGCCGTCCGAGTTCACCGACGTGGTCCTGCATGCCTCCGGCGCCGAACGGCTGCGTGTCGTACTCACCCGCACCGCGCCCACCGAGGCGGCGGTGGAGGCTGCCGACGGCACAGGAGCACCGGTCCTGGCGATCGGATCGGTCGCGATGCGGCCGCTCACGGCCGAAACACCAGCCATCGGTACGGGCGACGCGGCGCTGCTGACGTGGGAATGGATCGATGTTCCCGTCCCGTCGGCCGCCCCGATCGACGAGTGGACAGCGGTCGGCCCGCGCGGTTTCACGCGGCAGTCGGGTACACCGCAAGCGGTCGTGCTCAGCGTTTCCGGTGATCGGGAAGCGGTTCCGGGATCGGTCCATGAGCTGACCGGCTGGATGCTGGAACAGCTGCAGCATCAGCTGAACGAGGGCACGACCCCGCTGGTCGTAGTCACACAGGGCGCGGTGGCGCCCGTGGTGACCGACGTGGCCGCGGCGGCCGTGTGGGGGCTGGTGCGCTCGGCGCAGTCCGAGAACCCGGGCCGGATCGTGCTGCTGGACACCGACGCCGAGGTCGACGGCGCGCTGCTGGGCCGCGTCCTTGTCGCCGGCGAGCCGCAACTGGTCGTACGCGACGGAACCTGGCGCGCCGCCCGCCTGGCCCGTGCCACCGCGGAGTCCTCGCCGGCTCCCGAGGTGACCGGGACGGTTCTGGTCACCGGCGGCACCGGCGGCCTGGGCGGGCTGTTCGCACGGCACCTCGTCGTCGCGTACGGCGTCCGCGACCTGGTGCTGCTGAGCCGGCGTGGCCCGGACGCGCCGGGGGCCGCCGCCCTGGTGGCCGACCTGGAAGAGCACGGCGCCACGGTGAAAGTCGTGGCCTGCGACGTTACCGATCGGGCGGCCCTGGCGGACGTGCTGGCTGCCCACACGATCAGCGGCGTGGTCCACACTGCGGGCATCCTCGACGACGGTGTCATCGGCACCCTGACACGGGAGCAGCTCAACCGGGTCCTGGCCCCGAAGGTGGATGCCGCCTGGCACCTGCACGAGCTGACCCGGGAACTCGACCTCTCCCTGTTCGTGGTGTTCTCCTCCGTCGCGGGACTCATCGGCAGCGGCGGGCAGGGCAACTACGCCGCCGGAAACGCCTTCCTCGACGCGCTGATGCAACTCCGCCGCAACGACGGTCTGCCCGGGCTCGCCCTGGCGTGGGGCCCTTGGACAGACGAGCTCGGCCTCACCGGCGGCCTGTCCGGTGCCGACCTCCGGCGGATCGCCCGCTCCGCCATGCCGCTGCTCGCGGTGGACCAGGGGCTCGCCCTCTTCGACCGGGCACTGTGCAGCGATCGTCCCCTGCTGGCGCTGACCCGCTTCAACCCCCAGGCGATGCGAGCGCAGGGCGAGGTGCCACCGCTGTGGCGCACCCTGGTGGGCGGCACCGTGCGACGCACCGCGGACAACAGTGGCGCCAGCCGCGACGGGCTGCTGGAACGGCTCGCGGGCCGCTCCGGCGACCAGGCCCGGGCCCTGCTGGTCGAGCTGGTCGGTGACGCGGCCGCGACCGTGCTGGGGCACGCCTCCGGCACGCGGATCAACACCGGGCAGCCGTTCAAGGAGCTCGGCTTCGACTCGCTGACCGCGGTCGAACTGCGCAACCTGCTGCAGTCCAGGACGGGACGGGCGCTGCCGTCGAGCGTGGTCTTCGACTACCCGACCGTCACCCGGCTGGCCGGCTTCCTGGCCGGCGAGATCGCCTCCGCCGTGGTCCCGGCGGTGCTGCCGCCGGTTCCGGTGGCCGACGATCCGATCGTCCTGGTCGGGATGGCTTGCCGTTATCCGGGTGGTGTCACGGGTCCGGACGGGTTGTGGGACCTGGTGACGGCCGGGGCGGACGGGATCACGTCGTTCCCGGTTGACCGTGGCTGGGATCTGGATGCGCTGCTGGGATCCGGGGGCATCGGTTCCGGGTCCTCGGCGACCGGTCAGGGTGGTTTTGTCGACGGTGTCGCTGATTTCGATGCGGCGTTCTTCCGTATCTCGCCGCGTGAGGCGAGTGCCACCGATCCTCAGCAGCGTTTGTTGCTGGAGGTGTCGTGGGAGGCGTTGGAACGGGCGGGAATCGATCCGTTGTCCTTGGCGGGCAGTTCGACCGGTGTGTTCGCCGGTGTCTACTCCTCGGGGTATGCCGATCTTGTCGCGCGTGGTGGGGAGCAGTTGCAGGGTCACCAGATCACGGGTGGCGCGGCCAGTGTGATCTCGGGTCGGGTGGCGTACACGCTGGGCCTGGAGGGTCCCGCGGTCAGTGTGGACACGGCGTGCTCGTCGTCGTTGGTGGCGATGCATCTGGCTGCGCAGGCGCTGCGGGCGGGGGAGTGCTCGCTGGCGTTGGCCGGTGGTGTCACCGTGATGGCCACTGCGGATGCCTTCGTGGGCTTCACCGCGCAGGGTGGTCTGTCCCCGGACGGCCGGTGCCGGTCGTTCGCGGATGGGGCTGACGGGACGGGTTGGTCCGAGGGTGTCGGCGTGCTGGTGATGGAGCGTCAGTCCGACGCCGTGCGCAACGGCCACCAGATTCTTGCGGTGATGCGGTCGAGTGCGGTGAACCAGGACGGTGCGTCGAATGGTCTGACCGCGCCGAACGGTCCGTCCCAGCAGCGGGTGATCCGTCAGGCGCTGGCTGCTGCGGGTCTGTCGCCCGCGGATGTGGATGCGGTGGAGGCCCACGGTACGGGCACCAGGCTCGGTGATCCGATCGAGGCGCAGGCGCTGCTGGCCACGTACGGTCAGGACCGGCCCGGTGACCGGCCGTTGTGGTTGGGGTCTTTGAAGTCGAACATCGGTCATGCGCAGGCTGCTGCGGGTGTCGGTGGTGTGATCAAGATGGTCATGGCGTTGCGTCACGGGCTGCTGCCCAGGACCCTGCATGTCGACCGGCCGTCGACTCAGATCGACTGGACGCAGGGTGACGTGCGGCTGCTGACCGAGCCGATCCCGTGGCCGGAGAGCGGTCGTGCGCGGCGGGCGGGGGTGTCGTCGTTCGGTGTCAGCGGCACGAACGCCCACGTCATCCTCGAAGCTCCCGCGGCAACCGAGCCCGCAGCCACCGAC
>NZ_JBIWOA010000103.1:0-4193 GCF_044767525.1 Streptomyces sp. NPDC101234 | reverse complement strand
CTTCGCCCGAGCACGGTTCACTTCATGTGCGTCCACGCCTCCAGCATGCCCCCGAACAGTGCCGCGAGACAGACCTAACGGAGTCCTACTAGATGATCGATTCCAAGTCAGTGGTCGCAGGCTGTCAGTGAGCGTAGGAGGGGCTGTCCGGTGTGGTCGTTGTGCCAGATCGCGGCGGTCAGCGCGAGGATGCGCTGCATGACGCGGGCGATCACGCCGCCGGGTGTGTGGCCCCGGTGCCGTTCGAGGTTGAGTCGGCCCTTGAAGGTCTCGTTGACCCACTCGATGACCTCCCGCAATGGTTTGAACAGCGGAGCGCCGGGCCGTTCCGGCTCGCTCTTGCAGGCCGGCGCAGCAGCCGGATGTCCAGTTCGGCAAGCTAGTCTTCGAGGGTGCGGCCGAAGTAGTCCTATCGCCGATCGGTATCTGTCCGGGGCGGGCGGAGAGCAGGTCCGGTTCGACGGCGAGCAGGTCCAGCAGAGTTTCGCGTTCGTCGGCCTTGGCGGCGGTCAGGGAAAATGCGACGGGCAGGCCATGGAGGGTGCACACCAAGCGCAGACGCATGCCCCAAAAGAAGCGGCCGTGCCTGGCGCGGGAGTTGAGCTGGGCGGTTGCCAAGCGAGTGGCGTATGCGATGTCGTCGCGGTTGGCGAATGAGCGGCCGACGAGGACGGCTTTGCGGAAGATGCGCCACCGGCCCTCCTGCAGGTTGAGCCAGCATGCGCCGACGGGGATGAAGGCGTGGTGGATGCGGGGATGGTCTTCGAGCCAGGACCGGGTGGACAGGCTGTTGTGACTGGACAGGTTGTCGGTGACGCTCCAGAGCTCGCCGGTCGGGTTGGCGTCCTCGATCCGTTGCAGGAACTGCTGGCAGGAGACGCTGTTGCGGGAGGAGGCGGCCATGGTGATCTGCCGGCCGTCCCGGACGCGTAAGGCCCCGTAGACACAGGTTTTCTCGGGTCCGCGGCTGTAGTCGAGTTCCGCTTTGATCCGGTGCCCGTCGGGTGACCAGGCGGGTGCGGGCGGGAAGGTCCGCGGGATCGCCGGCTCCAGCTTGTCGGCGCAGACTACCGTCGCGTCGTCGGGCGGGTGGGTGTAGAGGCCGATGATCCTCGTCCTCTTGAGACGAAGTCCGGGTCCTTCGATCGCGTCCAGGACCGGGTGCGGCGCCAGCGCGCGGGTGAGGGTGGTGGCCACCGGGAGTCTGTCCGGGGCGCCGTCGGGGACTTCGAGGGCAGAGAGGGTGCCCGCGCCCTGGCCGTTCGCCCAGCGGACCACGCCGCGGACCGAGCGCACTCCGCTCAGCAGGGCGCAGGCGACCAGGCCGAGCAGCATCGGCCGGGGATGGGCTACCAGGTGCGCCGTGCGTGGATCGGGGACGCTACGGACCGCGTCCAGCAGCGAGGGAAGCGTCTCGGGCGTGCACAACTCCTGGGCAGCGAGGCCATGTTGCTCGGCGAGCTGGCAGGACGCGGGCAGGGTCGGGCAGGAGGACGTGCGGGCGCGGGCTTCACGATCATGCTGGGTGGAATCAACGTGATCATGGACGGTCGCGCCCTTCGACGTTCACTCGGTTCCTGTCCAAGATCCGACACCTGGGTGACGACCTCGGCGCTTATCGTGTTGCGGGTGAGCGACGCCAGCGGAATCGAGATAGCCACCGATGTGCCACGACAGGTTCCGCTCCGGCACAACACAGGCTTCCGGATGCTGTGGATCGGCCAGCTGTTGTCCGATACCGGCACCCAGATCAGTGGGCTCGCCTACCCACTGCTCATCCTGGCCCTGACCCACTCGGTGGTGCTCGCGGGGGTGGTGGGTACGGTGCGGGCGATTACCCTGCTCTGCCTGCAGCTGCCCGCCGGGGCGCTGTCGGACCGGTTCGACCGGCGGCTGACGATGATCATCTGTGACGTCGTGCGCGCCGTCCTGCTGGCTCTGCTCGGCATCCTGATCGTGCTGGATCTCGCGTCCTGGCCGGTGATCCTGGCCGTGAGCCTGGTCGAGGGGGCTGCCGGAGCCATCTTCGACCCGTCCGCCGCCGCCGCGCTGCCGGGGATCGTGCCGGACGGGCAGCTTGAGCAGGCGTGGGCGGCCACCGAAGCCCGCACGTACGGAGCCAGCCTGGCCGGCCCGGCGCTCGGCGGGGCGCTGTTCGGGGTGGGCCGGGCCGTTCCGTTCCTGGCCGACGCCGTCTCCTTCGTAGTCTCGTTCGCCACGGTGAGCCGGATCCGCGGGCGGTTCCGCCCGGAGAACGCGGCCGGGCGCAAGGCATTGTGGCGCGAGGTGACCGACGGCCTGCAGGTCGTCTGGCAGGTGCCCATTCTGCGCGCGGCGGTGATCCAGACGCCCCTGCTGAACTTCGCCTTCAGCGGCGTGATCTTCAGCATCACCCTCGCGATGCGACAGGGCAGTACATCCACCGGTCTGATCGGCCTGGTGCAGGCAGCCATCGCGGCCGGCGGGCTGCTCGGAGCGGTGGTCGCACCCCGGTTGCAAGGGCGCATGCGCCTGGCAACCCTGGTCACCACGATCACCATGGCCGGGGCCCTGCTGTTCGGCGCTGCGGCCTTGCTCATCCCGTCACCGCTGGTGGCGGCGCCGGTCGCGCTGGCGCTGCTGCTCGCGCCGGCCGCGAACGCCGCACTGGTTGCGGTGGTGCTTCGCAGCGCGCCGAAGGACATGCGCGGCCGAGTCATCAGCACCGTGATGATGGCGGCCACCGCGCTGGCAACGCTGGCGCCGCTGATCGCCGGCCTGCTGATCCAGCACGCGTCCGGCGCCTGGGCGGTGGGCGTCTTCGCCGCCACGACTGCCGTCGCGGCTGTGCTGTGCCTGACCCTGCCAGGTTTTCGGCAGGCGGAGTCCCCGGCGACCGCACCGGGCTGAGTGGCTTAACGAACAGGCCGCCTGAGGCGGTGCCCAGCTTTCGGGCAAGGGCTGAACCCGCGTCCTCGCATTCGCGCCGAGCACGCAGCACACCTGTGCGGTGGGACGGCGGGGTCTGCCTCTGCCGCAGGGGGCCGGATGCCGGATCAGGGACGGGGAGCAGTGTCCAGGAACCGGTGGAGAGAGGAGGTCATGCTCTCCACGAAGGAGTTGCGGGTCTGTTCGGGGACCAGGTCCAGGGACAGGTACGGGTTGAGGTCCTCCAGCTCGACGAGGAGCAGTTCGCCGTCTTGGGTGCGGCAGGCGTCTACCCGCTGGATGCCGTGGTCGATGGTGTTCCAGTCGATGAAGCGCCGGGCGAAGGCGAGGTCGGCGTCGGTTGGCTCGTAGGGTTCCAGGACCCAGCGCTGCTCGGGGGCGGGGGCGTTGAGGGCGTACTGGAAGGTGTCGTCGACGTAGTAGAAGGACACCTCGTAGCGGAAGTCGATGCGCGGCTGGACCAGGACGTCGCCGTAGGCGAGGTCACCCAGTTGCTCGCGGGGTACGAAGGCCAGGCCGATGGAGTCTGCGCCTGCCTTGGGCTTGACCGCGTACTGGTCGGCCTCGGGCAGCACGTGCACATCCTCGGGCCGGTCGATGGTGGGGATGACCGGGTATCCGGCGGCGGTCAGCTCCAGCAGGTACTGCTTTCCTGCCATGTCGCCCCGGCCGGAGAGCGGGTTGTAGACCCGTGTGCCGCGGGCCGTGGCCTGTTCCCGGAAGGCGCCGTACTCCTTCTGGTAGTGCAGTACGGGTCCGCTGTTACGGACCACGACCCCGTCGAAGGCGTCCATCAGCGAGGCGGCATCCAGCGGGTGGCACAGGGCGATGTCGAAGGCGTCCCGCAGTCGGGAGGTCAGGAAGATGTCCTCGTCGCAGTAGCGCCGCCCCCGCGCTTGGTAGGCGAGGTCGGTCACGAACAGAACTTTGCGGCGGTCGGGCATCGCGGATCTCCTCAGGTCGTGCAAGGAATCTATAGGGGTGCGTGTGTGCGACCGCGCTCGCCGTCGCGTGCAGGGTCTCCGCTTGCACGCGATCCGTTGACCCGACGCCACGACTCCGTGACATCAATTCCCATCGACATTGATCATGGAGACGGCCGGCGAGTGAGTCCCGAACTCGTGTCGAAGTGGCATCCACGTGAGGTCACACAGCCACCCCTTATTCCTTAGAAGCCGTTGTCTTTCCGGATGTGATCGTTGAGTTTCCGCTGATCAGGCATGGTGTCGGTGTCGCCGAGGGAGGGTTCGGACGTTCAGTTCGTT
>NZ_JBIWOA010000102.1:0-4523 GCF_044767525.1 Streptomyces sp. NPDC101234 | reverse complement strand
ACCCCGAAGGAACGCCACACCGCCGCCAGCGACACCATCACCGCCCACAACGCCGGCTGCACGACATCCACCCGCCGCAACGCAGCCTCGTCACCGAGCACATCAGCCAACGACCAGTCCACAAACGGTTCCAACGCCTCCGCACACGCACACATCGACGACGCGAACACAGCCGAGGACTCGACCAGCTCCCGAGCCATGCCCACCCACTGCGCACCCTGACCGGGAAAGACGAAAACCACCTTGTCGCCGGGCCGGACCACCCGCGGGACGACCTCACCGGCGGCCACGGCGCGCAAGCCGGCCAACAACTCGCCCCGGTCGCCGGACACCACGGCGGCCCGGTGCTCGAAGGTCTCGCGGCTGGCCAACAGCGACCAGGCCACGTCCACCGGACGCAGTTCGGGATCCGATTCCACGCGTTCCAGAAGACGGGCCGCCTGTGACCGCACCGCCTCGGCAGTCTTGCCGGACACCACCCACGGCACGACGGCGGTCACGTCGGGCAGCGGCTCGGGCCCGGCACCGGCACCGGCGGGATCCGGTTCCGGCGCTTCCAGGATGATGTGCGCGTTGGTGCCGCTGATGCCGAAGGCGGACACCCCGGCCCGGCGGGGACGGCCCGTCTCCGGCCACGGCACGGCCTCGGCGAGCAGCCGGACGTCGCCCTTGGTCCAGTCGACCTTCGTCGACGGCTCGGTCACGTGCAGGGTCTTGGGCAGGATGCCGTGGCGCAGGGCCATCACCATCTTGATCACACCGCCGACACCCGCGGCGGCCTGCGTGTGGCCGATGTTGGACTTCAAGGAGCCGAGCCACAGGGGCTGGTCGCCGGGGCGGTCGCCGCCGTAGGTCGCCAGCAGGGCCTGTGCTTCGATCGGGTCACCGAGTCGGGTGCCCGTACCGTGGGCCTCGACCGCATCCACGTCGGCGGGTGACAGACCCGCGGCCGCCAAGGCCTGACGGATCACGCGCTGTTGGGAGGGGCCGTTCGGAGCCGTCAGCCCGTTGGAGGCGCCGTCCTGGTTGACCGCGCTGGCGCGGAACACGGCGAGGACCTCGTGGCCGTTGCGCCGAGCTTCGGAAAGGCGCTCCATCACCACGACGCCGACGCCCTCGGACCAGCCCGTCCCGTCGGCGGCGTCATCGAAGGACTTGCACCGGCCGTCCGCGGAGAGGCCGCCCTGTTTCGTGAGCCCGACGAACATGTCGGACGTCGCCATCACCGTCACACCGCCGGCCAGGGCGAGCGAGCACTCACCGGACCGCAGGGCCTGGGCCGCGAGGTGCATGGCCACCAGCGAGGAGGAGCAGGCCGTGTCCACGCTGACCGCGGGACCTTCCAGCCCCAGGGCGTACGCCACACGACCGGACATCACGCTGGTCGCCGCGCCGGTGAGCACATGTCCGCGCAGGTCGTCGTGGCCGCGGTTGACCAGGTCGAGATAGCCGGTCTGGTAGGCACCGACGAAGACGCCCGTAGCGCTGCCCGCCAGGGCCGAGGGGGTGATGCCCGTACGTTCCAGGGCCTCCCAGGCCACTTCCAGCAGCAACCGCTGCTGCGGATCGGTCGCCTGGGCCTCGCGGGGCGAGATGTGGAAGAACGCCGCGTCGAACTCGTCGATGCCGGTGAGGAAACCACCCTCCGTGGTGATCGACGTACCGGTGCCGGAGCCGTCCAGGCCGAACAGCGCGTCGAGGTCCCAGCCACGGTCGGCCGGGAAGGAGCCGATGCCGTCGGTTCCCTCGCTGAGCAGGCGCCACAGGTCTTCCGGGCCCTGGACATCGCCAGGGAAGCGGCAGGCCATGCCGACCAGCACGATCGGGTCGTCGGTGACCGTGACGAGCGCCGGCACCGACGCCGACCCGGCAGCGTCCGGCTCGCCGAACTCGCCGGCCAGGTGCGCAGCCAGCCGGGTGACCGACGGGTAGTCGAACACCGCGCTCGCCGCAAGGCTGAGCCCGGTACGGGATTGCAGCAGGTTGCGCAGCTCCACCGAGGTCAGCGAGTCGAAACCCAGCTCGCTGAACGGCTGCTGGACGTTGAGCTGCGCGGCCGAGGCATGCCCCAGCACCGCCGCGGCCGACTCGCGGACCAGCTCGACGAGGGCCTTCTCCCGCTCGGCCGGCGGCAGAGCGGCCAAGCCCTGACCGGCGCTGCCGTCAGGCGCGGCGCCGGCGGTGCGCCGGGCAGGGCCGCCGGCCAGAGCCCGCCACAGGGCGGGAATCTCCGGCTGCGCCCGCAACGACCGCAGATCGAGCCGCGTCGGCGCCAGCAGCGGGAGATCGGCCCGCAGCGCCTCGTCGAACAGCTCCAGGCCGTGTTCGACGGCGAGCGCCGGCAGCGCCGCCCGGCCCATCCGCCGCCGGTTGGTCTCCGACAGCGTGCCGACCATGCCGACCTCGGTCGTCCACGGCCCCCAGGCCATCGACACGCCGGGCAGGCCGTCGTGGCGCCGTTGCTGCACGAGCGCGTCGAGGAAGGCGTTGCCGGCGGCGTAGTTGGCCTGCCCGCCGCCGCCGAGCAGGCCGCCGATCGACGAGAACAGGACAAACATCGACAGGTCCAGGCCGCGCGTCAGCTCGTGCAGGTGCCAGGCCGCGTCGACCTTCGGTGCGAGCACCCGGTCCAGTTGTTCCCGCGACAGCGTGGCGACGACGCCGTCCTCGACCACACCCGCGGTGTGCACGATTCCGCTGATGTCGTGGGCGCCGATGACCTCGGCCAGCGCCACCCGATCGGTGACGTCACAGGCCACGACCTCGACGGCGGCACCTGTGCCGGACAGCTCCGCGACCAGCTCCTGCGCACCCGCTGCCGCCATTCCTCGCCGGCTGAGCAGCAGCAGGCTCCGCACACCGTGCTCGCCGACCAGATGCCGGGCCACCACGCCGCCCAGCCCACCAGTGCCGCCCGTGATGAGAACGGTTCCGGCGTGCTCCAGGGGCGTCGGCGGCTCGTCCGTGGGCTCGGTCCTTGTCAGTCGCGCGGCGCGCAGTGTCCCGTTGCGCAGGGCCAGCTGGGGCTCCCCACTCGCCAGGACGTGACCGAGCAGCGCGGCGTCGACGCCCGTGTCCCTGCCCGTATCTGCGTTCGCGTTCGTGTCTGCGTCCGTGTCCGCGTCTGCGTCCATGTCGAGCAGGACGATGCGGCCCGGGTTCTCGGTCTGTGCCGAGCGCACCAGGCCCCACACCGCCGCGGCGGCCAGATCGGTGACCGGCTCGCCGGGATCGGCGGCTACCGCGCCGCGGGTCAGGACGACCAGCGGGATCGTGGCCTCCGTCAGCCAGGACTGCAGCTGCTGCAGGACGCGGCCGGCGAGCTCGTGCGTGGACGCGGCGACGTCGTCCGGGTCGCCGGAGGCGGACAACACGGCAACCTGCGCCGACTCCTGGTCCGTGCTGTCGGCCGTCACCCACTTGGTGACCGGGCTGCCGGTCGCGGCGATGTCGATCCAGTCCAGCCGCAGCAGGGACCGGTCGCCCCGGACGGCGGTGATGTCGATGGTGTCCAGGTGCCGGAGGCTCAGCGAGCCGATCGACAGCACCGGCTGCCCGGCACCGTCCGCCGCGGCGATCGAGACCGCCGCATCGTCCGTGCGGGTCAGGGCCACCCGCAGGTGGGCGGCACCGGCCGCGTGCAGGACCACGCCGGTGAACCCGAACGGCGACCCGTCGACACCGGTGAGCTTTGCGGGCTGCAGCACCGCGTCGAGCAGGGCCGGATGGATGCCGTACGACTCCGCACCGGCCTCGGCGGGCACAGCGACCTCGGCGACGACGTGGCCGGCGCGCCGCCAGGCCTTGGTCACCCCCTGGAACAGCGGGCCGTACTCGACGTTGTCGTAGAAGCCGGCGAGGTCCAGCTCTGTCGCGTCCGGCCCGGGCCACGCCCCGGTCACCAGGTCGAATTCGGGGCCGGCCTGTGCCGGGGTTGCCTGTGCCGGGGTGACTGTCACCGCTCCGGTGGCATGCCTGGTCCAGGACTCGGCGTCGTCCCGGCGGGCGTAGACGGTGACGCTGCGGCGCGAGGTGCCCGGCTCGGCGGGGTCGTCGCCGACCACGACCTGGAGCTGGACGCCGCCCTGGGCGGGCAGCACCAGCGGGGCCTCCAGGACGAGCTCGTCGAGGTGTCCGCAGCCCACGCCGTCACCGGCCCGGACGGCGAGTTCCACGTAACCGGAACCCGGGAACACCGCAGCGCCGTCCACCATGTGCTCGGCCAGCCACGGGTGGGTACGCAGGGACAGGCGGCTGGTGAAGACCGCGCCGTTCGTACGGGGCAGCGGCAGCATGGCACCCAACAGCGGGTGTCCGGCGGCACTCAGGCCCGCGGCGGTCACGTCCGTCGGCTGATGCACCGGTTCCGGCCAGAACCGCTGGTGCTGGAAGGCATACGTCGGCAGCGCCACCCGACGCGCGTCCAGGCCCGCGAACACCGGCGCCCAGTCCACCCCAACACCGTTCACCCACAGATGCCCGACCGCGGCCAGCACCGCCTCACCATCGTCACGCCTGCGCCG
>NZ_JBIWOA010000101.1:0-5205 GCF_044767525.1 Streptomyces sp. NPDC101234 | reverse complement strand
CACGACGGGGGCGTGTTGATCCGCTGGAAGCAGCTCGGCCACGGCCGCGACCACCCGCAGTACGGCCCGGCGTACCTCTCGCTCGGTGTCTTCGAGGAAGGACAACAGCTCTGGAAGCGCTCGGCAGAGCTCGACGCAAACCGCGGCGACCGAACTGCTCGGCCAGTGCGGCGAGTCGACGTCTTCCGGGGCGTGGTCGGCAAGGACGGCGAGCAGCATCAGCAACTCGGCGCGTTTGTTCGGGGCGTGCCGCACGGCGTGTGCGAGGAAGGGGACGGCAGGCGCTGACGCCGAGTAGACCGTGCCTTGGTGGTGGATGTTGCCGTAGAGCTCGTAGATAGCCTCGTCGGCTGTCTCCTCGTCGTCCTGGTAGAGCGCCTTGATCAGCTCGGGCACGTCCTCGGCGGAACCGTAGGCGTGGGTCAGGGCATGCCACTGGACGCGGTCCAGCTCGGCCGGAGATCTCATGGTCTGCGCTCCTCAGCTGATCAGTGCACCGACCCTATCGATCACCACCGACAAGACTGCGTGCAGATCGCTGCGGAGCCGCCGCAGGCCCTGAGCGATCGGATCGGGCTCGGTCAGCCGCCGGACCGGCCGCGGTTGTCATCCCAGAACCCGAAGTGGCGCGGCCACGGAACTCACGCTCTGCGGCAGTTGAGACTGCGCTGCTCACGTCGTAGAGGCCGGAGGTGGAGCTCTACACCGACGAGGATGGCCGTCGAGTGCGATGGTGGCGACGGCCATCCTCGTGTCTGTGCGGGCCGCGGCGACGGGCCGGCTCCTGGCGGACTCAGTGCTTGGCGACGAAGACGTGCGCGGCGGTCTGTGTGGGGAGTTCGGCGGCCTGGCCGCCGCTGTCGACCATCCCGCCGCCGGGCGACGACGTCCCGCTCACGACCGCGCCGGGCTGCACCCCGCGTGCCGCAGGGTGTACATCAGCTGGGGGTCGGTCTGGGTGGTGAACCCGGCTGCCAGGAGCTCTTCACGTCCGGGCGCGACCCCGACCACGCACGAGGTCGTTCGCGCCTGGGGACTCAGCCCGCCGGGGTGTTGTAGTTGACGATTCGCTCCACGATGTGTGCGGCCGCGCCGGTCAGTGGGCTGTCGACCCCCTTGGCCACCACGTCAGGTAACCGGTGCGCCTCCCCCTCGGCGACCGCCACCATGCCCCAGAACGCGTTGTAGCCCGAAGGGTCCGCCGGTTTGTCGACGGCCGCCCCGACCGTCACGACGCCGCCCTCCTCGACCAGGGCCAGCGCGCCCATCTGCCGCAACGTGTCGGGGTCCCGCTCTTCGGCGGCCACAACACTCCAGCCCGCCACGGCCGTTCGACGGAATGCGGCGAGAAGACCGCCGACGCTCCCCGCACCGGTGACAACGATGTCGGGTAGGACGAGGGCGACCGGTCCCCGCGTCATCGGCAGGGCAGACCTGATCGCTCCGTCGATTCCCGGTTCAAACGACTCGTCCTGGTAGACGAAGACCAACTGAAAGGTACCGGCGTAGCGCGCGAGATAACTCACCGTCTCCAGCTTGTGTGTGCCGAATACGACGACCAGGCGCACGTTGAGTCCGCTTTTGGCGAGTTCGACAACGGACTCCAGGCTGCGGTCCAGGACGGTGACCCCGGGAGCAAGACAGTGCAGCTCCTTCGGGTAGGGCGCCCTGAAGCGCGCTCCGAATCCGGCGCAGGGCAAGATGACCGAGACATCAGGCGAGACATCAGGTATGGGCACTGGCGATCTATGCATTGAGTGCCTCTCAGATTCTGTTGACGATCGAACCTTGCGCGCCTCGCCGGTTACGAGCAGCCCAGAGCCGACGCTGCACCGTCGGTCTCGAAGGCACGCTGGCGATCACGGTAGCCATCGAAGTCGGCTTCACGCGAGAGGGCGTTGGATCGACAAGATCGTCCCCGAGAGGGCCCGGCGGCTGTTCGCCGCCGTCGGCTGCGCTCGTTTCCGGTTTGACTGCGATCACTTGGGCATCCATGCACTCGATACACCACACGGATGCACAGCCGTGACAGCCGTCACAACCGAAGCAGAACGAAAGAGGACGCAGAATGCGGGTGTTGTTATCCACGTACGGGACGCGCGGCGATGTCGAACCGCTGGTGGCACTCGCGGTGCGGCTGCGCGCACTCGGTGTGGAGGTGCGCATGTGCGTCCCGCCGGACGAGGAGTTCGCCGAGCGGCTGGCTGGACTCGGGGTGCAGCACGTGCCGGTCGGGCCACCGGTACGGTCGTTGACGCGAGGGACGGCTCTCCCGTCGGCGGCGGAACTGTCCCGGTACCGGACCCAGATGGTCGCCACGCAGTTCGACGTCTTCCCCGCGGCGGCCGACGGATGCGACGCGCTGGTGGCGGCCGGCCTGGCCCAGATCGGCGCGCGGTCGGTGGCCGAGGCCGCGGGCATCCGCTACGTGTACGCGAGCTACGCGGCGGTCCACCTGCCGTCGCCGTACCACGCGCCACCACCGCGGCCGGGGTGGCCCGATCCGGAGGCGAACGACAACCGGACGCTGTGGGAGTTGGACGCCCACAACGTGAACGCGCAATTCCGGGAGACGCTCAACGGCCATCGGGCATCGATCGGCCTGCCACCGGTGGACAACGTCCGCGATCACGTCTTCACCGACCGGCCGTGGCTGGCGGCAGACCCGGCCCTGGGAGCGTGGCGGGAGACCCCAGGTCTCGACGTGATACAGACGGGCACCTGGAGTCTGCCGGACGAACGCCCGCTCCCCGGGGACCTGGTGACGTTCCTGGACGCGGGTGCGCCGCCGGTCTACGTGGGCTTCGGCAGTATGAGCGCGTCGCAGGACATCGCCCGTGGGGCCATCGAGGGGCTGCGCGCACAGGGCCACCGCGTACTCGTCTCCCGTGGCTGGGCGGACCTCGACCTGATCGACGGCCAGGACGACTGCTTCGCCGTCGGCGAGGTCAACCAACAGCGTTTGTTCACCAGGGTGGCGGCCGTGGTACACCATGGCGGCGCAGGTACGACGGTGACGGCCGCCCGCGCGGGCGTGCCGCAGGTGGTGGTGGCTCATCAGATCTCGGACAACCCGTACTGGGCCGGCCAGGTGGAGGACCTGGAGATCGGTGCGGCGCTCGACGGTCCGACTCCGAGCATCGAATCCCTGCGCGTCGCGTTCAAGACGGCCCTGGCTCCCGAGACCCGGGCGCGGGCAAGGGTTCTGGGCACGAAGATCCGCACCGACGGGGCGGCTGTGGCCGCGGGCCTGTTGCTCGACGGGTAGGGGATCGAGGAGCGGCGGACACGCAGTTGTCGACTGCTGCTGAACCTGAACTCGTGTTGTCGGGTGTCGGCAAGGCCGACCGCAAAGTGTGCCCCGTGGCCGCACGGGGCCTGCTGGTGGATCCGACAGACCGTGCGGCTACTCTCGGCCCACCGCGGCCTCGGTCGTGGCCAAGCCAACGCTTTGGTCTGTGAGGAGCACACGTCCGATGGCTCGCACCACCCCGCCACGTCCGCTCGATGTCGAGACGCTGTTCCCGGAGGTGGCCGGCTATCGGAAGACAGCCGTTCGCCTGCACCCTCGCCCCGGCGATCCGGGTGCGAGGGAAAGCTCGCTCGGCGGACCCGTGCTCTGGCCGCTCTCGGAGCCCTGGCCCCACTGCGAGGACGACCATCCGCGCACGGCGTTCTCCCCTCCCGCCCAGGGACCGATCCCGTTCGTCCCGGTCCTCCAGCTGTTCGCAACCGACGTGCCCGACCTGGCCTTCCCCAGCGCCACCGATCTGCTGCAGGTGCTCTGGTGCCCCTTCGACCACGAGGACGGCTACGTTCCCCGCCCCGAGATCTATTGGCGGGACAGCTCCCTGAGCGACCTGCAGCCGGCCGATCCGCCCTGCCCGACCGGCCCTGACAACGACTACCTTCCGGACCCGTGCGTCCTGCACCCTGAGCGCGTCACCGACTACCCGAACTGGGACCTCCCGAACGAGGTCGCCGACGCGCTCGCAATCAGGTTCGAGCAGTTGGAGGAGGAAACCGGTTGGTCCTACTGGTCCCACCTCTCCGTGGCGGACGGCATCAAGGTCGGCGGGTACCCGACGTGGACGCAAGAGCCCGACTGGCCGACGTGTCCTGCCTGCAGTGGGCGTATGGAGCATCTCCTGACGATCAACAGCTCCGAGTTCGACGGCGCGAGCTGGCGCACGTGGCTGCCCGTCGAGGACACCCCGGCCACGGGAACCGTCTGGGAACTTCCTTACGAACAACGCACCGAGATCCAACGCCCTCCTGGGCTCATGCTCGGCGACATGGGCGGCATCTACCTGTTCGAATGCACCAGGTGCCCCGACAGGCCCTTCGCCTACCGCTCGGACTGTTCCTGACCGCGCGCGGCTTCAGTCGAAGGGCACCGACATCAATCGATCAAGTTCGGTAGCGTTCGGGTGCATGGAAGACGGCGTGTACGTGGGTAATGCAGGCAAGGACGCAGCAGTGGACCGGGGTTGGCTGGTCGGGCACTTCAAGGAGCGCGGTAGTCCTCGTCACAGCGACGCCGTGGAGGTCAAATGGGGCGTCCACCCGCGTGGTGAGCGGCGAGCGCAGTGGGTGACGGGCGAAGTGCGTTCAGCTGTCCTCGTTCTCATCTCAGGTCGCTTCCGCATGGAGTTCCCGGGTCGTAGCGTGCTGCTGGAAGAACAAGGCGACTATGTCGTCTGGGGCCAGGGAGTGGATCACTCTTGGGTCGCGGAGGACGAGTCTGTGGTGCTGACCCTGCGATGGCCTTCTGTGCCTGGATACGCTGAGCCCGCTCCTGCCTGACGGCGGGCAGTGTTCCTGCGAGCCGACGCAGCGCCGCGCAGTCGACGGTCGGTACGAACGGCTCCCAGCCCTCGGGCCGCCCGGCTCCTTCCGAGAGCCACGGCAGTCCGCCCGAGCGCGTGGCCCGGCGGATGTTCGCGTTCCCGGGCAGTTGCTCGTACGGCAGCGGGTGGACTCAGGGCCGCAGGCGCGGCGTCAGCTCCTGCGCGACGGACTCGGGAATGTCGTGCTCCCCGGCGCCACACGGATCTGGCCGTTGTTCCGGGACGCGGTCCGTGTCCCGGAACAACGGCTGCGGAGGGGGTCAGGGGATGAGCCGCCACTGCTCGATGTAGCCGACGTCGATCGCCGCGTGGTCCTGGACTCGGAGCTTCCAGGTGCCGGTCAGGGGTTGGGCTG
>NZ_JBIWOA010000100.1:0-5254 GCF_044767525.1 Streptomyces sp. NPDC101234 | reverse complement strand
CCCCCGGCGAGTTGTCGTCATCGGTGTAAACACCCTTCGATATCCGGTGTTCTCAGTGGTGATCGCGGGTCAGCGTAGAACCGGTCACTTGACGAGCACTGAACAGAAATCCGGACGCCCAACGAGAGCCGCTTCACCGCCAGTTCCGTTGTTGTCAAGCACGGCGAACCAGCATGCGGACATGAAGCCGACAAAGCGCGATGCCGCCATCGGCACCACTCGCTTCGCCGGAACCTGTTCGGGCGCAATGCCTAGAATCGACGGTACTTCCGTGCACTCTCCTCCCCCCAGCACGTCCCCTCTGCGGTCCCTGTTCGCGTCGTCCGAGTTCCGCGCCGCATGGGTCGCCGAACTCATCTCGTACTTCGGCGACCAACTCGCCCGCGTCGCACTGGCGATCCTCGTCTTCGACCGGACGGGATCGGCGGCCTGGACCGGCCTCGCGTACGCACTCACCTACATGCCGACGGTGCTCGGCGCGCTCGCGCTGTCGCACACGGCGGACCGGCGCTCACGCCGCGGCGTCGTCATGGCCGTGGACATCTCCCGGGCCGCCGCAGTTGGCGCGATGGCGATCCCCGGGATCCCGTTCGCCGTTCTGTGCCTGCTGGTGGCCGTCACGTCGTTCCTCGGTGGGCCGTACACCGCGGCGCAACTCACCCTGCTGCGGGAGATCCTGAGCGCCGAGCAGTACCCGGTCGGCATGTCCGTCCGGCAGATCACCACGCAGGCAGCGCAGATCTTCGGCTTCGCCTTCGGGGGCGTGTGCGCCGCGGAGCTGAGCCCGCAGGTGTGCCTCGCCTTCAACTCCGCCACGTTCGTGGCGGCGTTCGGCCTCTACGGGTGCTTCGTCAAGCCGCGGCCCGCTGCGAGGGCGTCAGCGAAGGCCGGATCGATGGCGGGCGGGCTGACCGTCCTGTGGGGCGAACCACGGCGGCGGGCGATCCTGCTCGCCGCGTCGCTCGGCGTCTTCTACATCGCGCCCGAGGCCGTGGCGGCGCCGTACGTCAGCCAACTCGGCCATACATCCGTCTGGGTGGGCATCCTGCTGGCGAGTACGGGTGTAGGCGCGGTGATCGGCCTGTGGGCGTTCCACCGGTTCGTGCCGACCCACCGGTACGCGGACCACCTGGCGCTGCTGTGCCTCACCACCGGGCTGCCGCTCGTCGCCATCCTGCTCCCCGGCGGCGGCATCGGCCTGGCCGCGGCGGCGTTCGCAGTCGGCAACGCGCTGTGGTGCATCCAGGTGGTGATCTCGGTATCCACGCTGGTGGAACTGCTGCCTGACGACCACCGCGCCCAGGGGATGGGCACGGCGTCGGCCATGAACCTCACTGTCCAGGGGCTCGGCACCGGCGCGGCCGGACTCCTCGCACAATGGCAGAGCCCGGCAGCCGCCATGGCCCTGATGGGGGCCGCGTCCACGGCGGCGGGGCTGTGGCCGGCGCTGCTGTGGCGCAGGGCGGCCCGGACGCGGCCGACGGCGGCGCCCGTCCCGGAGCCGACGCCGACTGCGACGTGAACGCGACGCTCGGCGCCCGCGCTTGGGAAACGCCCGGCGCGCCCCGGCACGTTCAGGGCGCACCCAGGTACGTTCAGAATTCGGCCCCCTCGGCACGTTCGACGGTGATACCCAACTTCCGCCGCAACTCGGCGACTTCGGCCTCTACCTCGTCGGCAACCCTCGGCACGTAGACGACCCTGCCGCCGGCCGAGATCGTGCCGATCCCGGCCGGTACCGGCTCACCCACCACCAGGCGGATGTCGGCATCCACCACACCGGGGATGCCGAGCACCTCCTCTGTAGTCGGCGCGGAACGCACGACTCCGGGCTCGGGTACGACCAGGATGTTGGCCACCGTGTCGTGCACCGGCGCGGCGGGGATCTCCGGGCGCTGCCCGACGGCCATCGCGGCCAGCGCCGCCACGCCGTCGTGCCCGTACATCGCGTTCGTGGCGTGCCAGATACCGGCCCCGCCGGGCCGCGCGCCCGCCTCCCCGAACCAGAGCCGGCCGTCCTTCGTCCGCAGGATCTCGCAGTGGGTCGCGCCGGTCAGCTTCCCCAGCGCGCGGACACCTCGGACGGCGACCGCGCGGACCTCCTGGGCCTCCCTGCTCCCGGGGGGAAGGAACGTCTGGTGCCACTCCCTGCCGACGATCCGGAGGCAGGGCTCGCTGTACCTGCCCACTGCGGCGACGAGGATCTCCTCCTCCCCGCTCTCCTCGTCCACGTAGCGGTACAGGTCGCAGCAGTACTCCGCCGCCACGTCGAGGTACTGCTCCACGACGAACCCGCCGGACGCGTGGAGGCTGCGGGCGACGGTCCCGGCGCTGAACCGCCCCAGCGGGTCGTGCACCGCCACGTCGAACGCACCCTCCGCCAGGCGGCGGTCCAGGTCATCGGGGCCGCGGATGGTGAAGGTGTTGAGCGTGCCGATGCCGGCCTCGTGCTTGACGATCAGCGGGTAGCCGATCTCCTCGGCGACCCCCGCGATCTCGCTCGCGTGGCGCACGACGCGGAAGGCCGCCGTGGGCACGCCCGCCGCGGCGCAACGCCGCTTGGCCACGGCCTTGCTGGTGTAGGCGAGGGCGTCGTCCACGCCCATACCGGGCGCCCCGACCGCTTCGCGTAGGACCGCGGCGGCCACCACGGCCTGCTCATCGATGGTGGTGACCACGTCGACGGAGCCCAGTTCCCGGGCAAGCCGCCTCATCTCTTCCCGGTCGTCCCACCTGCTCACGCCGTGGACCGGAACGCCCGGGTACCGGCCGCCGTAGAGGTCCGCGCTCGCGTTCGGGACGACGAAGGACACGCGGTGGCCGCGCGCGAGCAGGGCGTCCGCCAGGACGGGGTTGCCGGTGTCCAGGACGATGATGTCCAAGTCCGCGCTCTCCGCGTGGGGTTCGGGCGTGGCATTCCGGGGGTGCATGAGGTGGGTGCCTTCCTGGGCGCGGCTCATGCCGCGGTCTCGATCGTGAAGGACGACGCCAACCGCGCCATCTCGGCAAGGGCGTTCCGCGGCGACGACGGTTCGAAGAAGATGTACGCGGCGGCCGCGTCCGTCGAGTGGTGCGAACCGGAGCCCACGTCACCCGGCCGGCACATGATCTCCACGTCCACGACACCGTCCCACGCGAGGACGTCCTCCCGGTCGGGCACCCGCAGCACCCGGCCGACGGGGACAAGGGGGACCGAACTGGCAAGCTGGGGACAGCGGTACACGCTGCCGATCTTCGGCTGCTCGCCGCGGGCCATCGCCGCGATCACGTCGTGGATGTCGTAGCCGAGGAGCCGCGACGTGAGACCGCCGATCTCCTGGCCGCCCGGCCGGGCCGCGACCTCGCCGAACCACCACTGTCCGAGGGAGTCCCGCATGACCTCGCAGTGGGCGAACCCGTCCGTGAGGTTCAGCGCGGCGCACGCCCTGACGGAGAGGTCCACGAGGGCGGCGTGCTCGTCCGAGCGGGGGTCCAGGGTCACCAGGCCGCTGGCCCTGCCGACGAGGTCGAGCACGGGTGCGGAGTACTGGGCCGTGACCGTCATCAGGGGACGGCCCCCGGACCAGAGCATCTCGCAGAAGAACTCACTCGCCACGTCGATGCGGCGCTCCACGACGAAGCCGGCGCTCCCGTTCGACAGCAGCCCCTGGAACACGCCCGCCGACGCCGACGCCCGCCCCGACGGCTCGGGCACCTGCTGCTCGAACGCCTTCTCCGAGGCGAGTTCCAGGAGGTGTTCCTCGCTGTCGACCCTGAAGGTGGAGACGGCCCCGAATCCGGACAGCGGCTTCAGGATCAGCGGGTAGCCCAGCCGCGCGCCGGCGGCGCGCACGTCGTCGATCGTATGCGCGACCTCGTGCTCGGCCACCGGAACGGGGTTCGGGCCGGCCGCGACCACCGCCTTCATGAGGTGCTTGTTGGTCGTCCTCAGCGCGTCCCGATAGGACTGGCCGCCGATTCCGAGCGTGTCCCTGAGGAATCCCGCGGCCACGACGCATTGCTCGTCCACGGTCATCACCGCGTCCACGTTCTTCACTGAGTGTGCGATGTCCTGGAGTTCCCGTAGATCGGCCCACTTGTGGATGCCTAAGAACTCGGTGTCCGGATCGGCCTCCCGCCGCCGGTCCAGCAGCGGGAACGGGGTGATCACCGTCGTCGTGACTCCGTGGCGGGCCAGTGCCCGCTCGACAACCGTGTTGAGGGTGGAGAGGGTCAGAATTCCCATGGCGGTCTTCCTGATCAATGGTCTTTCGATGTTCGAGCGGCCGGCGTGCAGACATAGGCCGGCCTCACCTGCGGACGGCGATGTCCGCGTATCCGTGTCCGGCGACGTCACGTCCCGCACGCGTGCCCGTCACGGAACACACGCCGGTGCGGACGGGGTGGCCGACCCGTGCGGGGGGACAGCATGCGAGGAGTGATCGTCAGGGCCGCGTCCAGGCCGGGGACGGTCAGGACCCACCGCCCGTCGCGGACCGCGCGCCGGGCCTCGCCGACCACGTGGGTGTCCGTGGAACGCGTGTCCTGTGCCATCGAGCCTTGAGCTTTTGCCATCGAAGTTTGAGTGGTGTGGATCACTGATCCGGCAGCTGTAGTTCTTGATCGTTGACGGATTCGTGCTGGTGAGCGGCCTGGTGGGGTGCCCGTGGGAACGAGTACGGCCACTGCGATGATGATCGTCTGTGACGACAGATCAGGACGCGGTGGCCGTAGGCGCCACGATAGCCGGTGGAGTGTGGAGCGAGTGTTTCAGGGCGGCGATGGCGGCGGTGGCCGGCTGTTTCCCGCGACGGGAGTCGCGGCTGCTGGCCAGGGACATGACCGAGGCGATACTGACGGGGCTTGAGACCCGCAACTGCTGGACGCTCGCCGAGGCGTTGGGGCACACGTCGCCGTCCCGGCTGCAGCACTTCCTGTCCCGCGGCGTGTGGGACCACGACGCCGTGCGCGACCGGACGGCAGCCTGGGCCGCTGGTGAACTCGCCGAAGACGACGCGGTGTTGATCGCGGACGGGACGGGGGACGAGAAATCCTCGACCGACGCCGTCGGGGCGGCGAGGCAATACTCCGGTGCGCCGGGCGGGATCGCGGGCCAGCGTTCCTCCAGGCGGGCGATCAGCCGTCCGGTCAGTTCGTCCTTGAACTTGCGGTAGCTGTCCGGCCGTTCGGTCTCGGGCGTCCCGCGCCACTCGTCGACCACCTTCGGATCGACGAGTTCCAGCAGCTCCACCGTGTGGAAGCGGGCGGCCGGATT
>NZ_JBIWOA010000099.1:1952-5318 GCF_044767525.1 Streptomyces sp. NPDC101234 | reverse complement strand
GTTCGGCGGCGTCCTACTCTCCCACAGGGTCCCCCCTGCAGTACCATCGGCGCTGTGAGGCTTAGCTTCCGGGTTCGGAATGTAACCGGGCGTTTCCCTCACGCTATGACCACCGAAACACTATGAAACTGTGAACGCCACACCACACCATGAAATCAGGTGTGGGGCTGTTCGTGGTTTCAGAACCAACACAGTGGACGCGAGCAACTGAGGACAAGCCCTCGGCCTATTAGTACCGGTCACCTCCACCCATTACTGGGCTTCCAGATCCGGCCTATCAACCCAGTCGTCTACTGGGAGCCTTACCCCATCAAGTGGGTGGGAATACTCATCTCGAAGCAGGCTTCCCGCTTAGATGCTTTCAGCGGTTATCCCTCCCGAACGTAGCCAACCAGCCATGCCCTTGGCAGAACAACTGGCACACCAGAGGTTCGTCCGTCCCGGTCCTCTCGTACTAGGGACAGCCCTTCTCAATATTCCTGCGCGCGCAGCGGATAGGGACCGAACTGTCTCACGACGTTCTAAACCCAGCTCGCGTACCGCTTTAATGGGCGAACAGCCCAACCCTTGGGACCGACTCCAGCCCCAGGATGCGACGAGCCGACATCGAGGTGCCAAACCATCCCGTCGATATGGACTCTTGGGGAAGATCAGCCTGTTATCCCCGGGGTACCTTTTATCCGTTGAGCGACGGCGCTTCCACAAGCCACCGCCGGATCACTAGTCCCGACTTTCGTCCCTGCTCGACCCGTCGGTCTCACAGTCAAGCTCCCTTGTGCACTTACACTCAACACCTGATTGCCAACCAGGCTGAGGGAACCTTTGGGCGCCTCCGTTACTCTTTAGGAGGCAACCGCCCCAGTTAAACTACCCATCAGACACTGTCCCTGATCCGGATCACGGACCCAGGTTAGACATCCAGCACGACCAGACTGGTATTTCAACGACGACTCCACCCGAACTGGCGTCCGAGTTTCAAAGTCTCCCAGCTATCCTACACAAGCCGAACCGAACACCAATATCAAACTGTAGTAAAGGTCCCGGGGTCTTTCCGTCCTGCTGCGCGAAACGAGCATCTTTACTCGTAGTGCAATTTCACCGGGCCTATGGTTGAGACAGTCGAGAAGTCGTTACGCCATTCGTGCAGGTCGGAACTTACCCGACAAGGAATTTCGCTACCTTAGGATGGTTATAGTTACCACCGCCGTTTACTGGCGCTTAAGTTCTCAGCTTCGCCCTGACGAATCAGAGCTAACCGGTCCCCTTAACGTTCCAGCACCGGGCAGGCGTCAGTCCGTATACATCGCCTTACGGCTTCGCACGGACCTGTGTTTTTAGTAAACAGTCGCTTCTCGCTGGTCTCTGCGGCCACCCCCAGCTCGAACAGCAAGTGTTCTCACCAGGTGTGGCCCCCCTTCTCCCGAAGTTACGGGGGCATTTTGCCGAGTTCCTTAACCATAGTTCACCCGAACGCCTCGGTATTCTCTACCTGACCACCTGAGTCGGTTTAGGGTACGGGCCGCCATGAAACTCGCTAGAGGCTTTTCTCGACAGCATAGGATCATCCACTTCACCACAATCGGCTCGGCATCAGGTCTCAGCCTTGATGTGCGACGGATTTGCCTACCGCACGGCCTACACCCTTACCCCGGGACAACCACCGCCCGGGATGGACTACCTTCCTGCGTCACCCCATCACTCACCTACTGCAAGTCTGGTCCGTCGGCTCCACCACTTTCCTTTCCCCGAAGGGTCCGGAACGGCTTCACGGACTTAGCATCGCCTGGTTCGATGTTTGACGCTTCACAGCGGGTACCGGAATATCAACCGGTTATCCATCGACTACGCCTGTCGGCCTCGCCTTAGGTCCCGACTTACCCTGGGCAGATCAGCTTGACCCAGGAACCCTTAGTCAATCGGCGCACACGTTTCTCACGTGTGAATCGCTACTCATGCCTGCATTCTCACTCGTCAACCGTCCACAACTACCTTCCGGTGCTGCTTCACCCGGCAGACGACGCTCCCCTACCCATCACAGCACCCGTTGGGGCTATATGCTGCAATGACACGACTTCGGCGGTACGCTTGAGCCCCGCTACATTGTCGGCGCGGAATCACTAGACCAGTGAGCTATTACGCACTCTTTCAAGGGTGGCTGCTTCTAAGCCAACCTCCTGGTTGTCTCTGCGACTCCACATCCTTTCCCACTTAGCGTACGCTTAGGGGCCTTAGTCGATGCTCTGGGCTGTTTCCCTCTCGACCATGGAGCTTATCCCCCACAGTCTCACTGCCGCGCTCTCACTTACCGGCATTCGGAGTTTGGCTAAGGTCAGTAACCCGGTAGGGCCCATCGCCTATCCAGTGCTCTACCTCCGGCAAGAAACACACGACGCTGCACCTAAATGCATTTCGGGGAGAACCAGCTATCACGGAGTTTGATTGGCCTTTCACCCCTAACCACAGGTCATCCCCCAGGTTTTCAACCCTGGTGGGTTCGGTCCTCCACGAAGTCTTACCTCCGCTTCAACCTGCCCATGGCTAGATCACTCCGCTTCGGGTCTTGAGCGTGCTACTGAAACGCCCTATTCGGACTCGCTTTCGCTACGGCTACCCCACACGGGTTAACCTCGCAACACACCGCAAACTCGCAGGCTCATTCTTCAAAAGGCACGCAGTCACACCACAAGGATGCTCCCACGGCTTGTAGGCACACGGTTTCAGGTACTATTTCACTCCCCTCCCGGGGTACTTTTCACCATTCCCTCACGGTACTATCCGCTATCGGTCACCAGGGAATATTTAGGCTTAGCGGGTGGTCCCGCCAGATTCACACGGGATTTCTCGGGCCCCGTGCTACTTGGGTGTCTCTCAAACGAGCCGCTGATGTTTCAGCTACGGGGGTCTTACCCTCTACGCCGGACCTTTCGCATGTCCTTCGCCTACATCAACGGTTTCTGACTCGTCTCACGGCCGGCAGACCGTGAAAGAGAGATCCCACAACCCCGTATACGCAACCCCTGCCGGGTCTCACACGCATACGGTTTGGCCTCATCCGGTTTCGCTCGCCACTACTCCCGGAATCACGGTTGTTTTCTCTTCCTGAGGGTACTGAGATGTTTCACTTCCCCTCGTTCCCTCCACACTGCCTATGTGTTCAGCAGTGGGTGACAGCCCATGACGACTGCCGGGTTTCCCCATTCGGAAACCCCCGGATCAAAGCCTGGTTGACGACTCCCCGGGGACTATCGCGGCCTCCCACGTCCTTCATCGGTTCCTGGTGCCAAGGCATCCACCGTGCGCCCTTAAAAACTTGGCCACAGATGCTCGCGTCCACTGTGCAGTTCTCAAACAACGACCAGCCACCCG
>NZ_JBIWOA010000098.1:0-6999 GCF_044767525.1 Streptomyces sp. NPDC101234 | reverse complement strand
GCGCCCGTGTCGTCGGTGACCGTGACGGTGACGTCGCTGGTCCCGAGCGTGGTCGGAGTGCCGGAGATCAGGCCCGTGTCACTGATCGTCAGCCCATCCGGCAGTCCGGTCGCCGTGTACGTCAGCCCCGCGCCGGAGTTCGTGGTGTAGGCGTCCGTCTGGAGCGTGACCGTCTGGCCGATGCCGCTGATCTGGTCCGCGATCGGTGCCACGTTGACGCCGAGTGCGACCCGGTGCCCCACGTTGATCGCGGCCCATGCGTCGGCCACGGCGAGGTAGGAGGGGCTGTAGGCGCCGAAGAGGTCGGCAGCGGCCTGGAGCGTGGCCGTTCGGGCGCCCGCGTAGTCGGTGCTGGATGTCATGTAGGTGGTGAGCGCCCGGTACCAGACGCGCTGGGCATTGTCGATGCCGATGCCCGTCACCGGCAGGCCGTCGTAGGTGGGGCTGTCGTAGGCGACCCCGTTGACGGTCTTGGCTCCGCTGCCCTCGGAGAGGAGGTAGAAGAAATGGTTGGCCGGGCCCGAGGAGTAGTGGACGTCGAGGCCGCCCAGGGAGGAGCTCCAGTTGTCGCTGGAGGCGCCGTCGCGGGAGGGCTTGTCCATGTAGCGCAACGGGGTGCCGTTGCCGTTGATGTCGATCTTCTCGCCGACCAGGTAGTCCGGGACGTCGGCGGGGAGGTTCTCGTAGAACTCGACGGCGGCGGCGAAGATGTCGGAGGTGGCCTCGTTCAGGCCGCCCGACTCGCCGGAGTAGGTGAGACCCGCGGTCGCGGCGGTGACGCCGTGGCTCATCTCGTGGGCGGCGACATCGAGTGCGGTGAGCGGGTGGGTGTTGCCGGACCCGTCGCCGTACGTCATGCAGAAGCAGCTGTCCGACCAGAAGGCGTTGACGTAGTTGTTGCCGTAGTGGGCGCGGCTGTAGGCGGCGACGCCGTCGTTGCGGATGCCGTTGCGGCCGAAGACGTTTTTGTAGTAGTCCCAGGTGGCGGCCGCGCCGAAGGCGACGTCGACGCCCGCGGTCTGCCGGTTGGCCGGGGTGCCGTCGCCCCAGACATCGTTGTCGTCGGTGAAGAGGGTGCCGGTTCCGGAGGTGCCCTGGTTGAGGTCGTAGGTGCGGTGTCCGGCTCGGTCGCCGTCGACGAGTTGGTAGGTGGAGCCGGAGAGCGTGGTACTCAGGGGCACGGTTCCGCTGAACTGGCCGGTGCCGGTGCCGGTTTCGATGCCCTGGTAGTGGAAGAGCTGTTTGCCCGAGGCCGCGTCGGTGATCACGTGGAGTTCGTTGGGCGTGCCGTCGTCCTGGAAGCCTCCGACCACCGATTCCCAGGCCAGGGCGGGCTTGCCCGAGGCGGCCCAGACGACGAGGCGCGGGGCGCCCTCGACCACGGGGTGCTCGGCGCCGGACTTCGCGGCGGCGCCGAGCGCCCGGGCCTTCGCGGTGGCCGCGGGGACTTTCGCCTTGGTGGAGGGGAGCGCGAGGGCCGTCTTCGTGGCCCGCGACACCGTGAGCCGGTCGGCGTTCGCATGGACGACCAGGTCGCCGCCGAGGACGGGCAGGCCGTCGTAGGTGCGCTCGTAGCGGGTGTGCGTCGTGCCGTCGGCGTCGACTGCGACGTCCTTGACGACGAGCTTCTCGCCGGCGCCGAGGCGCAGCGTCCTCGCAGTGTCGGGTGCGTCCTCCGCGGCGTGCTTCAGCAGCGCGCTGTGCCGCGCCGGCGAGAGCGGGGCGGGGGCCGCACCGGCCCTCGGGGTGGCCAGGATGCGGGCAGGCCGGCGGACTTCGGGGCCCGCCACGGCCGTGCCGCTCTGGATGCCGATGGTGAGCAGGGTGGTCGCGGCGGTCAGCGCCAGGGTCATGGTGTGTCTGGTGCGGCGATGGTGACGGTCCTGCCGGAACATGACGTTCTCCTTCTGTGGGGTGGCGGGCTCGGCGGAGCCCTGGAGAGCGGGTCGGCTGGGTCGAGCCGTCCGGCGGCGCGCGGGTGCCAAGGGCACGGTCCGACGCGGTGACGTCTACTGGGCCGTGCCGGTGCGGTAGGAGGAAAATTCGAGATGCGAGATGCAGGGGTTTTGTGAGTCACCTGTGAATGAGGGGTGAACTTCGGAGAGCAGAGTGACACCCGCCGGACAGCGCTGTCATGAGCACATCAGCACAACGGCTTGAACTGATGGTTGCGAGCCGGGGTTTCGACCACCCGTCCCATGGTTTTCGGCCGGGTCTGCCCCCGGCGCCGGTCCGGCGGAGTGCGGTCCGACAGGTGTCCGCACGACAGGGCCGCAGGTGTCAACCGGTCCGGACGGAGACCTCGATACCGGTGCGGAACGGCACCCTGAGTGAGACGAAGCCGTTGTCGGGAAGGCGGATCCAGGCCGTGCAATCGGCGTGGTCGCGGCGCATCCGGGAATCCCGGCTCCGCCGATATCGCGATCGTCTTCGGCGACCGCTACCGGCATGCCACGGGGTGGAGCTTCCGCGCCGTCGGCCAGGGTACCCCACAGGTCTGCGCAGCATCGCCCAGTCTTTTGGCGTCGACGTCTGAGGCGCAGGCAAGGCTCGCCAGTCCGCACTCGCCGTGCTCTCCGCCGCCTCCCTGCTCGACCGCCCGATCGTCACGTACGGCGAGAGCATGTCCTGTGGTGCCTGGCCCTCGAATCACCTGGTCGACGGCTTGCGCGGGCTCGGCACACCCGTTTCCGGCATCCGGACCGTAGACGACGTCTCGCGCGCGGAAGCGGACGCGCAGTACTGCCCCTGACGGGCCGGGCCCACGGCAACAGCGTCCGGGGCGCGTGCGGTGTCCCTGACCTGGGTACCGCAGGGGTATGCGGAGGTGGGGGAACCGCGCGGGGGGCTGGTGGCTGCTCGTCATGGCCGCCGTCGGGGTGTCGGGGGTCTCCTGGCTGGCCAGGCTGCTTCCGGGCGTGGTGGGCGGAGCGATGGTCGCCGTGGCCGCGACGGTCGGTGCGGCCCTGACACAGCGAGGCCAACGGCTCGTCGAGGAAGGGGCAAGGTGGCGCGGCGACTCCGACGACGGGCTGCTGCGAGACCGACGGGACCGGCTACTGCGGGTCCGCGACATGGACGATCTGCTCTCCATCGGCGTCCATCCGGCCGCCCCGGAGGGCGACGCGCACGCGGTCGGCTCACGAGTGCCTCCCTTCGTACGACGCGACCGCAGCGCCGAGATCGAAGACGCCCTGCGTACCGAGCGCTTCGTCCTGGTCGTCGGCGAATCCACTGCGGGCAAGTCGCGAGCGGCGTTCGAGGCGGCGCGGGCGGTGCTCCCTCGGGCTGCGCTCATCCTGCCCGACCCCACCGAGCCTGCGGCGCTGCGGGCCGCCGCGGCCGCGGTCCGGGGTGAGCGCCACTCGCTCGTGTGGCTCGACGACATGGAGCGGTACCTGGGCTCCGGTGGTCTGACCCCGCACCTGCTGGAGCGGCTCGCTCCCCCGGGTTCCGTGGTCCTCGCGACCATCAGGGCGCAGGAACGGGCCCGCTACACGGACACACAGGGCCTGTCCCGGGCCTCGGTCGGCGGACCGGGCGGACAGATCAGCCGGGATGTCCTGACGCTGGTGCACGAGATCCGGCTGGACAGGCAGTGGCACGAGAGAGAGATCGAGCGGGCCAGGGAGCTCGGCGACGACCACCGCCTGGCGCACGCGATCGACAACGCAGCGCGCTACGGCATCGCGGAGTTCCTCGCCGCCGGCCCTCAACTCCTGACAGCCTGGCAAGACGCCTGGGCGCCGGAAGGACCGCACGTCCGCGGCGCCGCCCTCGTCAGCGCGGCAGTGGAGGCACGCCGCGCGGGCTGGGGCCGACCGGTCCCGGCCGCACTGCTGCGAGACCTGCACGAGCGGCAGCTCACCGCACACGGCGGAGTCAGGCTGCGCCCCGAGACCTGGGAGCAGGCCCTGGAGTGGGCGACCACACCGCTGTACGCCACAAGCAGCTTGCTCATTCCCCACGACTCGTCGCCGGACGCCTATTCCGCCTTCGACTACCTGCCGGACGCTGTGGACGTCCCGATCCTGGACGGCACCTGGGAGCGGTTGATCGCGGCGGCTGAGCCCGAGGTCTGCGTGGACATCGGGTGGGCGGCGATCAGGCATGTGAGGCGTACAGCTGCCTGGGACGCCTTTCAGAATGCGCTGGACAACGGGGTTGTTTCCGCTGCGGCTGGGCTGGCCCTGATCCTCGGGGACACGTGGCGGCTGCAGGAGGCCTGCGAGGTGCTGCGGGCGGCCCTCCAGTCGGCCCCCGCAGACACCGACCCCGAGTCCCTGTACGAGCTGCGGTCGGATCTGTCGTGGTGGATCGGCGGAACGGGCAACAAGGAAGAGGCCTTGGAATTGGCCACGGAGCTGTACGAGGAGGTTCGTCTGAGGTTCGGGGACGACCACCCGGAGACCGTCTTCAGAGCCCTCCGCGTCACACGATGGATGTCCCACCTCGGGCATCCCCGCGAGGCGCTGAACCTGGCCCTCGACGCCCAAGAACGCTCCCTGCGGGTCTTGGGGCCGGCACACCCCATGACCCTTGGCTGCAGGTTCGAGGTCGCCTGCTACACCCTTGACAGCGGCCGGCCGACAGAAGCCGCCCGGCTCTGGGGCGAGTTGGCCGACGATGCGACCAGGCTGCTGGGACCGCACGACGGATTCACCGTCGACGCACGCTGGAACCACGCAGGCGCCGCGTTCGAGTCCGATGACACCTCGCTGGGACTGCGCCTTCTCGCCGACGTCATCGACGGCAGGACCGTCAACTACGGCGCCGACCATCCACGCACCTTTGCCATCCGCCTCCAGCAAGCGGGCTGCACCGGCAAGGCCGTCGGGCGCGACGAGGCACTGGCCCTCCTCACCCCTCTCGCCCAGGACGCCACACGGGCGCTGGGCCCCGACCACGAACTCACCCTCGCCGCCCGCCACCAACAGTCCCTGTGGTCGAACGCCGAGTTCGGTGCGCTGCTGTCCGACTGCGAGCGCGCCCTGGGACCCGATCACCCGCTGACCGAGGACTGCCGCACCCGCCTTGCCACCCCGGACCGACCCGTCTGGTACTACATGCCGCCGAGTTGGTGACCGTTCATCACCCCATGTCACGTCTGGAGGCCGGGATCACAGCGGCCGCCTTCCGGACCCAGTTGGATGAAGATCTCGCCCGACCCGTCTCCAGGTCCAGGGGGTCACCGGGCAGCGTGTCGTGCTTGCACGGGGAGAGCATCGCAGTGAGCTGGTCCTGCCAGGCGAACAGAGCGTCCCTCATGGCCTCAGGCGTCACGGACGCCTTGCCCCGGTAAGTGTCCGTGTCCACGTCGGTGACCACGTCCGGCGACCGGCACAACACCTCCTGGGCGTCCTTGAGTACGGCGACCGCGTCACCGATCAGCGCCGCACGGTGATCCTCCTGCCGGTGGCGGGCCACCTGCATCGCGGCGATGCCATCGTGCTGGTCGTCGCACGTCGTACCGGTCTCTCCGCACCCTTCCCGCTCGCAGGTCCGACGCTCGCCCGGCGGATGAACGCGCTCCGCTATGTCGAACTCCAGCCTCCGATGCGACAGGACGTGCAGAGCTTCCTGGAGACCGACACCGCAATGGGCTACAACTCGGCCTGTCCCAACGACGCTTTTGAAGCCCACCGGGCGTTCATCGCTCGCCGACGAGCCCTGCGACCTGCGAACTGCGACCTGCGACCTGCGACCTGCGACCTGCGACCTGCGACCTGCAACCTGCAACCTGCAACCTGCAACCTGCAACCTGCAAAGGAGTACTGAACGCCCACCGCCGAGAAACGGGACCAGTTCCTTGGGCGCTTCGAGAAACGGAAGCTCTCTGTCGGCACCTGCGGACGCGCGTTCGGCACCCGGTGGTGCATCCATGAAAACACCTGCATTCGATGCTCACTTCTCAGGCCCGAGCCCTCGCAGCGGCACCGTTTCATCGGGATCCGCGACAACCTCGTTGACCGCATGGTCGAAGCCGAGCGGGAGGGATGGCCAGGTGACCTCGAAGGGCTCCAGATCGGCCTCACCGACGCGGAGGGCAAGATCGCACGGCTCGACGCCGAGGACACCAGGCGGAGCATGACGGTCAACCTCGGCATGCCGGCCATCCCAGATCGTGATCAATGATCGGCTTACACCAGCCACTGCAAGAGGAAGCTGATCACATCAGGCGCTGCCTCCGGGGCGACTCGCGGGGCAGCCGTCCGGGGACATATAGGGCGACGAACACGGCCCCGGGTCCACCGGACAGTCCTCGGGGGACATCACGCGCTCGCACCACCTGCAGGCCAATTCAGCTTTGGCGCCAAGCTCGTTGAGGCGCCTGGCTGCCTGCTCTGCCCGCTCGAACCATGTCTCGGAGATCAGAGTGATGGGCGCGGCATCGAGCAGTTGCTTGCTCCGCCAGGCGCTCAGGCGAGTCGCGGTCCGAACCGCCTGAACCAGATCGAGCCCGCGGTCCCCGCCCGTCGTCAACAACACACCGAACGGCGGCTCCTCCATCGTTCCTCCAAGCAGGTGATTCGTGACTCCGGCAGCCCATAGCGAGGGGCAGGCCCTCAGACCACGGAAGCACACTCGGGATCCGTGGGCTCGATCTCGTGCTCCTCGAAGAGTTGCTCCAGCGCTTCATGGCCGTGCTCGCGGCGATACTCGCGTTCAGCGGCCGTCACTGGGAGGTCCTAAAAGGAGTCGCGCAGGTGAGACTCGACACCCGCGATGACCTGCTGTCTGCGCTTCGCTATGGACATGACCGGATGATCTCAGATGCGGTGGTAGGCGCCGACTCCGAGCCATCCCACAGCCCAGGTTCAACGGCACGAGCACATCGCGGTAGTTCAGAGAAGGTCGGTGCACACCAGCGGCTCCTCCGACTCCGCACAGACTGCACTAGCCCAGTGCCTCGTCCTCCTCACCAGCTCAGCAGACGTCTGGCCCGTCACCACGGCGGAAACGGGTGACAGGCCAGACTGACCTGAAGGCACGCGTCAG
>NZ_JBIWOA010000097.1:0-7402 GCF_044767525.1 Streptomyces sp. NPDC101234 | reverse complement strand
GGATAGCCGTCGCGGATGAGCCGGGAGGCGACCCCGTTCCAGCCGGAGGCGTCGGCGAACGCGCCGTGCACGAGTACCACGGTGGGCTTCTGGCCACTGCCACTGCCACGGCCACGGCCGCTTCCGGTGTGTGCCTGCGCGGCGGGCGCGTCGAGTGCGGCACCCACCACGACCGCGGCGGATCCGGCCAACAGCCCCCGGCGAGTTGTCGTCATCGGTGTAAACACCCTTCGATATCCGGTGTTCTCAGTGGTGATCGCGGGTCAGCGTAGAACCGGTCACTTGACGACAACTGAACGGAAATCCGGGCGCCTTCCAGAGGCCGCTTCACGATCGGTTCCGTTGCCGGAATACGCGTCGGTGAATTACCCGTCGGCGAAATCGAGGCGCAGGCATTCTGCCGGCAGGCCGGACGCGGGCGGCCCGCCTCCGCGCCGAGTGCCCGACCTCTCATTCGGGCGAGGGCACCGTCGGTCGGCGTCCTTCTCGCTGTGCGTGCGTACCGGGACGGACTTTACGGACAGTGGAGCACTGTCCGCGGACGGTCCACGCCGCGTCAAGTCGAGGGCGCCAGTCTTTCGGTGTGCGGCGGCGTCGATGCCTGCCGGGCCGCTTACCTCACTGACGCGATGACTTTGAATGCCCAAATCAGCCGAAAGGGGCAGGACTCACCCTATATGAGCCCAGTGCAACCGTTCCGGAGAATCGTGACCGGCCATGACGCGTCCGACCGTGCCGTGATCACGCAGGACGCACCGCCGACCCGCGTGGTGGAGATCGGCGGGCCTGGTGGCCCGATCTTCTATGAGGTGTGGAATACACGCCAGACGCCGGCCGTCATCGACCGGCGGTCGGGTGAGCCGGCGGAGGAGGGGCTGGTGCTCGGGCCTCCCGAGCGCGGTACTCGCATCCGGGTGATCGACTTCCCGCCGGAGGACGACCGGATCCGGAACCTGACGGGGGCCGAGGCGGCCGAGAAGTTCGGGGAGATGGGCGGTGCCGACGCCGCACGGTCCGCTGCCGACGCCCCGCATCCGTTGATGCACCGCACGCAGACGATCGACTACGGGATCGTCATCGAGGGCGAGCTCACGCTGGTTCTCGACGATGGCGAGACCGTCGTGCGCACCGGAGACATCGTGATTTAGCGCGGCACCAACCACGCATGGTCGAACCGGTCGGCTGCGAACTGCCGGGTCGCCTTCGTACTCATCGACGGCCAGTACACCGACGGACTCTGAGGAGGCGCATCGTATGCGTATTCGACCCATCCCACCCGGTGAGCTCAACCCTCAGCTCCGCGAGGTGCATGACGGCATCGCCGGCCTCGTCACCGAGGAGCAGGACCGCGTCGTCATCCTCGACGACGACGGCGCGCTCGTCGGGCCGTTCGCGGCGATGCTGCACTTCCCCACGTTCGGGGTTCCGGCTCTGTTTCTGCAGCGGGCGGTCGCGGCCGAGGCTCGCCTCGATCCCGTCGTTCGCGAGGTGGCGATCCTCACCGTCGGCGGCGCCTATGGCGCCCGGTACCTCCTGTACGCACACGAGCAGACGGCAGATCAGGTCGGACTTCCGGCGGCACAGATCGCGACCTTGGCGGCCGGCGGGCGGCCCTCCGGGCTCAGTGACGAACAGGCCGTCGCCCACGACGTCGCGATGGCGTTGACCTCCGGGCGCATACTGCCGGACTCCACGTACGACCGGGCCACGCAGTTGCTGGGCCATGACGGGGTCGGCGAGCTCGTGTTCCTCATCGGCAGCTACTGCCTCATCGCGATGGTGCTGAACTGCTTCGACGTGCCGGTCCCCGGTCAGGAACCGGCAACCGCCCAGCAATGACGACGACAAGGTGGCTGCCGACGATTGCGGCGTTGCGGGTCGTCGCCTCGTAGCGCTCGGGGTCGAGGCGCGGAGGTATGGGCATCGGCGGGGGCCGTCCCCGTATCCGGCCGGTTACGGGGACGGCCCCCGCCGAGCCGAGGCACGGCGACGGGTCCGGGATCGTGACGAACGCCGGGCTGTCGCGAGATGCCCGTGCTCTGCGCCCCGGCTCCATCGAGCGGATCGGGTCGGATCAGGCGGTGACGGGGCAGCCGACTCACCGCGACGAGCATCCACGCCGGCTCCGCGGCGGGCACGGGCACACGGGCGCGGAGCGCGCCAATGCCCCCGGTGCCGCCCGGTGGTCGACGGTGCTCCGGCATGCGTCGGGCGGTGCGTGCGGGCGCAGTGCGGTCCTCGCGAAGTGCGTGGAGCCGCCGTGCCGTGTGCGTCGGCCGGCCTCGCTCACCGGCAGCGGGCGTCGTGAACGCGGATGCGGGGTGTGCTGTCCGCGAGCTCCGCCAGCAGTTCCTCGGCACGGCGTGCGAACAGGTGGGCCTCGCGCTCGACGGACAGTGCGTGCGCCCGCTCGGCCACGGCCCGGAGGGGGGCGACCGGCTCGCCGCGTGCCTGCAGCACCCGTGCCCGGAGCAGAAGCAGCAGGCTTTCGGCGTAGCGCTGGCCGTACGTTTCGACGGCCCAGTCCGCCCGGTCGAGCGCTGCGTCGGCCTCGTCCAGCTTTCCGGCCGCCAGCCACATCTCGCCGAGGAGCCCGTACCAGGTGGCCAGGCCCGAACGTGGCGGGTCGGAGAGCGACGCGACGATCAGGTCCTGCGCCTCTGCGGCCGCGCCGGCCGGGTCCTCGCCGGTCACGGCGCGCGCCCAGCACCGGGCGAGCCGTTGGTAGCTGCCGAGGAAGCCGAACGAGAACCCGGGGTCCGCGGCGATCCCGCGCTCGGCCGCGCGCAGTGCCAGCACGGGGTCCCCGATCAACGCGGCGACCCGTGCGGAGTAGGTCGCCCAGACCGTGATCACGTAGGGATCGTCTCCCGCGGCGGCCTCCATCGTGCCGAGCAGGGCCAGCGCCGCGTCGGTGTCACCGTGCAGCGCGGTCATCATCGCGAGCATCCCGCCCCCTATCAGCCGCAGATCGCGCCGGAGCGGGTCTTCCTCCTGATGGGCCGGGTCGCCCAGTACGGTCCAGTTGGTCCGGCTCAGGTACCGGAACGCCTCGCCGATGTTGCCGAGACCCCATTGGTGGATGCCCCAGGCGTACCGGCCGTAGGTGCGCACGACCGGGTCGTCGGACGCCTCGCCCTGCTCCAGCAGCCGGCGGCCCAGTCGGCCGGCGCGGTCCAGTTTCATGCCTTGGGCGTACGCGGCCCAGCGGGAGTAGAGGAAGTCGGCGGCCTCCCGTTCCCGGTCGAGTACACGGGAAAGGTGTTCGGCCCGTTCCAGCAGGTCGACCGCTGAACCCACGTATCCCGCCCGCATGCCGTCCACCGCGGTGAACAGTGACAGGGCGGCCAGCTCCAGCTCCGCCAGGCCCGCTGTCCGGGCCACCTGCGCGGCCGAGTGAAGCCGGCGCGCGGCTGCCTCAAGAGCCAGTTTGGCCGCCGCGCAGCGGCCGGCGCGGACGAGCGCGGTCGCCGTTCGGGCCGGATCCGCGAGGGGGCCGGCAGACCACAGGTGGTGGGCGAGGCGCTCGGCCACCAGTTCGGTGTCCGCAACCCTGTGCTCCAGGGCGTCGGCGATCAGCAGGTGCAGTCGGGCCGCGCGCGGTGGCGGTATGTCCTCGGCCACCGATTCGCGGACCAGGTCGTGCAGAAAGCCGAACGAGTAGGGGTCCTCTGGCAGGGGTTCGAGCAGGCCGAGCCCTTCGCACGACTCCAGGCGGTCCAGACACGTCTGGTGGTCCAGACCGGCGGTGCGGGCAAGGAGAGCGAGGTCGACGGTACGGCCGATCAGCGCGGCGATCCGCAACAGGCCTCTGGCGTCGGCCCCGAGTCCGGCCATCCGGTCGCGAACGACATCCCGGACAGTGGCCGGTACCGCGGTCCGGGCCGCGGTGGCCTCCGTGAGGACATCGCCGTCGGCGAGCAACCGGGACAGCTCGCGGACGAAGAAGGGGTTGCCGGCGGTGCGGGTGTGGATGAGGCGGGTGGCGCCCGGTCCCGGGTCCTGCCCCGTCTCACGGCGGACGAGTCCGGCCACCTCGGCCGGGCCGAGCGGGCCGAGCGGGATCCTGCGGTGACCGGGCAGCCGACTCGCCGCGGCGAGGATCCGCCCCAGTTCCGGGCTCGGCGCGGGCGCACGGTCGCGGAGCGCCCCGATCACGGCGGTGCCGCCCGGCAGCCGAGCCATCAGGTGACCGAGCAGCTCCAGCGAGGTGGCATCGGCCCACTGAAGGTCGTCGACCATGAGCACCACAGGCCGCCGCGCCGACACCTGACGGACGAGCCCGACAGCCTGCTCGAAGAAGCGGAACTGGACGCCGCCGTCCGGCAGCACCGACGTCGTGTGGCCGTCGCCGCGCGGTGTCACGAGACGACCGAGTTCGCCCGCCTGCCAGTCCCCCCGCGCCGCGGCCGGCACGTCGTCCAGGAGCGCGTTGACGACCTGCGCCCACGGCCACATCGACGGTGTGCCGTCCCCCGGCAGGCAATGGCCCCGGACAACGAGCGCGCCACGCCGGGTCGCCTCGGCGCCGGCCTCCTCCAGCAGACAGGTCTTGCCCACTCCGGGTTCTCCTTCGACGAGCACAAGCCCGGTCGATCCGGCGAATGCCGAGTCCACCGCATGCCGTACCACCGCCAGTTCCTCGGCCCGGCCGACCAGGCGGTCGGCGGTCGGCACCCCGGTGGTGGGTGCCGCCACCCGTTCACAGGGCACTTCCTCAGCCGGTGCCCGTTCCAGCACACTCAGGTGAGCGGCCACCAGTGCCGGGCCGGGGTCGACGCCCAGTTCTTCGGCCAGCCGGGCGCGGACCGTCCGGAACACCGACAGCGCCTCGGCCGGCTGGCCGGCGGCAGCCAGGGCGGCGATGAGACTCGCCTGCACTCTCTCGTGCAACGGCGCCACCCGGGCGGCCATGTGCAAGGACTGGAGCACACGTTCGGGCCGGCCGAGCCTTGTCGCCAACTCGGCCGCCGCCACGCAGGCGTGGCGGAACTCGTCGTCCAGCCCGGCGAAGATCGCCATACCGGTCGAGCCGTAGGCGATCCCGTCGCCGGCCGAGCCGTGCCAGAGCCCCACCGCCTCCAAGTACCCGTCGAGTGCCGCGACGAGCCGCTGCTCCGCGACGCCGCCCTCGGCCGCATCGACCAGCTCACGGAACCTGACGACGTCCAGCGTCCCGGGGGCGGCCACGAACAGGTACGCGCTTCCGCGACGCTGCAGGTACGAGCCGGGTTCACGCGCGGGCAACGCCGGCTCCAGCAGCCGCCGCAGCGCGCCGACGTACTTCTGGAGAATGTTGACCGCCGAGGCCGGGACGTCCTCGGCCCAGATCAGGTCGACCAACTCGCTGATGCTGACCGGCTCGCCCGCACGAGCGAGGAGAACGGCGAGCAGATACGCCTGCTGCGGAGGACCGGCGTCCAGTTCCACACCGTCTCGCCAGACCCGTAGCGGACCGAGCACCTGCAGACGCAGGGACGCGTCGGAGGAGGCCATTCCTTCTTCCATTCCCAGTCCCGGGTCGCCTTCGCTGCCATCCGTTGCCCGTGGTGACGAAGTCACGCGGCGGGGGAAGCGACCGCTGCTGACTGCCGGCCGGAAGGGCAGCGCAGACGACCAGGGGCGACAGGTGATCGCGGCAGGTTCTGTGGCCGGGCAACGCGCCCAGTACCACTGGAGTGGACAGGCTGGAGGCAGCAGCCGTTGTCCGTCGTGCCGTCGACGGGACGGCGTGGACGCCGACCGCGGCCGGCCCGTCCTACCGACCGATCACCAGGTCCTCGGTGGGCAGTGTCTGGCAGGCCAGCCGCCAGCCCGCCGCCAGCTCGTCGGCGGAGAACATGCCCCGGTCGTCGGTCTCGTGGGCGCCGGAGAGCACCCGCACCCGACAGGTACCGCAAGCGCCTTCGCCGCACGACTGGGGCAACGCGACGCCGACGGCGTTGGCCGCGTCGAGGACCGACTGCCCGGGGGGACACGGGAACTCCGGGGCGCCGCCCTCCGTGCCGATCATGAACTCGGTGACACCGGCCGCCGCCGCGGCGACGGCGATGGCGTGCGCCTTCTCCCGGCGGGTCTCCTTGCTCCGGCCCGACACGAACGCCTCGGTACGGATGGCCTCTCGCGGCACCCCCAGTTCCGTCAGGCAGCCGATCAGGTCCTGCATCATGGGCGCCGGCCCGCACAGGTGCACACGGGTCGTCGGGCCGGCATGGGGCAGTAGCTCGTCGAGACCGATCCGTCCGGTTCGGTCGGTCGCGAAGACCGACACCTCCAGCCCCGGCAGCCGGGAGCGCAGCGCTTCGATCTCCGGCCCGAACACCACCTCGTCCTCGGTCCGGTGGCTCGCCAGCAGAACGATCCGCCCCGTGTGACCGGCGTCGGCGGCCGCGAGCAGGACGCTCATCAGCGGGGTGATCCCGACGCCCCCGGCGATGAGCAGGAGGGTGTCCGCCGTGCCTTCCTCGCTGCCCGGCTCCCAGGTGAACTCGCCGTGCGGGCCGCTCACCCGCAAGGCCAGCCCGGCCTCCAGTTCCTCATGCAGGAATCCGGAGCCCAGCCCGTCCGGCTCGTGCTTCACGGCGATCTCGACGAAGCCGCTCTCCCCGGGACTGCTGCAGATCGAGTACGACCGTTCGATCGGCTCGACGGCGACGGGCAGGTCGACCTTCACGTACTGCCCGGCGGCGAACGAGAACGGCATCGTGTCCCCGTCCAGGGGTTCGAAGCGGATCCTCCGGACCGTCGGGGTCAGCACCTCGATGCCGGCCACACGCAGATAGCCCTCCCAGGGCGTGGCCGGATCCCGGGTCGTCCCGCCGGAACGGATGGCCTGCCACATCGTCCCCATCTGCCGCGGTTTCAGGACGGCGTTCGCCGCCATCAGCCCGCCCGCCAGCGCCCCCACCACACCGGACCCCCAGGCGTCCTGCCCGGCAACGAAGAGACCCTTGACCGGAGTACGGCAGCCCGCCCGCGCCGAACGCAACCGCTGGGGAGTCGCCGCGAGTCCGTAGAACGATCCCCGCACGCTGTGCTGATAGGTCTCGAACGACAGCGGCGTCGCCAGCTCGGCGAAAGCGATCGTCTCCCGGAAGCCGGGCCAGCGTTCCTCCAGGCGGGCGATCAGCCGTCCGGTCAGTTCGTCCTTGAACTTGCGGTAGCTGTCGGGCCGTTCGGTCTCGGGCGTCCCGCGCCACTCGTCGACCACCTTCGGATCGACGAGTTCCAGCAGCTCCACCGTGTGGAAGCGGGCGGCCGGATTGTTGAGCGACGCGAACGACACGTACAACGTGCCTTCCCCGGGAAGGCGTTGGACGCCGTCGTGGTCGTCGAGATCCGGCATGAACCAGTGGTTCTCGCCGCGCAGCCCGAACTCGGCCGGCGAGCGGTCCAGTCCGAG
>NZ_JBIWOA010000096.1:0-7481 GCF_044767525.1 Streptomyces sp. NPDC101234 | reverse complement strand
TACCGGGAAGCCTGGAAGCCGCTGAGCATCAGGTCGTCCGGAGCCAGGGGCGGCCGTTGGGCCGTGGTCGTCCCGGCGGGAAGGAGCGACGACGCGTTCGTCGACACCGTGACCGGTGTGCTGGGAACCGATGTCACCGTGGTGGAACACGGCGACATCCCCGGACTGCGCGCAGTCGACGGCATCGTCTCTCTGGAAGTCCTCCTGGAAGACAGCACGGAAGCAGGCCTCACCGCCGTCATCGACCTGCTGCAAACGCTGCCGGATCAAGGGATCCCGCTGTGGGTGCTGACCCGGGGAGCGGTGTCGACCGGCGCTCACGATCCGGTTACCGATCCCGATCAGGCCGCAGTCTGGGGACTGGGACGGGTCGCCGCTCTGGAACAGCCCGCCCGCTGGGGCGGTCTGATCGACCTGCCCGCGGTTCTCGACGTCCGCGGTGCCCGCGCGCTGGGCGCCGTACTGTCGAACGGCTCGGGTGAGGACCAGATCGCCGTCCGCCCGGCCGGAGTGTTCGGGCGCCGGTTGAGGCACGCTCCGGTCGCGAGCGGTCCGGCGCTGTGGACCACGTCCGGAACCGTCCTCATCACCGGCGGTACGGGTGGCCTGGGGGCGCACGTCGCGCGGTGGGCAGTCGAGCGCGGGGCCGAGCATATTGTCCTGGCGAGCCGGCGCGGGCCGGACGCGGAAGGCGCCGACATGCTGCGCCTGGAGCTAGAGGCGGCCGGTGCCCGGGTCACTGTGGCAGCCTGTGACGTCGCGGACCGCGACGCCCTGGCCCGGATCCTCAGCGAGATTCCCGGGGAATGGCCCCTGCGTACGGTCGTGCACGCCGCCGGCGTCATGAGCGATGTCACTCCGCTCGCCGCGACCACCGCGGAGCAGGTGCAGCACCAGGTGCGAGTCAAGGTCGATGGCGCCCGGAACCTCGACGAGCTGACCAGCGGCCTCGACCTCGACGCGTTCGTCCTGTTCTCCTCCGGCGCGGCGGCCTGGGGCAGCGGCGGCCAGGGTCCGTACGCGGCTGGCAACGCCTACTTGGACGCGCTGGCCGCTCACCGCCGGGCGCAGGGCCGCACGGCCACCTCGGTGGCGTGGGGCTCGTGGGACGAGGCCGGCATGCTGATCGGCCTGGCCGAGGCGGAGCGGGAGAACCTCGACCTGCTGGGCGTGATCCCCATGCGGCCCGAGCCGGCTCTCAGCGCGCTGCAGCGGATCCTGCACGACGACGAGACCACGCTCGTGGTCACGGACATGGACTGGGCGCGGTTCGCCCCGGTCTTCACCGCCGCCCGGCCGAGCGCCCTGCTTTCCGACCTGCCCGAGGTGACGGCCGCCCTGACGGGAACCGGTTCCACGGGTACGGGTGAGCCGGGCCGCCACCTCGCTGCCCTGCCCTCAGCCAAGCGGGAACAGGTACTCGTCGATCTGGTTCGCGCGGCGGCGGCCTCGGTGCTCGGTCACTCGTCCAGCGCGCAGGTCGATGTGGACCAGCCGTTCAGGGAACAGGGCCTCGACTCGCTGACCGCGGTCGAGCTGCGCAACGCACTCCTGGCGCGAACGGGGGCGAGCCTGCCGGCCAGTGCCGCGTTCGACTATCCGACCGTCACCCGGCTGGCCGCCCGTCTGTCCACCCACTTCGGCGAGCCGGAAGCCGCAGTCACGCCAGTGGTACCGGTCTCCGCCGCACTCACCGACGACCCGATCGTGCTGGTCGGCATGGCCTGCCGCTACCCGGGAGGCGTCCAGGACCCGGAGGGCCTCTGGCGCCTGGTCGCCGAGGGGACGGACAGCATCACCGGCTTTCCCGTCGACCGGGGCTGGAACTTCGATGAGCTGCTGGGTACCGCCGGGCCCGGTTCGGGAACCATCGCGACGGGACAGGGTGGCTTCCTCGACGAGGTGGCCGGCTTCGACGCCGGGTTCTTCCGCATCTCGCCCCGCGAGGCGCTGGCCACCGACCCGCAGCAGCGGCTGTTGCTCGAGGTTTCCTGGGAGGCGCTGGAACAGTCCGGAATTGCTCCCTCGACCCTGGTCGGCAGCCCCACGGGCGTCTTCGTCGGTGCCTACCAGAACGGGTACGGCGAATTCGCCGCCCGCTCAGGCGAGCAGGAGCTGGAGGGCCACCTCATCACCGGGGGCGCCGGCAGCGTCATCTCCGGCCGGGTGGCGTACGCGCTGGGCCTGGAGGGTCCCGCGGTCAGCGTGGACACCGCCTGCTCCTCGTCGCTCGTGGCGATGCACCTGGCCGCCCAGGCCCTGCGATCCGGGGAGTGCTCGCTGGCCCTCGCCGGCGGTGTGATGGTCATGTCCACCCCGGACGCCTTCGTGGGCTTCACCGCTCAGGGTGGCCTCGCCGGGGACGGCCGCTGCAAGTCCTTCGCCGAGGCGGCCGACGGCACCGGCTGGTCCGAGGGCGTCGGCGTCGTCGTGTTGGAGCGTCTGTCCGACGCCGAGCGCAACGGTCACGAGGTGCTCGCGGTGATGCGGTCGAGTGCGGTGAACCAGGACGGTGCGTCGAACGGTCTGACCGCGCCCAACGGTCCGTCCCAGCAGCGCCTGATCCGTCAGGCGCTGGCTGCTGCGGGTCTGTCGCCCGCGGATGTGGATGCGGTGGAGGCCCACGGTACGGGTACCAGGCTGGGTGATCCGATCGAGGCGCAGGCGCTGCTGGCCACGTACGGTCAGGACCGGCCCGGTGACCGGCCGTTGTGGTTGGGGTCTTTGAAGTCGAACATCGGCCACGCTCAGGCCGCGGCGGGTGTGGCCGGCGTCATCAAGATGGTCATGGCGCTGCGCCACGGCATGCTCCCCAAGACCCTGCACGTGGACGTGCCGACCTCTCAGGTGGACTGGTCCGAGGGGAATGTCCGGCTGCTGACCGGCGCGATGCCCTGGCCGGAGACCGGCCGTCCGCGCCGGGCCGGCGTCTCCGCGTTCGGTGTCAGCGGTACCAACGCGCATGTCATCCTCGAAGCCCCGGCTCGCATCGACGCCGGTCCTCCGACGGAACCCGCCACTGACGGCCCGCTGCCATGGGCCCTGTCCGGGAAGACCGGCGAGGCGGTGCAGGCGCAAGCGGCGCGTCTCCTGGAACACCTGGAATCGGTTCCCTCGCTGCACCCGGCGGACGTGGCCTGGTCGCTGATCGCGGCCCGGGAAGCCTTCGACCAGCGGGCCGTGGTGGTGGGCGCGGACCAGGACGAGCTGAGGGCCGGACTGCGCGCCCTCGCCGTCGGCCGTCCCGCGCCCGGAGTGGTGCGCGGCACCCGGACCGGCGGCCGGGTCGTGTTCGTGTTCCCGGGTCAGGGTGCGCAGTGGGTGGGCATGGCTCAGGAGCTGATCGAGTCCTCGCCTGTGTTCGCGTCGTCGATGCGTGCGTGTGCGGAGGCGCTGGAACCGTTCGTGGACTGGTCGCTGGCCGATGTGCTCGGTGACGAGGCTGCGTTGCAGCGGGTGGATGTCGTGCAGCCCGCGCTGTGGGCGGTGATGGTGTCGCTGGCCGCGGTCTGGCGCTCGTACGGGGTGGAACCGGCTGCGGTGGTGGGTCATTCGCAGGGCGAGATCGCAGCGGCGTGTGTGGCGGGCGTGTTGTCGTTGTCCGATGGTGCGCGGGTGGTGGCGTTGCGCAGCAAGGCGATCGCGGAGCATCTGACCGGTGGCGGCATGATGGCGTTGCCGGTGCCGGCTGCGGCGGCGCGGGACTTGATCGCGGACCGGCCCGGGGTGTCGCTGGCCGCGATCAACGGCCCGGCATCCGTGGTCGTCTCGGGCGAGGCCGACGCCCTGGACTCGCTGCAGGCGTACTGCGAGGAGCAAGGCGTCAGGGCACGACGAATCGCGGTGGACTACGCCTCGCATTCCGTGCTCGTGGAACAGATCCGGGACCGGCTGCTGACGGACCTGGCTCCTGTCACCCCGCAAACATCCGAGGTGCCGGTCATCTCGTCGGTGACCGGTGAACTGATGGACACCGCGGGCTGGGACGCCGGGTACTGGTTCCGGAACCTCCGGAACACAGTGTTGTTCGAACAGGCACTGACAGCCGCCGAGCCCGGCGTGATCATCGAAGTCAGCCCGCATCCGGTCCTGCTCCCCGCGGTGCAGGACATCACCCCGGCGATCGGGACGCTGCGACGCGGCGAGGGCGATCTGCGGCGGCTGCTGGAATCGGTTGCCCAGGCACACGCGTACGGCGTGAACATCGACTGGAAGCGCCTGGTCACCGGGCGTCGCGTTCCCCTCCCGACCTACGCCTTCCAGCACCAGCGCTTCTGGCCCCAGGCGGCCGCTGGTCCCGCCGACGTCAGCGCGGCCGGCCTCAGCGCCGCGGAGCACCCGCTGCTGGGTGCGATGCTGACGCTGCCGGAGACCGGTGGCGTGGTGTTCACCAGCCGCCTGTCGCTGCGGACCCACCCGTGGCTGGCCGACTACGCGATCCGGGGCGCCGTGGTGTTCCCCGGCACGGGCTACGTCGAGCTGGCCGTCCGCGCCGGCGACAGCGTGCAGTGCGACCGGGTCGACGAGCTGGTCCTCGAGGCGCCGCTGATGCTGCCCGCCCAGGGCGACGTACAGCTGCAGGTCGTCGTCGGCGAGGCCGCGGCGGGGAGGCGCAGCGTCGCCGTGTACGCCCGGCCGGGCGGGCAGGACGAATGGACCCGCCATGCCACCGGCGTGCTCAGCGCGAACGCAGGCCCGGCCGGGCAGGAGTTCACTGCGCTGAGCCAGGCGTGGCCCGGCCCCGGCGCCACCGAGTTGGACACCCGTGAGTTCTACGCCGAGCTGGGTACGGGCGGGTTCGCGTACGGGCCGCTGTTCCAGGGTCTGACCCGGGCCTGGCGGGACGGCGACCGGATCCTCGCCGAGGTCGAGCTGCCCGAGGCGGGACGGGGCCTGGCCGAGTCGTTCGGGATCCATCCCGCGCTGCTGGACGCGGCGCTGCAGTCCACGGCGCTGACCGGGCTGGCGGGGCTGCAGTTCAGCTTCGTCGACGTGGTGCTGCGGGCGACCGGCGCGTCCCGGGTGCGGGTGGCGCTGACGCGGACCGGGCCGGACCAGGTGGCCATCGCGATCGCCGACGACAGCGGGCTGCCGGTGCTGTCGATCGGCTCGCTGAGCGTACGCCCGCTGGCGGCCGACAGCATCGTCGCCGGCGCGGGCGACGGCACCCTGCTGAGCCTGCAGTGGGTCAGCATCCCCGCCGGAACCGCCGACGCCCGTGCAGCCGTGGTGGTGCCGGTTTCCGGTGATTCCGGCGCTGTGGTGACGTCCGCGCACGAGCTGACCGCCCGGGTGGTACGGAAGCTGGACGAGACCACGGGGCCGCTGGTCGTGGTCACCCGGGGCGCGGTGGCCGTCGAGCCCGGCGAGCCGGTGACGGACCTGGCCGCTGCGGCGGTGTGGGGCGTGGTTCGCGGGATGCAGACGGCGGACCCGGGCCGGATCGTGCTGCTCGACACCGACGCCGAGGTGGACGATGCGGTGCTGAGCCAGGTGCTGGGCGCCGACGAGCCGCAACTGGCCTTGCGGGACGGGGCCTTGCGGGCCGCCCGGCTGGTCCGGCTCAGCCCCTCGACCGAGCCGGAAACGGTTCCCTCCCGTGTCCTCGTCACGGGCGGCACGGGAACCTTGGGCGCGGTCGTGGCACGCCACCTCGTGGCTGCCCATGGCGTACGAGATCTCGTGCTGCTCAGTCGGCGCGGGTCCGACGCGCCGGGCGCCGCGGAGCTCGCCGCGGAACTGTCCCAGGCGGGCGCCGCAGTCGAGCTGGTGGCCTGTGACCTGAACGACCACCAGTCCCTGACCGAGATGCTGACCGCGCACCCGGTCGGTGGAGTGGTCCACGCCGCCCGGGTCGACGGACCCGGGCAGATCGACGCCGCCTGGCACCTGCACGACCTCACACGCGCCTTCGACCTGTCGCTGTTCGTGGTCTTCTCGTCCCTGGCGGGGATCGTGGGCGACGAGAACCGCCCGGGCGACGCCTTCCTCGCCGCCCTGATGCACCAGCGGCACCACGACGGGCTGCCGGGCCTCGCGCTGGCGTGGGGAGACTGGGAAACCGACCGCGGCCTGTCCGCGCCGCAAGCCATGGTCCTGTTCGACCGGGCGCTGAGCGCCGGCGTCCCCGAGGTGGCCCTGACCCGGCTGAACATCCAGGCGCTGCGCTCCCGGGCGAACCTTCCGGCTGTGTGGCGCGCGCTGACCGGGGGATCGTCGCGCCGCGCCGCCACCCAGGCCGACGGCGGTCGCGACGGTCTTGGTCAGCGGTTCGCCGGCCTGTCCGCCGCCGAGCGGCAGCAGGCCCTGATCGACCTGGTACGGGAGTCAGCCGCGGCGGTGCTCGGCTATGCCTCCGCGGCGCAACTGGCCGACGACCAGCCGTTCAGCGACCTGGGCTTCGACTCGCTGACCGCCGTCGACCTGCGCAACACGCTGCGCACCCGGACCGGGCTCAGCATGCCCGCCACCCTCGTCTTCGACTACCCGACCGTGGCCCGCGTGGCCGGCTATCTGGCGGAGGAGCTCGGCGAGGTGTCCCCGGTCGCCGCCTCCGCCGTGGTCCCGGCGGTGCTGCCGCCGGTTCCGGTGGCCGACGATCCGATCGTTCTGGTCGGGATGGCTTGCCGTTATCCGGGTGGTGTCACGGGTCCGGACGGGCTGTGGGACCTGGTGACGGCCGGGGCGGACGGGATCACGTCGTTCCCGGTTGACCGTGGTTGGGATCTGGATGCGCTGCTGGGATCCGGGGGCATCGGTTCCGGGTCCTCGGCGACCGGTCAGGGTGGTTTTGTCGACGGTGTCGCTGATTTCGATGCGGCGTTCTTCCGTATCTCGCCGCGTGAGGCGAGTGCCACCGATCCTCAGCAGCGTTTGTTGCTGGAGGTGTCGTGGGAGGCGTTGGAACGGGCGGGAATCGATCCGTTGTCCTTGGCGGGCAGTTCGACCGGTGTGTTCGCCGGTGTTTACTCCTCGGGGTATGCCGATCTTGTCGCGCGTGGTGGGGAGCAGTTGCAGGGTCACCAGATCACGGGTGGCGCGGCCAGTGTGATCTCGGGTCGGGTGGCGTACTCGCTGGGGCTGGAGGGTCCCGCGGTGAGTGTGGACACGGCGTGTTCGTCGTCGTTGGTGGCGATGCATCTGGCTGCGCAGGCGCTGCGGGCGGGGGAGTGCACGCTGGCGTTGGCCGGTGGCGTCACCGTCATGGCGACGCCCGACGCGTTCGTCTGGTTCACCACTCAGGGTGGTCTGTCGCCGGACGGCCGGTGCCGGTCGTTCGCGGATGGGGCTGACGGGACGGGTTGGTCCGAGGGTGTCGGCGTGCTGGTGATGGAGCGTCAGTCCGACGCCGTGCGCAACGGCCACCAGATTCTTGCGGTGATGCGTTCGAGTGCGGTGAACCAGGACGGTGCGTCGAATGGTCTGACGGCTCCGAACGGTCCGTCCCAGCAGCGGGTGATCCGTCAGGCGCTGGCTGCTGC
>NZ_JBIWOA010000095.1:0-7517 GCF_044767525.1 Streptomyces sp. NPDC101234 | reverse complement strand
GCGGCCGCCCACCGACGACGGCAAGGGTTACGCGGCGAGGAGTTCCGCGAGCTCCTTGGCCTTGGCGGCCGCGTCCTCCAGGGCACGCTTGCGGGAGGCCTCGTAGAGCGAGACCAGTTCGGACATGGCCGGGTTGCGGGGGGCCATGGTGAGTTCCGGGACGATGAACTCGAGGTCCAGGCCGAGGGTCCCCTTGAGGACAGCCTCCAGGTAGTTCAGTACGAAGTCGTAGCCCTCGCGCGGGGTGCCGGGCGCGTAGGAGCCGCCGCGACTGGCGACCACCACGGTCGGGGTGCCCTGGGCCGAGGGGGACTCGCCCGCGGTGCGGCCCATGAGCAACACGCTGTCCAGCCATGTCTTGAGGGTCGAGGGGATCGAGAAGTTGTACATGGGGGCGCCGATCAGGACGGCGTCCGCCTGCTCCAGCTCCTCTATGAGCTTCACGCGCGCGGCGAATGCGGCGGACTGCTCGGCGGTGCGCTCGGCGGCGGCGGTGTAACCGGCGGACCAGGCGGCGGCGGTGATGTGCGGGACAGGGCTGGCGGCGAGGTCACGGTAGATCACCGTGCCCTCGGGGTGCTGCTCCTCCCAGACCTTGCGGAAGGCCGCCGTGACCAGACGGGACGAGGAGGCCTCGCCGGGAAACACGGAGGAGTCGATGTGCAGCAACGTGGCCATGGGCTTTCTCCCAAGAGAGGACTGGTGCTCGACCATAGTCGAACACGAGATGGTATTAAATGAGACTATCACGAGTGAGACGAGTGGCTACAGGTGTTGCTGTCCTGGTGGGGCCTCAGACGCGCACCGGCAATCCGCCCTCGTCGTCCGGCTCCTGGACACTGCCTCGCCCGGCCACGGCCACCAGCAGCGTGTCCGCTGCCGCTATGGCTTCACGCACGTCCCGGGTTCCCATCGTGATGCACAGCGTGTAACTCACGTCCTCGAGCTCGCGTGACTTCTCCCGCCCCGCGCTTTCGGCGAGCGCGATCTGCAGGGACGCGTACCGGGTCAACAGCCTTCTGACGACCTTGGGATCCGGAACAACGAGCACAGCCAGGCCCTCCCTCTCGGCGTTCGAGTCACCACCGCAGTCATGCCAACAGCACGCTTGGCGACGACAGCGTTCGCTGAGTGAAGACCGGAAGTCCCCTGTTTCTGTGACGAGATCGGCTCAGTCGCCATGTCGCCGCGGCCGTGTCACACCGTCCTGGCCCGTCTGGTCTATCTGGTGTCAGACAACAAACCGAGGGACCGATGCGCGAGATTCTGATTGTCGGTGGGGGCTACGCGGGCTTCTACACTGCATGGCGCCTTGAGAAAAAGCTGCGTAAGGGCGAGGCGCGGGTCACGGTCGTCGACCCGCGCCCGTACATGACGTACCAGCCCTTCCTGCCGGAGGTGACGGCCGGCTCGGTCGAGGCACGTCACGCTGCCGTCTCGTTGCGGCGACACCTGCGCAGCACCCGGCTGATCGCGGGGAGTGTGACCGAGATCCGCCACGCAGACCGGACGGTGTGTGTGCGCTCTGCGAGCGGAGCAGACTACGAGGTTCAGTACGACACCCTTGTGGTCACCGCCGGCGCCGTGACCCGCACCTTCCCGGTACCCGGAGTGGCGGAGCAGGCCATAGGTCTCAAGCACGTGGAAGAGGCGGTTGCCATTCGCGACCGGCTCATGACGGCCTTCGACCAGGCGGCGTCGCTGCCGCCCGGCCCCGAGCGGCAGAGGCTGCTCACCGTCACGTTCGTGGGCGGCGGGTTCTCCGGCGTCGAGGGGTTCGGTGAACTGCTCTCGCTGGCGACTGCGATGGTCAAGTTCTACCCGGAACTGAGCTTCGACGATGTGTCGTTCCACCTGGTCGAGGCCCGGGGACGAATCCTGCCCGAGGTGGGGGACAAGCCCGGCGCCTGGGTCGTGCGCTCTTTGGAGGAACGCGGCGCGAAAGTCCACCTGAACACACAGCTGGTCTCTGCCGAAGGCGGCCACGTCGTGCTGTCCGACGGAAAGGAATTCGATTCCGAGCTGATCGTCTGGGCCGCCGGAAACGCTTCGAATCCGGTCGTGCACAACCACACGGACCTGCCCGTCGACGGGCGGGGTCTGATCGTGGTACGGCCTGACCTGCGCGTGGGCACCGGCAGTGAACCCGTACCGGATGCGTGGGCGGCCGGGGACGATGCGGCCGTTCCGGACCTCGCTTCCCACGTACCGGGCGCGTACACGGTGCCGAACGCCCAGCATGCCGTGCGGCAGGGCAAGCGCCTCGCAAAGAACATCGCGGCAAGTCTTCGGGGGCGCGCGACCCGAGACTATCGCCACAGCAGTCTGGGAGTGGTGGCGACGCTGGGCCTGGGACGAGGCATCTTCCAGTACAAGGGCATCGTCATCAAGGGGCTTCCCGCCTGGCTGATGCACCGGGGCTATCACGTCCTGGCCGTGCCCAGCTGGGAGCGCAAGGTCCGCGTTCTCGCCGTCTGGCTCACCGCCGCACTGTGGGGCAGGGATCTGGTCTCCCTTGCCTCCGTCCAGCATCCACGGGACGCGTTCGTCTCGAACGCCAATCCGAACCGACCCGGTGGGAGCCAGGCGGGCGACCACACGGCCGCATGATCATGCCGTAGAGGCTCAGCAGGACGCCTGAGCACGAGTGTGCTCGGGCGGCCTCTGCGTGAAGGGAAGGCTTCTCTCTATGAAGGTCGTTGTCATCGACGACGGTGGATCCACCGGGGTCGAGACTGTTGCCAGAATCAATGAGCACAGGAATGAGGCCGAGCTGGTCTCCGCTTCGAGCGGCGTCGACATGGTTACAGGAGAGGGCCTCCCCGAGGCCTTTGAGAGCTGCTCCGTAGTGGTCGACCTGTCCGGTCCGCCCTCACTTGACGACGGGGTCCTCACCGAGGATTCCGGCCTCGTCATCGATGAGGAGGCAGTCATGGAGACGTTGTGCCGTTCCACGACCAACCTGCTTTCGGCGGCGGCCGCCGCCGGCGTAAAACACTATGTCGCCTTGTCCGTTGTCGGCGTGGACCGGTTGCGGGAGAGCGGATACTTCCGTGCCCTGTACGCGAAGGAAACCCTGATCAGGCAGTCTCGGATTCCCTACTCGATCATCCGTACGACCCAGCTGTTCGAGTCCGCCGGTGACATTGCCGAAGCAGCCACAGAGGACTGGAGCATCTGGGTGGCGCCCGTCCAGATCCGGCCGGTGTCCTGCGCGGATGTTGCCGTACTCCTGGCTCACACTGCGTCCTTCCGGCCCCTCCTCGGTGTTCGTGAGATTGCCGGCCCCGACGAGTTCGGGCTCGACATGTTCGTGCGTGCCGCCCTCACCGACATCGGGGAGTACCGCCGTCTGTTCCCCGACGACCGCAGTCCTTACTTCGGCGCGAGACTCCGGCGTCATGACCTTCTTCCCGGTGCCGATGCCTACACCGCGCCCACTCGCTACGGCGACTGGCTCGACAACCGGCTCACTCCTGACTCCCGGGACCGCCACAACCGGCCTTCCCGCCTTCCCGCTGGAGGACGGCATGGACGCGAGTAGAGAGGCCGAACGCGGTCTCACCGATATCGAGACGTACCTCTACCGGGAGGCTCATCTGCAAGCAGCACGTCGGCGTGTGGCAGCCTTCACCGCGCGGGCATCCGGGCTGACCCAGGTCCAGAAGACGGACATCGAGCGGTGGTATCTCGACGAGCAGAAGTACGTCGCCCGTATGGTGACGGAGCACATCTCGGACCGCATCAGCGTGGTGGAGGAGCGGCACCACGTACGCTTCAGACACTGGCTGCGCGGAACGGCGATCGCGATGGCTCTGATCACCGCTGCGATGCTGTGCGTCGCTGTGATGCTGGGGACGATGAACTGAGCTACCGGGGCTCACCCCGCTCATGTTCGATTCGGTCCCAGGCTGCCGGTGACGGAGAACACCAGCAGGCCTGGGCTGTTGGTGGGTTGATCGCAGAATTTCGAGCACCATGGACACGTCCCCCGTGACAGGTGTTCGGAACTTGGCACCTGCGATTCCGGCAGGTCTGCCGAACGTCCTTCCGGCGGGCGGGCCCCATCGGTTTCGAGCATCGATGACCGACTGCGCGCACCCCACGGTGCAGACAGCAGCGACCCCTCGCGGCATGTGTCATTGCACATGATGTGCGCGGAAGTATCGAGACACGCGGCACTTCTCACTGTCCGGGGCTTCGGCCGAGGCGGAAGGTACGCGATGCCGCCAGTGCAGCGTCTCGGAGGCCGCCCTGATGCGGCCATCGACGTCGCTCGAGGTGGCAGAGGTGTCGGGATCTCGTGGCATCGGCTCGGAGGGGGACTGTCACAGCCGTCGCGCCACAGCTGCGTCAGCGGCGTTCCAGCCCAGATGAAGAACTGCCACGTCGTCCGCCAGCCCGCCGAAGGGCGCAGCCATGGACACCACGCCGTGGACCAGGGCGTCGATGAACTCCTGCCCCGGCAGGTGCCCGTGCTGCAGCGCCAGCCGCAGCAGGCCGTCCTCGCCAAGTCGTGTGGAGGGGCCGGTCCTTCCTTCGAACAGTCCGTCGGTGAAGAGAACCACGCTGTCGCAGGGGGAAAGCGAGACATCGGTCCGGGTCCAGTCCTCGCATCCCGGAAGCAGGCCCAGGGCAATCCCGGTCCGAGGCTCGACCCAGTGGATTTCCCCGTGGCTGCGCAGGAGGAGCCCCGGATGCCCTGCGCTCATCATTTTCAAGGACAATCCCCCTGGAGGGAACACCAGCGACACAACAGTGGTGTAGGTGTCGTCGTCCGCTCTCTCATCGACCAGGACCTTCTCCAGGATACGCAGTTGCTCGAACTGGGTCTTGCCGCAGTGCACGGCAGTCCGCCAGGCCAAGCGCAGGTGAACCGCCAGAGCGGCCTCAGCTGCTCCATGTCCGGAGACATCTCCCAAGATCACGTGTACGGTCGAGTCCTCGGTCTGCACAATGTCGTAGAAGTCGCCGCACAACAGCGCGTGAGGCCGCCCTGGAATGTAACGAGAAGCGGCCGAGAAGTTGTCTTCGCGCAGTGCCGGTGCAGGTAGCAAACCCTGTTCCAGGGACGCATTTTCCTGGGCGATCAGTGCGTTGAAATCTACCGCAGCTCTGAGTGTCTCAAGATGTTCTCGCCACACGGTCCCCCGGGACGCAGGTGCGCATCCAACAGTTGATGCTGCGCAAGGCATTGGTGTGTTGCTCCACCTTCGATTCATGTGTTTTGACACCTCCTGGTACCAGACAGGAGAGCAACTGGATCTGTGACAAGGGAGGGGCGCGAAGGACTTCTTCGTCGCGGTGGCCCGGTTCGGCGGCGCATGCTTCGGGCTCCGACAGCCGGCGTATCAGCCGTGGTCGTCGAGCGGCTCGCCCGCCGCTACGTCTCCCGTGACGGACCATCAGCCCCCTGAACAGCCCATTTCATCCTCACGGCACAGGATGGAAGAGGTTCTGTGAAACGTACGGTGAGGTGTGGTGCGCGTCGGTCGGCACGTGGGACCGCGCAGAACAGCTGATGTCACAAGACGCGTGCATGCCCGGTCAAGGGATTGAGCCGAGGAACAAAGGATGTGTGTCGTGTGCGAGGACGCGGCCATCGCCACACTGACTTCTCCGAGGCCCTCATGAAGGTTGAAGGGGTCACTGTGTGCAGCCGTGTTGTGCTGTGCCTCGTGAGGGAGACGATGCCATATGGGTGATGCTGACGCGGTGCCGGTCGCGGAGTTGCTTGATGAGCGTCGGCACCTGCTGGAAGTCACCTACTGGATGCTGGGCAACTCCTGGGACGCGGAAAGCGTCGTCGGTGAGACCTACCGCCGGTGGTACAGGCTGACCGACGCGGAGCGTGGGCGGATCACAGCTCCCCGGAACTGGCTCGCGAAGACCGCGGGCGGGATCTGTCTGGGCCTGCTCGCTCACCCCCACCGGGGTGCGGCCGACCAGAGGGATCAGGGCGAGGAGTACCGAACGGAGCCGGAAGGCGCCGAGGGGGCGCAGGCGAGCCTGGCGGAGGAGGTCAGCCGGGTTCTCCTGAACGCGCTGGACTCTCTGTCGCCGGCCGAGCGGGCGGCGTTTGTGCTCAATGACGTCTTCGGCATGGCCTCCGATTCGGTGGCCGACATCGTGGGACGCCCGGAGTCCGAGTGCGCCGAGCTTGCCGACCGGGCTCGCCACAGTCTTCGGAGGCAGCGCTCACGATCCACCCCGCCGGGCGAATACGATCACCTCGCCCGCGCTCTCCGCCAGGCCTGTGTGGACGAGGATGCCGAACTACTGGAGTCGCTGCTGTGCCCGGACGCCACGGCGTTCTTCGACGGCGGCGGCAAGATCCGAGCACTGAGCAGGCCCGTACACGGCAGACGTCAGGTCGCCCGCAGCCTGCGGACGCTCCTCGCCCGCCACCCTCGCACCACTCTGACCACCCAATCCGTCAATGGGCGCACCGGGCTCATCGCCCGCTACGGCACCCGGGTCGCCGCCGTCATCAGCCTCGACGTTGCCGACCATCATGTCGCACAGGTCTGGGTTGTCCTCAATCCTGACAAGCTACGCTCCTGGAACCAGCCCGACACCCCCGGCGATCCCGGCTCGCACCGGGGTCCGTGACGGCAGGGAGACAGCCTGCCCTGATCGCTATCGGGCGCTGTAGCGCCGCCCTTTCACGGGATCTGCGATCGCCGCTCGTTGCGGTCGGCTGACCGAAGCCTCAGGTGTCAACAGCCGTCGACGAACGTGACTGTCTCGTTGAGCGGCGCCCGGCCGATACGGGGCTGGCTTGCAGCGATGTTCTCGTACCCGATCGACATGCCGCAGAAGAGGAGGAGCTCATCCGGGGGCGACAGGACCTCGGCGACGGTCTTGTGATACTTCGCCCAGGCCATCTGCGTGCAACTGTGCAGCCCTTCGGAGCGCAGCAGCAGCATGATGGACTGCAGGTATATGCCCATGTCGGACCACTGGGGTCGGCCCATGCAGCGGTCGATGTAGCAGAACAGGGCGGCGGGTGCCCCGAAGCAGTCCCAGTTCGCGGCAGAGGCCCGCTGTCGCGCCTCCAGGTCCTCACGTGGAATACCGAGTGCGCCGTAACGCTGCTCACCGAAGGCTGATCGGCGCTCCTGGTAGGGGCTCTTCAGTGTCGGCGGGTACTGCTCGTACTCCGGCTCGTCCCAGGGGTCGCCCGCGGCTATGCGTGCGCCGGCACGCTTCTTGAGCTCGGCCAGCGGCTGGCCGGTCAACACGTAGGCGTGCCACGGCTGGAGATTCGACGCGGACGGTGCCCAGGCTGCGGCGGACAGTACGCGCTCCAGCACCTCCCGCGGGACCTGCTGGTCGGTGAATCCCCGCACGGCTCGGCGACTGGCAACCGCTTCATAGACGTTCATGATCGCCTCTGTCCCTCTCTGTTAGCTGCACCCGCGACAGTCACACTTACAACTGTATCGTTTAATACTACCCGGAACGATGGGTGGGCGGTAGACGAGGATGGGTGGGGTGGCGGACGGGGGGGCGTT
>NZ_JBIWOA010000094.1:0-7806 GCF_044767525.1 Streptomyces sp. NPDC101234 | reverse complement strand
CTTCGCCCGAGCACGGTTCACTTCATGTGCGTCCACGCCTCCAGCATGCCCCCGAACAGTGCCGCGAGACAGACCTAACGGAGTCCTACTAGGACGTTCTGAGGCCGCCGGGCAGGCCAGGCAGCCTGCGATGCGCCGATCAGGAGGCCGTATGCGGTATCCGGCCCTGTTGATTCCCCCGTGGCGGCGGGCCCGACCCTGCGTGATCAGAGCGTGCGGACCCCGCGATGAGCACGCGCGGGTCGTCGAAACCGTAGGCGTACGCCGCCCCGCGTTCTTGGGCTGTCGCAGGCGGAGGCACCGCGCTCTCCGGCCTCGGCGAGCGGAATCAGAGGTGATCCGCACATGTGCAAGGGCGCCACTGGCGTCCGTGACATGAACAATGTGCAGCATGTTCTCGTCGTGATCGGTGCGTTGTCCGGCAGGGCAGTGAGACAGCGCTGATCGTGATGGCAGAGGAGGCATGGTGGCGCATACCCGGGGGTGGTCATGACTCCAGCCGTGACTGGATCGGTCCGCACCCGGACCCGATGGGGCCTGTCGTCGCTCCGGCCCCGCCGGTCAGGCTTGGGGGCATGACCCGAGCACTGATCGTCATCGACGTCCAGGAATCCTTCCGCGCGCACCCGCTGTGGCAGACCATCTCCAACCCGAAGATCGCCGACCAGGTGGACCGACTGGTTCGGCTCGCTCGCCGGGCCGGGGACCTGGTGGTGTGGGTGCTGCATTCCGAGCCCGGCAGCGGCGATGTCTTCGACCCCGCCCTCGGCCATGTCCGGCTGATGGAGGAGTTGCAGCGGCGGGACACGGAACCGGTGGTCCACAAGACCTCGCACAACGCCTTCACCACCACCAATCTGCAGCAACTCCTCACCGAGCGCGGCATCCACGAGCTCACCGTCTGCGGCATCCGAACCGAGCAGTGCGTCGAGACCACCACCCGCGTCGCGAGCGACTTCGGTTACCAGGTCACGTTCGTCGTCGACGCCACCGCGACCAACCCCATCCCGCACCGCGACGCCCCCGCCGACCAGAGCATCGCCGAACTGCTGTCGGACCCCCGTACCCTGAGCGCCGAGGAGATCATCAGGCGCACCGAGTACGCCCTGGCCGGACGCTTCGCCACCATCACCACCGTCGGGCAACTGGAGGCCGCGGCCGAGCCTGGGGCATGATGACCGGATCGTGAGCCACATTGCCTTTCTCCTGGTGCCCGGACTCCACCTGCTGGACCTGGCAGGCCCCGCGCAGGTCTTCTCCACGGCCTCCGACTTCGGGCACCCCTACACACTCAGCTACATCGCGGAACAGCCGCTGGTCCCCACCGCTCAGGGCCTGCCACTGGTGGCCCAGCTCGACTGGCCCGAACTCGGACCCGAGGACTTGATCGTGGTGCCCGGTTGGCGGGCGCTCACCCTGGCCGACAGCCCCGCCGTCGGCGCGGCCGGCCTGCGCTCTCTCCGTGACCACCACGCCAGGGGCGGGACCGTCGCCAGCGTCTGTGCGGGGGCCGAGGTGCTCGGCCGAGCAGGCCTGCTCGACGGCCGCCGCTGCACCACCCACCACGATGTGCAGGACGAGCTCGCACGCCGCTACCCCAGGGCGACGGTCGTCCGTGATGTGCTGTACACCGCCGACGACCGAGTGGTCACCTCGGCCGGCATCGCCAGCGGCATCGACCTGGCCCTGCACCTGATCGCCACCCGGCACGGCCCCGCCGTCGCCGCACAGGTGGCCCGGGACATGGTCGTCTACGCTCGGCGCAACGGCCATGAATCCCAGGCCAGCGCGATGCTCAGGTACCGGTCCCACCTCGACGACACCGTGCACCACGCCCAGGACCTGCTCGACGCCCGTTTCGACCGACCGATGCCGCTGTCCGCCCTGGCCTCGACCGTGGGCGTGAGCGAACGTACCCTCACCCGTCTCTTCACCCGTGCCACCGGCGGCCTCACCCCACTGCGGTATCAGCAGACCCTCCGTCTCGAACGCGCCGAACACCTCATCAGCCACGGCACGACGGTGGATGCCGCCTCACGCGCGGTCGGCTTCGGCGACGCCCGTATGCTGCGTCGCCTGCGAGCTCGCGAGCACTGACCAGCAGCGCAGCGCACAGCACGAAGAAACACGCCTCCCTCTAGCCGGCAGGGCGTGACTTTGCGGGGCTGGGACGGTGGGGGCGGATGCCATGTCGCCGACGCCCTGATCTCTCATTTCCACAAGGTCGAGCTGTCACCGCGCTTGCCGGCACTCCAGTGACGTGCCGCGATCAGGATGGTGGTGCCCTCCCGAAGGCCGAACGCCAGGTCTGATTCCCGCCAGCCTCGGGCGCAGACGGCAGCAATGCTCAACGTCATGAACCGACTTGAAGGAAGCGTGGCCCTGATCACGGGCGGCAGCCGGGGCATCGGTGCCGCTGTGGCGTTGCGGCTGGCCGATGAGGGCGCCGACATCGTCCTGACCTATGAGAACGACGCGGAACGCGCCACCCGGGTGGTCGAGCAGATCAAGGCCAGAGGGCGCCGGGCACTGGCCGTCCAGGCCGACAGCGCCATCCCCGAGGCGCTCACCGCCGCGGTGGACGAGGCCGCCGCGATGTTCGGCAGACTCGACATCCTGGTCAACAACGCCGGTGTGTTCCTCGTCGGCCCGCTCGAAGACCTGGGGCCCGCAGAGATCGATCGCACCCTGGCGGTGAACGTCCGGGCGCCGTTCGTGGCGTCCCAGGCGGCAGTGCGTCACATGGGCCAGGGCGGCCGCATCATCAGCATCGGCAGCAATGTCGCTGAGCGTGCGGTCTTCCCCGGGCTGGCGTTGTACTCGATGAGCAAGACGGCTCTGGTCGGGATGACGAAAGGCCTGGCCCGAGAGCTCGGCCCGCGTGGAGTCACCGTCAACCTGGTGCATCCCGGTCCCACCGACACGGACACCAACCCCTCGGACGGGCCGAACGCGGAGGTGATCGCCGGCTTCACGGCGGTGGGCCGTTATGCGGAAACGGCCGAGATCGCGGCCACGGTCGCTCACCTGGCAAGTGCGGACGGCTCGTACATCACCGGAGCCTCGATCCATGTGGACGGCGGCTTCACCGCCTGACACACGAACTCGGCCGTGACTGCGGCCTAGTACGAGGAGGACCCGTTCAGGAGTGCCGCAGTGGCTGTCGTCCTTGTCTGCCCGGTGTTCGGACTTGTCCTGGCAGTAGCCGGCGCAATCTGGGCCGGGCGGAGCATCGCCGCTTCGGGCGTACGCTGCGGGAACGGGGGAGCGGTGACGGCGTGAGCGGTTGTGTTCCTCCTCCCCAGGCTGGAGGTGCCCCGCCGTCCTTGGAGGCGGACACGCCGAGTCACTGAGACGTACTGCAAGAGTGACTGCGCTCGGCGTGTTCGCGCTTCCACCACCCGTTGCGGTGATCGCCCCCAGTTGTTGTTGCCACGAGAGCCGTTGGTGGTGAGAGCCCGCTACCCGGTGACCTCTTGTCGGTCTCCCGCCCTCGAACTCTGGGCGACACCGAGGCCCGTGGGGAGCGATGGTGGCGCGAATGGCTTGTGTGATCTGGTCCGGCGAGGCCTGGAGCTAGGGAGCCGCGTTGCCCGCATGCGTCCGCAACCAGCGCGAACACCCGCACCATGGGGGAGGGATAGCGTGATCTGCTGCGGAATGGACCGGGCCGGCCCACTTGATGAAGATTGCCGCACACGAAGACGGCCTGAGGCAACCTTGCTTGGCCCATCTGGTGCTGTCGTGGGTGAGGCTGATCCAGCTCGCCTCGGAGGGGCTTCAGCGGGTTTCGCCGAGGCTGTCCAGGGCCGCGATGATGTCGGCGGGTTCGGCGCGGGCGGTGTAGTCGGTGTCGACGAAGGCCCAATGGATCACGCCGTCGCGGGCGATGACGTAGGTGGCGGGCATCGGCAGTGTGCGGGGGTGGCCGTTGTTGACGCGCTGGAGGTCGAAGCCGAGTTTGTCGTAGGCGGCGGCGAGGTCGTCACGGAGGTCGAAGGCGAGGCCGTACTGCTTGGCGGTGTCGGAGCCGAGGTCACTGAGCACGTCGAAGGCGAGGCTGTGCTTCTCGGTGAGGGTGAGTGACTCGTCGGGGATCTGCGGGGAGACGGCGACCAGGCGGGCGCCGCGCGCGGTGATGCCGGTGTCGTGCCGCTGTAGGGCACGCAGGGCGAGGTTGCAGTACGGGCACCAGGCGCCGCGGTAGAAGGTGAGGGCGACGGGGCCCTCGGCGAGCAGGTCTTCCAGGGCCACCGTGGCACCGGTCGCCGAGGTCAGGGTGAATCCCGGAGCGCGCTCGCCGACGGTCCGGGCGCGGGCGACCTGACCGGACTCGGCGAGCTCGAGGGCCGCCCGGTCCATGACCTGGAGCATCTCGGCGGGGATGTACCGGTCACGGGCTCCGTTGATGCGTTCCGGGGGCTTGCCGAGGACGGCCGGGGGCTGCCCGCCATCGCCGAGTTCTTCGACGCGCTGATCGGGATCCGGTGTACGGGGGAGCACGCGCGCTGGGGCTGCATGATCTCCAATGCGCAGGCCGGCGCGGAGAACGGCGACCCCGACGTCCGCGCCTTCCTCGATCAGCATCACAAGGAATTGCGGGCAGCCCTGCACGCGGTGCTCGTCGTCGCCGGTACCGAAGGCCAACTGGCCCCCGGCACCGACCCGGCCACGGCGGCCGACCTGCTGACCCTGCTCGCCTACGGCGTCAACCTGCGTTCCCGCGCGGGCGCCGACGCCGGTTCGCTGCGCGCGACGGTGACTGCCGCACTGCGGTCACTCGGCTGTCGTACACCCCAGTAACCCGGTGTCCCCCGAAGGCTTGCCGCCCTCTCCGCCGGGAACCTGCTGAGCGCGGCACAAGAGCCCCGCTTGGGTGGCAGACTCTGACAGCACCAGATGGGGCAAGTAGGGTCGCTTCAGGCCACCTTCGTGCGCAGCACTCTTCACTGAGTGGGGCCGAGAGTGGGGCCGATTCGAGACGCTTCGTTGACTACGGCGGCCCCGCGCGACGCCGCTTGTCGGCGCCCCAGGCGGGTGTGGCCGTCGAAGACGGCGTCGTACGGGTTGCGCCCCTCGGGCTCTGCGGCCGCTCAGGACCGGTCACGCAGCGGCCCGAGCGTGCGGGAACCCATGGCCTTGGTATGTCCGGTGGCAATCGTGGTTTGGCGGTTGGGTAAAGCGTGTGCCACTCTGCTGCTTCTCACCTGAAAGGACCGACCTCATGCTCGGCATGGTCGTCTGGGACGTCCGCTCTCGCGCTTCGCAGCGAGGGCGGTAGCGGCCACCTGTCTCAACGCACACGTCTGTCCGGTGGGCAGACGTCGGTTCAGCCTGCTCCTCGTCGAAGTGCTCTTCGTGCCCCTGCACGTTCGACCACGAGGAGTACGTGGTGTCCACGATCCGTTGGGCAGAAGGCCCGACCCACCAGTCCGCCCGCTGGCCGTCCGAGAACAGCGGTCCCCTTCCACAACGCGTCATCGTCGCCGACGACCGGATGCGGGCCGACGACGCCTACCGCCAAGCATGTGAAGGAACGGCCCTGCTCTGGCGCGGCGATTACCACAACGCCCGGCAACTACTGCAGGCGATGGGCCGCCGCATCGACCGTAAAGCCCCCAGGACCACAACCTGCACCAGCGAGTCCTTCCACCTGTACCGACGGGCCAGCGGCCACCGCGCCCGGGTCCTCGGCAGGCTCCTGCTGCTGGACGACGACTACACCCTGGCCTTGCGGCGGGCTCCCGACGTCCGCCAGGCGTGCCGGGAAGCCTATGGCCCACCCCTCGGAAGCGTGGCGATCCCCCTCACGGAGTTGCTGGGAGTGATCGGTGCGCACCAATGGCGCCTCAACGGGGTCGATGTGTCGGCACTGGGCGTCCGAATTCACCCCCACTACGGCGTGTTCGCCCCCGGCAGAGGTGAATACGTCGACCTGGTCGCTCACATCCCGCTGCCGCAGGCGACCCGGCATCGCCTCGCCACCAGTACCGCATTCGATCTCGGTACGGGAACCGGTGTGTTGGCCGCAGTCCTGGCCCGGCGAGGTATCCCTCGCATCGTGGCCACCGACATCAATCCGCGTACGCTGGCATGCGCCGAGGAAAACGTCCGTCGGCTCGCATTGACCAACCGCATCGACATCACAGGCCCTTGTCTGTTCCCCGAAGGCCGCGCCGACCTCGTCGTGTGCAACCCTCCATGGCTCCCCGCCCGTCCGACCAGCCCCATTGAGCAAGGCGTCTACGACACGGACGGCACCATGCTCCGTGGCTTCCTGGCTGGGCTGTCCGCACACCTCCGGCCGGGAGGCGAGGGCTGGCTCATCCTGTCGGACCTGGCAGAGCACCTTGGTCCCAGGACACGCCGACACCTGCTCGACGCGATCCAAGCAGCGCATCTCCGGGTCGAGGACAAGATCGACACAAAGCCTCGGCACCCACGGTCCAAGGACGCCACCGACCCACTCCACGGCGCACGAAGCGCCGAGACCACGTCCCTGTGGCGTCTGGCCGCAACCGCATGACCGACACACCTCCAGGTGCGCGAAACCGACGACCTCGCGCAATGGGCAGTCGTGTACTCCTCCATGAGTGAGGGTCTGCAGTCACCGTGTGTAGCCGCCGGGGGCCCGGCGGCGCTCGGCTCAGCCGAAGCTCGGTAGCGAGGTGGGCGGTCAGGTGACTGGCCGGTGCCGGTCACCGGTTGCCTGGCGCAGCGGCCTGGAGGCGGTCCCGGACCGCGGTCTGCGCGGCGATGCGTTCGGTGAGGACCGCCAGTCGCTCCGCGGCGACCCGGATGCCCTTGCCGGACGGCGGCGCGGTAGTCACGTCTCCGTCCAGGCAAGGCAGGAAGATCCGCACATCGTCCAGGGTGAGCCCGGCGACCAGGAGGTAGCGGATGTTGCGGACCCGTACCACCGCCCGCTCGTCGTAGACACGGTAACCATTGGGGGCCCGCTCCGAGGAGATCAACCCTGTCTGCTCGTAGTGCCGCAGCGCACGGGCAGGCGCCCCGGTCGCCTTGGCCAACTCACCGACCTGCACCCGCTCCATCCTCCCGGGTGCAACTCCTATCACGCCACGACCGCCCCACCGCCGACGGGGAGTACGACCCCGGTGACGAGCGACGCGGCTGGTGCAGCCTGGAGTACACCGGGCCGGAGGCGGACCCGGACCAGGGGCCCCGCACGGAACGTCTCGCGGAATCTGTGGCTGATATCCGGGAACGGCAGGCGGCCGGGGCCCTGCCCAAGGAGATGGACCCGGCCTGCCTGACCGTCACGCTGATGGCGGCGGCGATGGCTCCTGTCACCCTTCCGCACGTCATCGCGGGTGTGTGCGAGGACGATGCGCAGTCCCCGGAGTTCATCGAACGCTTCGCCGACCAACTCGCGCTCCTGGTCCGCCGGCTCGGACTCGATTCCGACGGGCCTGAGTGATGGAGTGATCAATCGTGCCGTTCCGGATTCGCCTCGGAGACGATCGTGACGCGTGGGCAACTTGCCTACGAGCAGTGGAAGTTGATCGAGCCGTTCCAGCCGATAGGCGAGTATGGCCCCCACCCCGAGCAAGCGCGAGACCAGTTCGAGGGGGTGATCTGGCGGTTCAGGACGGGCGCGCAGTGGCGTGAGATGCCGGGCGAGTTCGGGCCCTGGCCGACCGTCTACGGGCGCTCCCGGCTCTGGCGGGACGCCGGTGTCTGCACCGCCCCGCTAGTAGGACTCCGTTAGGTCTGTCTCGCGGCACTGTTCGGGGGCATGCTGGAGGCGTGGACGCACATGAAGTGAACCGTGCTCGGGCGAAG
>NZ_JBIWOA010000093.1:0-7936 GCF_044767525.1 Streptomyces sp. NPDC101234 | reverse complement strand
CGGCACCTGCACCACCTGCCACCAACCCCTGCCCAGAACAACCCCCACCAGCCAGAACCCGAGAGCCAGAGCAACTTAACGGAGTCCTACTAGGCCTGTCACCACTGGCCTACCGTCACGCCCACAACGCACCGGAGCCTATGACGGCACAGTGACCACCCAGCCGGGCCATGGCCGCGACAACACCCCACCAATCGCCCGGCGCATCAAGTGACCCACGCAAAGGAAGGCGCGAGACTCGTGGCGCTCACCCGGGGGATCCGGTGCTGGACGTTGGCCATGGCGGCCACTCGCCCGTGTCGAGCCACGGTGCCGCGGTGGCGGACAACAGGCTTCGCTGATCCTGGGCGAGCTGGGAATAATCCAGGACAACGGCCGCTGAGGACAACGACGAAGTGGCAGATCGGGTTGTGGTCGGGGTCGTCCTCGCCCTCGTGGTACCGGGGCTCGCCCAGCGGGGTTCGGCCGTCGACGTGGACCTGGCCGTCGGCGGTGAGCCTCTCGTACCGGGTGACGCACCAGGTCGACTCCACCCATACGGCGACGACCGTGTCCGGGTCGCCCGTCACGACGCGGCCCCCGGGCGCAGACCGGTTCCGGCTTCGTGGGCGCGGGCGAGCAGGGCGTTGACGGCGAGCGCGGCCGCGGGGTCGGAGTCGGGCAGCCGGTTGACGGCGGCCTGCTCGTCCTCGCTGAGCGAGTCCAGCAGGCCGGTGCGGGCGAGGGTGCGCAGCAGGGCGTGCCGCAGGACGTCGGCGGCGAGGGCGGCGCGGCGGGCGGCTTCGGCTTCCTCCTCCTGGCGGCGCTTGTCGTTCTCCAGCTGCTTCGCGCGTTCGCGTTCCGCGTCGGCGGCGAGCTCGTCCTGGACCATGGTGTCGGTGTCCGGGTCGTACGTGCCGCCGAAGGTGGCGAGCAGCTGCACGATGCGCGTCCACTCTGCGACTTCGGCCGGGCCGCGCTCATCGCCGGCCAGGTCCTCGCGGTGGCGGTCCATGTGCTGCTGCAGCTCGGCTTCCTCGAGGGCGGCAGCAGCCCCCGTGTGGGTCATGCCGCGGGCACGCCGTCGGACCGAGCAGCGGCCGATCTTCGCGTAGTCGACCGGCTCGCGGGGCGCGGCCGCCCGGCCGGCGGGGACGTGCGGCCGCCGGTGGGATCGGGGTGCGGAGGTGCTCACACGAGCCTCCCAATCGTGGCGGGAATCGAACGGATGCCGGGCCCGCAGCGCGTGGCGTGCTGCGGGCACAGCACAGTGAGCCGAAGCACGGTAGATGTCACCTTCGGCGTCGGCTGACCTGCGGCTTCAATCGGGCAAAGCATGATGGTTGTCACCAGGGCAGCACGCAGTCTGCCACCAGCAGCGCGCAAAGCAGGATCGGCGTCACCAGCTCCGGCGCGCTCCACCAGTCGCCTGAACTGCCCAGCAGCCCCGGGGGACGAGTAAGTCCGAAGTCTCCGGCGCGGCGTGGCATCCAGGCGCTCCGAGTCCCGGCCCGGACCCGACAGCGTCGTGCAGGCGAATGGCCGCTCGGACTCAGGGAACACCCGGACCCGCAGTATTACCTGCCGCACGGCCTGGCTACTCTTCACTGCCATGCACATACCAAACACACAGCGGATGCTCAGGGTTCACCTGGCGGTCGGGCTCACCCTAGGATTACTCCTGATCATGCTGGCGAGAGCACAGCCGGCCGCGGCGGCCAGCACCCTGGACCCGATATCCGACCCCGGCAAGATGACCCTCACAGCCGGGGACTTCGCGTCTCGATGGCGCGCCATCGACGCCGTCGAGGCGAGCGGCAAGGTGACTGCGTACAACTCGCTGGCGCCCCTGCTCAGCGGGAGCGGGCACAGTGGCCGCCCGTACCTGTGCCACGGCAACCAGAACCTCAACACGTCCTACCGAGTCGACGGCTTCTGCTGGGAGCAAGCGGACGACACCACCGGCGACTGGGTGCCCCAGGGCATCACCGGATCGCATGACGCCCAGCCCGACGGCAAGTGGCTCGACAAGTACGTCTATATCGCGTCCTGGCACAGCAGGAACACCGGCAGCAACGAGTTCGCCCGAATCTCCGTCGTGGACAACGACGGCGGAGACCACACGATCTACAACCACATCATGCTGGTCGATCCCTATATGGAGACCCAGACCACGGGGAACTTCCAGGCCGTGGGCGCCGCCGGCAGCCCGTTCGCCGGTCACGCCGACGGCATCGCCTGGTACGGCAACAGGCTGTTCGTGGCGAGCGGACACCAGATCCAGGTCTACGACCTGCGCCACCTGTGGCGGATGTCGGACAACACGCGCGAATCCGTCGGGATCAGCGACGGCAAGTCCTCCGCTCGTTGGCACAACTGGGCCCTGCCCATGATCGGTTTCTACGACAACGGAACCAAGGGCGATCCCTGCACGGACCTCAACCCGTGCATGACCTCCCTCAGCCTCGACCGCACCGGTACCGACGGGCTCATCACGTCCGAGTTCCGCCGTTCGACGGGCGGCGCCCCGATCGTGCGCTGGCCACTGAACGCCGCAGACACGCTGCTCGACACGGACGGCACGACCAATTACGAAGGCACCGTCCACGCCACAGCCGGCTACCGGACCCCGGTCTGGGGGGTGCAGGGAGCGGCGACCGACGGCACATACTTCTACTTCAGCGGCACCTGCCCCGAATACGCGGACCGGGACCCCAATGACCCGGCGACCGCCGACCTTCCGTACTGCATCCACTGGGCAAAGCCCGGCAGCGCGCCGCACGTGCTCACGTACGGCCCTCCGCTCATCCAGAACCTCTCCTGGGCCCCCTCCTCCGGCCGTCTGTGGGGCATCAATGAACGCATAGCCCCGGCGCCGGGGGTCCGTTCGGTGTTCTCCCTCGACCCGCCCAACTGAATCCGTCCGACTGAATCCGTCCGACGGCCCCCGGTCCGAAATCCGGGGGCCGCCACGCTCACCTGGGCTGTGGTCCCCTCGTGCCCCATCCCGGAGTTCTGGTGACAACAAGGCTGCCTCGGTGACTCGGTGACAGCTATCGTGCTTCGGCTCAAGCACAGGTTTATAGCAGCTCTGAATTCCGTGCTCCTAAAGCCTTATTTCCAGCCACTCAACGTCCTTGAATTCCACGTGCAGGCCCGCGCGGCCGCCTCCTCCTACGCGGAAATAGGCGTCCGCGAGGGCGTCCGCAACCAGCTTGCGCAGATCGTCGTCCGTCGTACCGCCCTGCTGCGCGGCCAGGATCCGGTCGGCGTGCGCGGGGGAGACAGCCGCACTGATGTCCCGCATCCGGCCCGTGTCCGAGGTCCCTTCCGGCCCGAACCCGAAGTACGCGCGGCAGGATATGACGAGCCCTCTGGTAGTGGCCGCGCGCTGCCTCGCCTGCGCCATGAACTGGGGTTGCCACTGTGACTCGGTCTCCTCCCCCAGAGCCGCCTGCAGGCGTTTCCTGGGCCTCCTGGAGGTGCCCGAGAGGTAGCGCTCCACGGTGCTGCGGGAGACGCCCAACTGCTCGGCTACGGCCTGCGTGGAGCCTTTGGCGCGCGTGCAGAGGAATTTCATCTGGGCTCGCGGGGATTTCGGTGCGGGACGGGTGAGCAGGGCGCGTTCCGCGCGTCTGAGACCGCGTTTGAGATCTCCGTTGCCCCGTGCCTTCGCTGATCGTTGGTCCTGGCGTGACTGGTGGGGGCTATCCGTCGGACCTGTCGGATGAACAGTGGGCGCTGGTCGAGCCGTTGCTTCCGCCTGCGCGGGTAGGGCCGAAGGGCGGCCGGCGCGAGAAACACCCACGGCGTCGGATCGTGGACGCGATCTTCTACGTGGTCCGGACCGGGTGCTCCTGGCGGCAACTGCCGAAAGACTTCGCCCCGTGGCCCACGGCGTACTGGTACTTCACCTGGTGGCACGACGACGGCACGGTCGGCCGCATCCACAACGCCCTGCGGGACCAGATCCGCGAGGCAGACGGCCGTGACGTCGAGCCGAGCGCGGGCCTCATCGACTCGCAGTCGATCCGCACGGCCGACACGGTCCCGGCTGTCACCAGGGGCTTCGACGCGGGCAAGAAGGTCAAGGGCCGGAAGCGGTTCATCGTGACCGACACCCTCGGTCTGATCTTGGCCGTCCACGTTGTCGCGGCCAACGTCCAGGACCGCCACGGCGCCAGGCACCCACTGCTGTGGACCCGCCTGGACCACCCCAGCGTCCGCAAGATCTGGGCCGACCAGGGCTTCGCCGGCCGCCTGGTCGACTGGGCAAGAGAGACCCTCGGCCGAGAACTGGAGATTGTCCGCAAGGACCCCGGCCAGCGCGGCTTTCGGGTCCAGCCCAAGCGCTGGGCCGTGGAGCGCACGTTCTCGTGGCTCATCGCCAACCGGCGGTTGGCCAGGGACTACGAAACGATCCCGGCCCACTCCGAGAGCATGATTCGATGGGCGATGATCGGCATCATGGTCCGGCGGCTCACGCGAGGCCGCCCTTCAACCCGTCCGGGCCGACGCCCTCTCACTCGCCGACTTCCAAGCGAATCCGGCTAATCCGGGCAAGGCACGCTAGGTCGTGCTGCGACCCTCGCGTTCAGGGGATCCGGGCGGGTAGTCGGTGGGGAGCCACGTGCCGACGCTGAAAATGCGGGTGCGTAGCAGGTCGGTGTCGGGTTTCAGGAGGCGGCTCGGGGTGTGCTCGTCCAGGTCGAGCCAGGACTGCACCACACGCTTGCCCTCCGGCTGGTTGAGGTTGGCGATGACGCAAGTCAGCGCGCCCTGCACGAGGTGAGAGCCCGCCAGCGTGGTCCACACCTGCAGGGTGACGGGGGCGAACAGGCCGACTCGGGTGACGATGTACCGCTCCTCCGGCACCGCCGCGTCCCAGTCGAAGTGGGTGTCAGCGAGGGGGTAGGGCGGACCGGTTATCGCCAGGCGCTCCATCACCGCCTCGGGATCGTGTGCCACGAGGGCCCACTGGGCCTCGCCGCACAGCGTCTCGAACGGATTGCCGAGGAAGCGGGCGAACAGGTCGAGGGGCTTGTACCTCTGGACGAATGCCGCGAAGTGACCCTCGCTCGCTATCCCAGGGACGTCGTCAAGGGCGTCAGGCATGGTGAGCGGGCTATTCCTTCCGCCGTGCGATGAGGGATCTCGATACCTCCAGCGGCGGCAGCTTCTCACGCCTGATCATGATGGGCAACGCGGCCGGGCAGACCTGACTTGCCCCCGGGCCAGACTCCGCGTTTGGCGCACCACGAGGCATCGCGGTAGATCTCAAACGGGTCTGAGGCTGTCGAGGATCATGTCCCGGAGCCGGGCGGGCTGCTGCATGGTGTGCTGATCATCCATACCGAGCAGAGTCGGCCGGGTCACCTGTGGACAGAGGACGGCGGGCGGCGGGGATCATGGGGCACCGGTCACAGGAGGAGCGCGGGTGCGGCTGACGATCGATACCGAGACGGACACGTACGAGCAGGCGATAGCCGCCGTCCAGGCCGCGTACGGGCTGCGGCCGGCTGTTCCCGATGCCTGGCGGGATGCCCCGGCCGTGGATCCTCGCCCCGGTCCGCAGGACCTCGCCGACGACGCCCTGCCTGGCGGCTGGACGGATCAGCTGCTGTTCCGTGTGATCGCCGCGCTGGTGCCCGGGGCCCGGGCGGTGCTGCGCCGGGTCACCGAGCTGGGCGGTACCGCCTCCTACGACGATGTCCAGCGGTACTTCGCCGGACATCCGTCGACGCCGATCGTGCCGTCGACGATCGGCGGCACGCTGACCAGCGTCAAGGCGCTGCAGCGCCGCTTCGGCCCCGCCGGTGTCGGCCCGCTCCTCCAGCGGGACGAACGAGCCCGGCGCTATCACATCGACGACGGACTCGTGGTCGGCCTCCAGCGCGCCTTCGCCCTGGCTGACGTCCGCCGCGACCTGCTGCGCGACGGGTCGTCCGGATCAGCCGCCTGACCGCGGTCTGGGAAACGGTCCTGTGCTGCGGATCAGTGGGAGCCTTCGATCGCATCGAGCTGCTGGTCCAGCCACACCAGGTCGGGGTGGCTCAGGAGCTCGGTGAGGACGTGCTGCCGCATCTCGTGGATGTAGGCCTCGGTCAGCTCCTGCGGCGTGACGGCGAGGCCCTTTGCCACGTTCGCCGTGGTCGCCTCGTCCAGGCCGTCGGACAGGGCGATGGCGGCCAGGATCAGGATCGAGGCCTGCGTGTCGTGTGTAGTCAGGTCGTACCCGGCCAGCCGGGCACGGTCCAGCAGCCAGTGGGCGAACGCGCTCTTCGCGATGCGGTCCCGGGGCACGGGCGTCTCCCTCCATTGGGCCGGGCAAGCCGGCGGGGTCTTCGTCGACCAGGACGAGCCCCTGGTCGTGGTGCCGTACATAGGGGCCCGCACAGGGCCGTTCCCGCGCTGTGGTCACGCTGATCGGTGACAGGTCGAATGTGATCGCTAGCGGACGCGTCATGCGCCAGCGGTCCGGCACATCGGGCTGCCGGCGGTGGAAGTCGAACTACTATCCGGTCGTGACGTACGACTTTCCCGACGATCTCCTCCAGAAGCAGCGCGCCCTCACTCAGGTACGCGCCGACCTCGACTCCCTGCTCACGACGCTGCCGTACTCCGTGGAACCAATCGAGGCCTGGGCACGGCCCGAGGGCTACTGGCTCGCCACCTCACCCGCCCGCCCGGACTCGCCCGGCTGGACGCAGGAGGAGCAGCAGGTCGCCGAACTGCGGTACCGGGAGCGCGACCTCGCGGGCAAGATCGTCACGGACGCTTTCTGGAGCACGGTCGACGCGGGCAAGCGGCCCGAGGCCCGCAGCGCTCTCAAGCACGCCCTTGAGGAGAAGGAGAGCAGCGAGGCCGCGGCGTAGCACGGCGCCAGGAGCTAGACCGGGCCCCCGTTCAGCCGGCGCCCGTCCAGAGGCCGCCGGGCTCCCTGACAGTGGCGCGGAACCTCTCGATCGTGGCCCGCACGTGTGCCGCCTGGTCCCATTCCAGGCCGTACTCGCCGGTGGGCGTACGGCGGTTGTGCACGAGGTGTTCGGCGATCTGGGCAACGTCGTTGGGCGCTGCGAAGACCCGGTGCAGCGCGGCGATCGGCCGGGACGGGGTCGCGATCTCCGGGCTGACTCCGATCAGGGCGGAGGACCAGCCGGTCTCCTCCTCCCACCGGAAGCGGAGACCGCCGGGACCGGCGGTGCGGCTCATGTCCCAGACGAGCACGATGTACATCGTGTCGCCGTGCTGGGGGTAGGTGCGGTCGGCGCTTCCACCTTGATCGTGGACACCGGTTGTCATACAGCGATGGCCAGCGTAGTTGATCTCTGTTCGAAGACGACCGGCGCGAGGTAGCCGATTGTGGAGTGCCTGCGCCGGTGGTTGTAGAAGCCGAGCCAGCGGAAGACTGCGAGCCGGGCGCCTCGTTCGGTCGGCCAGCCGCGCCGGTCGGGCAGGATCTCCCGCTTGAGCGAGGCGAAGAACGACTCCGCCGCGGCATTGTCCGCCGAGGTGCCGACCGCTCCCATCGACCGGCGGATGCCAGCCCGGTGGCAGGCGTCGGCGAACGCCTTCGACCCGTAGTGGGCACCATGATCGCTGTGAAAAATGACGTCGTCCACCCGGCCGCCGCGAGTGCGGACAGCCGCGTTGAGCGCGTCGATGACGAGTTCGGCCCGCATGTGATCGGCCATCGACCAGCCCAGTAGGCGACGGGAGTACACGTCGATGACGGTGGCCGAATACAGGAACTTCCCGCCGGCGATGGGCAGATAGATGTCGCCGATCCAGGCCCGGTTGGGGGCAGCTGCGGTGAAATTGCGACGCAGAAGATCGGGTACCGCCTGGGCGGCAGGGTCCGGAATGGCAGTTCGGTGTCGGCGTTTCAACGTCCGCCCCTGAAGGGCGTGTTGGCGCATGAGCCGTTCGACACGTCTGCGGTTGACGACCACGCCGC
>NZ_JBIWOA010000092.1:0-7992 GCF_044767525.1 Streptomyces sp. NPDC101234 | reverse complement strand
AACTTCGCCCGAGCACGGTTCACTTCATGTGCGTCCACGCCTCCAGCATGCCCCCGAACAGTGCCGCGAGACAGACCTAACGGAGTCCTACTAGATGGGTGAATCCCAAGCCCGGTTCCCCTTCTTCATCACGTGCCCGCCACAATTGCCAGGAGCGCCCGAAGAAGCTCTCCTCGTCATGGGCCGACAGCCGCGCCTGCCGACGGCGCGGGAGGTGAAGACGTCCGTCAGGAGCGTTTGCCGTCGGCCGGGGCGGGCGGGACGCCGTCGGCAAAGCGGATCCGCCGGGTGCGCACGGTGTCCAGGCGCACTCCCGTTTCGCGGGCGATGCGCGCGTTGCCCAGCTCCCGGGCGGCGTGCAGCACGATCTGCGCCCGTACCCGGTCCTGGGCCTGTGTCCGTAAGGCGCCTTCTTCAGGCGGTGCCGTTCGGGGCGGCCGCGTGCGGCGGCGAGAGCATGGAACGCCTGGACATAGCCGGTGGCGGTCTCCCGCAGGGGCACGGCACTGCTCTCTCCGATCCAGCAGGCGGCCGCCGGCTCGGGGGGCCAGACCGGGGCCGGTGCGCTGTCACCGGGCGCAAGCATGAAGAGGTGGTCGGCGTACACCGGGCACGGCACGATCCACGCGCCTTCGGCCACATCGGGCAGTTTCCCGAGCAGTTGGCCGCGAACCCGCGGCGGGCCCTCGATGACGTACACCCGCACCGTCGCGGGCAGGGCCGGGCACAGCGCCCCGAGAGACTCGCAAGTCGGTTCGGTCGCAGAGCAGGCAGGCGCTGGCAGGAGCACAACACGGCTCGCTGTGCAGATCGGCACCGGAGGGACCGCTTCACGGTGCAGACAGGTACTTCGCACCAGTCGCAGCCGTCATAGCGTTCTGGTGCGCCATCGACCACGGCGCACTGCACCTTCCACACTCAGGGGGAATCCATGAGACTTCACCACAGGCTGGCCGCGATCGTCGCGGCTGTGGGAGCACTGCTCAGCTTCGGCGTCGCCACCGGCGTCGGTGTGGGCACCGCGTCGGCCACCAGCTTCGTCTGCGACCACCTCAGCTCCGATCCGAACGGCGACGCCTGCCCGCACCAGACCACGCTAGGGATCGACCACGCGTACACCACCAACCAGAGTCTCTGGACCCGTGACGAGAAGATCACGGTCCAGAACGACGGCAACCTGGTGCAGTACTGCCTGAACAGCGGCTGGTCCTACGGCCTGAACAAGTGGGTCAGTGCAGGGACCCCGGTGTGGGCGACCGGCACGAACAAGTGGAATGCCGTCGGTGGGAAGTTGGTGTTCTGGCACGACGGCAACCTGGCCCACTACGGCGACTGGCAGCAGCTCAACGGCTCGGTCGTGGAGGGCAACGACTGGCAGTCCGCCAGCTGGAGCTCGAACGCCTGGGCCATCCTCCAGGCTGACGGGAACCTGGTGATCTGGGCCAACGGCAGGGCGGTCTGGGCCAACAACACGTACCACTTCTGCCCGGGCTCCGAGCACTACTGGAACGGCTACCGGTAAGCCGCACACCTCACGCGCCGGCGTCCTTCGGAGCCGAAGGACGCCGGCGCGTGAGGACGTCTGGGCAGGGACCGCCGGAGGAGAGCCGGCCGTCCGTCGACGAGGGGCCGTTGCACCCGCACCTGGAGATGCCGACGACGGCCAACGGCCCCCCAGTCGCAGCGAGCCGGAGCCGCACAGTTCACCAGTCGGGATGCCCGCCACGCTCTCATGACGGACCTTCACGTCCGCCACCGTGGCGCCTTCGCCTACACCGACTCGGGCCGCAGGCCTGGAAGTCGGCCATCGCTGCCTTACCGCACGGTCGCGGTATTCGACAGACCCTGCAGCTGGAGTCGCCCTTGCGCCACCACAGCCGTGTCGTCAGCGGCCGTCTCTCCTCGGACACACCATTGCCCCCTGAGGCCCGTTTTGCGGGCAGGGCGGACCGGCACCCGCCTCCGGCTCCCGGCCGGGTGTCGGTGTTCTGCCGTGTCGGCAGGCTTCTGGCTCCCTCCTTCATGTGCCGGCACGTGTGGACCATCATGGGGTCTTCCTGGTCGGCGATCGGCGGGTCGATCGCGCCGCCCAGTTCCGGTACCCACATCTCGACTCCGTAGTGTTCGAAGAGCGGGGCCATGGTGGCGAACTGGTCGCCGTAGAAGGCGCGTTCGCTGGATCCGACGATGACCGCCTCCGCCTGCGCTGGCTGCCATCGCGGCGAGGAGCGCTGCTGCTTGCGGCCTGCGGGCCCAGGGCACGGTCCGGCTGCGGCCGACATCGAAGTACTCGGCCACGATTCGTCCCTGTCCGGACGCCTGTGCCTGGGCGCCCAGCAGTTGCCAGGCCTGTGATGGCGGAGGCACCGCCCCGGCCTCCGGCGGCCTCGCCCACACCGCGATGGCAGCCAGGGCGGGCGGAGGCGGTCAGGATCAGCTCCGACAGCCGGGGCAGCAGTCCCACGACCAGCCCATGGTCCTCGGCCCGACCCAGTGCAGGCCACGCGGAGTGGCGGATCCGGCTCCACAGCGAATGGCCGGACGACGGCGGCCGGCAGTGCGAGGACGGACCACGACGGGCGCGCCAGGACACGGGGCGGCCCCACGCCCACTCGGCAGCGTCGACGGAAGGCGGAAACCCAAGTGGGACGTCCACGGCATCGGAGCCCGACGGTATCCGGGGTGCGGACCTCGGACATGCGAGGACTGGGGGTTGGCCCCGAGGTCGCCGACGCGGATCGGCGCGCCGTCACCGGACCAGTAGGCTGAGGACGTTGCAGTCCTCTGTCATCGCCCCGTCTTGCGCGCGGCTGCGGGCTGCGGCGATCAGGAGCGGCTCGGCGTGAGGATGGAAGCCCAGGTGCTGTTAGCGGGTCGGTATCGGTTGCACACCGCAATCGGGCGGGGAGCGATGGGCGAGGTCTGGCGGGCACGGGACGAGGTGCTCGGCACGGACGTGGCCGTCAAGCTCCTGCTGGCCCAGGGTGCCGATCCCACCTCCGCTGCCCGCTTCCGTCTGGAGGCGCAGACGGCGGGTTCGCTCAACCACCCTCATGTGGTGAGGGTCCACGACTTCGGGGCACACGAAGACCGGTTGTTCCTGGTGATGGAACTGGTGGAGGGCGACACCCTCACCCGGATGCTGTCCATGGCGGGCCGCCTGCCCGCCGAGCAGGTGGCCCGCATCGCCGCCCAGGCGGCCGCCGGCCTCGCCGCCGCCCACCGGCAGGGCATCGTGCACCGGGACATCAAACCCGGCAACCTGCTCCTCCATGTCGACGGTACCGTCAAGATCGGCGACTTCGGCATCGCCCGCTTCCTCGACGATCCCGGGCCCGGGCTGACCGCTACCGGTCAGGTCGTCGGCACCAGCCTGTACCTCGCCCCCGAGCGTGCCCTGGGGCAACCCGCCGGACCCGCCTCCGACGTCTACGCGTTGGGCTGCGTGCTCTACCAACTCCTCGCCGGCCGACCGCCGTTCCAGGCCGACAGCGCCATCGCCGTCCTCCACCACCACCTCGATACCGCGGCCACCCCGCCGCGCCACCTCGGTATTGCGCTGCCACCGGCTTTCGAGAACTACCTGCTCGGCATGCTGGCCAAGAAGCCCGAGGCGCGGCCCACCGCCCAACAGGTCGCCGACTGGTTCGACGCCGACTTCTGGCGAGGCCACCCCGAACCGCTCCCGGCCGCCGTGCCACAGGAGTTCGGCGCCCCCGCGCTCTACTCTGCACGGCAACGGCCCTTCATGTCCGGCCAAAGCAGACCCACGGGAGGAAAGGCGGCCGGCCGTCCACTCACCGAGCCGGGGCCGGCGACCGTATACGGGCTGCCCGCCTCGGGCGCACGTGTCACAGCCCGCCGCGATCGCAGGACCGCGCCACGCACCCGCGGCACACATCGGCCGAAGGCGGTGGGCGCCGTGGCCGCAGCCGTACTCTTCCTGGCCGCCACAGCGGCCGGCGCGATCTGGTTCACCGCGGGTTCCGGGTCGGCGAATACATCCGTCCCCGACGCACCGCCCACCACGACTCCCAGCTCGGCCGCGGGTACCGGCGTCCCCTCCGCGCAGCCTCCGGGCGAGACCGTTCCCGCCGACACCGGCACCCCGGAGCAACAGCCCCGACAGCGGCCACAGGAGAAGGCCGGGAAGAAGGAGCACGGCGGGCGCCACAAGGGCTGATACGGGAGTGCGAACGACGCTCACGGCACCCTGTTCGTGAGATTCACACCTTCGGACAAGCGCAGCCGGCAGCTACGATCTCGCCCAGGGTGAGCCGGGAGGCCCGGTCGGCGCTTCGTCGCCGGGCCCGAGGAGTGCCCGTGTGAACGTCGTCATCGGCTGTGCCGCTCTTGGGGGCTGCACCGTGCTCATGCTCCCTCCGGCCCCGGCGACGTTCCTCGGCGGGGATCCGCCATTGCCGCACCGTGATGAAGGATCCGTCCGGCTTCCGGCCACGGCCGCCACGACGGCGTACGCGGCCGTACTCACCGAGGCTGTACCCCGTCTCGTCGGCGTGCTTGAGCCCGTGCCCGAGGTCTGCTCGTACACCGCCACGATCCTGGCGGTCGGCGCCGCGGCGCTCTGCGTCGTCCACGAACGGGCTGCCACCACTCCTCACTGCAGTTGAGCGGCGCCCACGTCGACACGTGAGCCGAACGGCACACGCATGTCCGGACCTCTCGGATACCTTCACGACATCGGTGGTTGGCCTCCGCGCTCCAGGATGTGCCCTACGTACCGGCGCAACAGCCGGCCCGCGTCGGCGCGGCGTTCCGGCGCATTTGATCCAGGCGCTCCGGCGTGAAGTCCCACTCGATGATGCGATCTTCCCGGTGCCGCAGATCCTCGGCGATCCGCTCGGCCGCCGAGCGAGATGGGAGCTCGAAATGCAGTCGCTCCGGCAGCGGGTGTGCCGACAGGACATCGACGGCGTAGGCGAGCGGGACGACGCCGCGGTCCACGGCAGGTCCGTGGACGGCCGACTCGTCCATGTACGCGGTCAGTTCCGGGGATGAGGAATCCGCAGCTGCTCCCGTCCCTGCGATGAGCGTCGACCGAGTCCCATGGGCCGGCCGCTTGCAGCACGCCGCGTATATGAGATGCGTGTCACATAAAGAAGGCGTGAGGCTTTGGGCAACCCTTTACGTCCACTGGGGGTCTTCTTTGCGTATATGCCAGTCCTTCTCGTCTCTGAGGTTCGCATGAAGCTTCGCCGTTCCCTGGCCCTCGCCGCCGCGACGGCCGCGATCGCCCCGGCCGTTCTGCTCGCGGCCCCGACCGCGTATGCGACGGACGACGACCCGTCGCCCACGGTCAGCAGCGAGACCACCGTGACCGACGACGAGTCCACCCCCGCGGCGGACGAGTCGACCCCGGCCGCAGAGGACACCACCCCGGCGGCCGACGAGTCGACCCCGGCCGCCTCCGCGTCGGCCACGCCGACCGTCTCCGCACCGGCGACCGGCTCCGCCTCCCCCTCCCCCTCGGCTTCCGCGTCGGCGACGCCGGGTCCGGTGGAGTGCAACAGCGACGACCCGAAGATCGACAAGAGCCTGCGCACCACTCTCTCCGGCCTGCCGTCGAAGATCGTGGCGGGCAGCGGCTTCCACGGCTTCAAGCTGAACGTCAGCAACGACGGCGACCGCGCCTACCAGCGTGTCGACCTCGGCCTGTTCGCCGCCCAGGTCGACGAGGACGACTTCTTCGTCGACACCAGCCACCTCACCCTGCAGTTCAAGGACCCGGCCTCGGGCAAGTGGACCGACATCTCGCTGGACGAGAACGACGAGGGCGCCGGCTACCTCGGCTACACCGACGTCAAGGCACACGAGTCGTTCTCCCTCGACCTTCGCCTGGCCGTGGACAAGAAGGCCCCGGCCGGTCTCGGCTTCGCCATCAGTATCGGCATGTACGCCGACGACAAGGGCAACTGCGTCTTCTCCGGCGATGACAGCTACTACGAGTTCGACATCCTTGCCGCCGGCTCCGCCCCGGGCGAACCCGGCGACTCCAAGCCTCAGGGCGGCAGCAAGCCGCTGCCCGGCAAGCCGTCCGGCAACACCCAGATCGACCCGCAGGGCCACCTCGCCTCCACCGGGTCCAGCTCCGCGCTGCCGGTGATCGCTTCGGCGGGCGGTGCCGCCGTCGCCGTCGGCGCGGGCGCCGTGTTCGTGGTGCGCCGCCGCAAGAACGCCGGCTCCGGCATCACCGCCTGACCAGCCCTCCCGTGCTGCCGTGGTCCGTCTGGATCGACGGACCCGCACCACGACCGGCTCGATCGGGGGGCGGACAGCCGACCAGCGACAGTCCGCCCCCCTGCGCGTCGGTCACCCGGCAGGGTCGAGCACGACCGGAAGCTCCGCGAGGCCGCGGAAGGCCGGGAAGGGAACCTCCAGCCACCGCGTCTCGGCGCGGGGGTCGGCCAAAGCCATCCTCGGGAAGCGGTCGAACAGGATGGTGAGCGCCAGCTGCATCTCCAGCCGGGCCAGCGGGGCTCCCAGGCAGTAGTGGCTGCCGTGCCCGAACCCCAGATGCGCGTCCTGTGCATTGCCCGGACGCATCACGTTCAACTCGTCCGCGGCGTCGAACTTCAGCGGATCGCGGTTGGCGGAACTGATCGCGACCTGGACCAGGGCGCCCTTGGGAATCCGGGTCCCGCTGTACTCCACGTCCTCGGTCGCGTAACGGAACGTCGCGCTCTCCACGGAGGTGTCGTAGCGCACCAGTTCCTCGACCGCGGCACGCGTCAGCTCCCCGTTCTCCCGCACGGCGCGCAGCTGTTCGGGATGGGACAGGAGGTGATGCACGGCGTTGCCGATCAGGTACGCGGTCGTCTTGTGCCCCGCGAACATCAGCAGGAACGCCGTGGAGACCAGCTCGTTCTCGGTCAGCCCGCCGCCGTCGTCCCGGACCGCGGTGAGCGCGCTCAGGAGATCGTCACCCGGACGCCTCCGCTTGGCGGCGACGAGATCCGAGAAGTACGCGTGCAGATCCTTCTCCGCCTGCTGCTGGGCCCGCCTGGCCTCCTCATCGAAGCCGCTCCGAGCCACCGCGTAGGACAGGTCCTGCATCCACGACCGCTCCTGGGGCGGTACACCGAGCAGATCGCAGATCACGATGATCGGTAGCGGGAACGCGAAGACCGGCAACAGGTCGAAGGGCTCCCGGGCCGGGCACTCGTCGAGCAGGCCCCGGACGATGTCCTGGATCTTCGGCCGCAGAGCCTCCACCCGCCGCAGGGTGAACGCGGAGTTGACCAGCCTGCGCAGCCGCGTGTGCTTGGGCCCGTCGGAGTTGAGCATGTTGTCGTCCAGCGCGACGGACGAATCACCGAAGATCCTCCGGTAGGCGTCCATGGCCCCGTACATGTCCTTGCTCAACCGCGGATCCGCCAGGGCGGCCCGCGCGTCCTCGTACCGGGTGATCAGGTACGTCTCGTTGCCGTGCGGCGGTCTCATGGGGCAGACCGGGGCCGCGTCGCGGAGATGGGCGTAGACCGTGTGCGGGTCCCGCCGGAACTCCGGGGTGCAGCGTTCGGCCGCGGTGACGGCCTCTTGCGTGGTGGTCACGGACGACTCCTGAGGTCGAAGACGGCCTCGGCGTTGCCACCGAGGACGAGCTGCTGCGACGCCCGGTCGATCGGCAGCTTCTCGATCATGCGGATCTGCTCCTCCAGCGGCACGGCCAACGGTGGTGAGTCGGTACCGAACAGCATCCGCTCGGGCCCCAGCACCTCCGCGTTCAGGCTCAGATGCGCCGAACTGCACGGGCTCGTGTCGACGTACATGCGCTGGAGCGCCGCGGCCGGGTCGACCGCCGGTCCCTGGGCCGCCGGCGGGGCGGAGGCCGCCTCGGGCCGGCCGGCGGGTGGCGGGGGGCCCCCCCCCCCGGCCCGGGGGGGCCGCCCCCGGCGGGCGGGCCCCCCCCCCGCCCCCCCCCGCCCCCCCGCGCCCCCCCGCCGCCCCGAGAGACGTGGCGGTGGAACACAA
>NZ_JBIWOA010000091.1:0-8159 GCF_044767525.1 Streptomyces sp. NPDC101234 | reverse complement strand
CGGCACCTGCACCACCTGCCACCAACCCCTGCCCAGAACAACCCCCACCAGCCAGAACCCGAGAGCCAGAGCAACTTAACGGAGTCCTACTAGTGGGGTGGCTCATCCCGGTGTGAGTGTTTGTCATATCTGAGGCGGTTCCGGACGCCTTCGAGGAGTGGCCGTGCGTTCGCTCAGCCATATGGACAGGCGGCAACTGCTCAAGGCGGCCGGTGCGGGTGCCGTCACCATGGGGGTAGGAGCCGGACTGTACACCTGGCCGGCAACGGACGGTGGCGCGTCGAATACGTTGGCTGCTCCGGTGTTGGTGCAGCAGGCCGCTACGGCCGGGGCGAAGCAGGCGTTCCTTCACATCATGGCGCACCCGGACGACAACCTGTACTTCATGAATCCGGACCTGGAACAGTCCATACGCAGCGGGGCACCCTCGGTCACCGTCTGCCTGACCGGCGGTGAGTCCGACGGCCACAACGTCCGTGCGCATGACCCCACCGCCGGCACGGTCCCCTACAACCGCGAGAATTACGTGCGGGCCCGGATGAACGGCTTGCGTCGGGCCCATGCCCTCATGGCCACGGGCGACACCGAAAGCCCGTGGGACATGGACGCGGTATCGCTCATTCCCGGCTTCCAGGTGGAGGTGCAGACGCTGCGCGCGGCGCCGGAGAACCAGTTGGTGTTTCTGGAACTGGTCGAGGCCCGCTCCCTGTTCGTGCCCAAGAGGAACTGTCTGCGGGGTCTGTGGCTGGGCGCGGCTGACACCCTCGCCACGCTCCCACCGACCCGCACTCCCGTGCGAGAGCGCTACGAGTACACCCGGGACCAGCTCATCGACTCGCTGACAGCCATCATGGAACGGGTCCGGCCCACAGTCGTACGCACCCTGGACCCCAACGCCGTCCACAGGACCGACAAGCCGCCGCTGTACTCCCACGACCCCCGGCTGCGCGGCTTCCACTACCACGACCACCAGGACCACACCGCCTCCGCCCACTTTGCCCAGGCGGCGCTGGCCCAGTACTGGGGGCGCGAACACAGCCGTCCCGTGGCCGTCGAGAGCTACCTCGGCTACGAGAATGCTGCCCTGCCCCACAACATCGACCTCAAGACCGCCAAGCGCAAAGGAGATCTGCTGTCGGTCTACGGCTGGGCGGACCGCAAGGACTGCGGCGACGAGGCCGGCTGCGGTGACCGCAAACTCGGCGGCACGGCCCTCACCGGCTTCTCCAAGAACTGGACCCGCTCCACCTACCAGCGCACCCCCGGCTCCAACTCCTGGCTGATGCCCCTCAAGGACGACCGGTTGGCGGCCTTCGCGGTCCTGGACGGCACGGCGCGCTGCTGGGTAGAGACCGCTCCGGGCAGCGGCGCATTCGGCGGCCCCCATGGCCTGGGCGGGAAAATGTTCGAAGGACAGCTCTTCGCCTTGCGCCACGACGACGGAAGGATTCAGCTCTTCGCTGCCCGTACGGTACTGCCGAGCGGCAAGCGTGCCCATCGTCGCGAGCTGATGACTGCGATCCAGCGCGGTACCGGCGACGAGGGTGTGCCCGTCTTCGGTGCGTGGGAGTCGCTGGGCGCGCCGGACGCCGCCCCGGTCAAGTCGCTGGAGATGGGCTACCCGGCCGCGGTCGTCGGCAAGGACGGAGTGGTGCACGTCTTCGTACGCAACTGGGACGGCGGTGTGAGCCACCGCAGCAGCGTCCGAGGCGGGAAGTGGACGGACTGGCGGCGGGTGGAGTGTCTGCCTGGGAAGTACCCGCAGGTGGTGGACGGACTGGACGCCTGTATCGACTCCGCCGGGCTGATCCACCTCGTCGCTCCCAACGCCAAGTCCGTACTGCACTGGGTGTCCACGGAGCCCGGGGAACTCCCACGGCCGGTCCCGGCGGCCGGTCTGCCGCAGCCCGCCGGGCCTGTCAGCGTGGTGCCGCTGGCGGACGGGGGCATACGGATCGCCTACCGGTTGCCGGTCACCGCGCAAGTGCTGCTCGCCGACTGGGAGCGGCAGAGTGGCGGTTGGCAGGTCCTCGGGAAGGCCGAGCCGATCGGCGGGTACGGTCGGGTGAGCGTCGCGACTGTCGGCCCCCAGGGCCGGCGGACGGTGCTCGCCGGGCGCGACGACGAAGGCATGGTGCGTGTCGCCGCGGCCGACAGCGGGCCGGGGCGCTGGCAGACGGGGAGGGTGCTGCACACGGCGGCACCGGCGGTGGCCCGGGACGCGAACGGGCGTGTCGTGGTCGCGGCCCTCGGTACCGATGCGCGCCTCTACACCGCCCGACAGGCCTCAGACACCGATTCGAGGGGACCCGACTCCGCCTTTGATCCCTGGTCGGCCGCGGCCGGACGGTAGGCCGCGGACACGGTCCGGGCAGGCGTGTCCGGCCACACAGCCGCGCGTCGGTCGCAGGCGGTCAGGCACTGCCAGACTGCGGCACGAGGCGTCCGGGCGGCCCGCCGCACCGAGGATGCTCACCAGCGCCGGGCCGGCCAGGTAGGACACACCGTTGGCGAGGGTCTCCAGGGCGAAGGCCGTGGGCAGCGCGGCAGAGCGTTCGCCGGACAGCAGGGCGGACCACCGAGCGGCGGACAGGGCACCGAGCTGGGGCAGTGTCGCCCCGACGAGCACTCCGGGATCCGGACGCCGTCAGCAGTCCTCGAACTGGCGCCGCCCGACCCGCCAGGACAGCCAGACCAGCAGCTCGAAGAGCACCAGTACCACCAGCAGGGCCCACGCGGCGATGTCGATCCCGCTGTAGTCCGTCTCGGCCAGCTCCGGCGCCGTCCAGCCGTGCGGGTCGACGAGCACATCCTCGGTCTGCCCGACTTCCATCGGCCCGTCGCAGGAGTCGTTGCCCAGCTCGGCGTGCTTGAGCGGCTTGCCGTCCACCCGCCCCAGAAGACAGGTGTACTCCGGCCCATGCTTGCCCTGGTACGTCTTCACCGAGGTGACCCGCACCTCCACCCGCTGCCCTTGGTGCGCCATCACCTCCGCCTGCAGCACCGGCCCCGGCCCGGACAGCGCGGCGATCCCCACGATCACCCCGCCGACGATCAACCACCCGTTCGGCGCTGCGATGATCATCAGCGAGAGAGTCGCGATCAGCGCGACGGTCCCGAGCACCAGTCCGAGCACGCTCCAGTCCGGATTGGCGGCCAGCAACGACAGCCCGACGATCACCGGCGGACCGAAAAACGCCGTCGTGGTGAGGCGGCGGACCTGCCGGGACGAGGTGGCGGTGGCTATTCGAGGCACGGCGTCAGTGTGACGAACGGGGTCGTCAGGCTGAAGAGCGGGGTCCCTCACTACAGTCATCGCTCTCGATGAGCATCTGACGCCTCGCGCCGGCCCTCCCGGGTGCGCTCGGTGAGTTCGGCGTCGGCGAGTGACGACAACACCGCTGGGGGACCCCCTCTGGGGGAGGGCGTGCCAGCCCCCGCGTCTGCGCCAAGGTCCGCCGGACAGCACACCTAGGCGGCTTCGTTCGGATCAGTCGATCGTTGGTCCGGGTGTGCCGTTGACTGATGCGCAGTGGGCACGGATCGAGCCGTTACTCCCGGACCGGACGCCGAAGCGGGGCGGCCGATGGCGGGACCACCGGGAGGTGATCGATGCGATCGCCTCCAGGTTCCAGACCGGAACGCAGTGGGTTCATCTGCCGGAGAAGTACGGCAACTGGCGAGGCGTCTACAACCGGCTGCGGATGTGGGCCATCGACGGCACCTGGGAGCGGGTGTTCACCGCGCTGATGGCTCAGGCCGACGCCGATGAGGACCTGAACTGGGCCGTTTCGGTGGACTCCACAATCGTGCGTGCCCACCAGCACGCGGCCGGGGCTCGCAATAAGGGGCCCTGGCCGGCGAACCGAACCACCACGCCCTCGGCCGGTCCCGCGGCGGACTGACCACGAAGATCCCTATTCCTGCGGACCGGCGCGGCCATCGGCTACGGCGGGGCAGTCGTGGCGGCAGACCACCCACTTTCGACCGCGAGGCGTACAGACAGCGCAACACCGTCGAGCGGTGCGTCAACCGTTTGAAGCAGTGGCGCGGAATCGCCACCCGCTACGAGAAGACGGCAACCGTCTATCTGGCCGGACTTCACATCGCAGGCATCTTCCTCTCGTCCGCGAGATGAGGCCGACGCTATGGCGAGGCCAACTCATCCAAGCATGATCTCAACTGCCCCTGAAGGAACGGGACGGACTCAGCGTCGCAAGCCATGACGATCGCGAGCCTGCTGGGCTCGATACCCTCGGGCCGTTGTGTGAAGGACCAGTGTTGTCCTGCCCGCAGCAGGGTCTTGAAGAGCAGCCGTCGTCCGGAGGTGTTGCCCGATAGTGCTTCCTCCGCGGCCTTGAAGATCAGTACGTGGTGGTCAGCAGACAGCCACTTCAGATCGCGCAGACAGTCGGAGAGCGCATCCCAGTTCCACCCGAAGTAATCAGGCAGCCTGAGCCCGTCGTAGAACTGCTGGAAGACGGCATCCGTGTCGCGCATCTCCTGGCCGTCGAGACGTGCTACGTACGTCCTGCCTGTCACGGGAAGCAGGCGATCAACAGGCAGGGCCCCTTGCTCCGGAACTACGTGCAGCCAGGGGACGCTGTGCAACTCCATCCGCCCTCCCGTAATCCAGGCCGCCGATCACCGCCAGCACCGCCAACGACAGAGCTGCAAAGTCTAGATCCAAACGAATCCCCCTGGGTGTTGCTGGCCATGACGGTGGCGACACTCACGTGGAGGCGTGAGACTGGAGGACAGTTACCAGCGGCGGATTCCGGCCGGGTTCTCGTCGAAGTGCCCGACCCAGATGTGGCCGGCCTCGTCCACGAGCAGGTGCTCGATGGCGTCCCCGACAGAGAAGGACGAGGTCTCGCGGCCGAGCGCGTCGAAGACCTGGACCTGGTTCGCGTCCTCGTGTCGGCAGACGCGTGACGCGGCGACGACGAACCCGCCGTCGGGCAGGCGGTCCAGGTGCGGCCAGCGGGCCCGCACGGCGCTCAGCTCGGTGAGTTCGACGCTACCGCCCGGATGGACAGAGACGACCAGGGCGTCAAAGGGCCGTACATCGCCGCCGGGCTCCGGAGCGCGTTCGGCAAGCAGCCAGTGGGCGGCGCCGAAAACGTCGACGGTACTGGTCAGGACGTGGCGGTCGTCGTGTGCTCGGGGGAGGTGGGCGTGGGGAATCAGGGCGGTCTTCTGCACGGGCGGGCTCTCCTGGGTGGACGGTCACGGCCATCGGGCGCTGCGGTGAGCAGCGGTCGGCGGCGCGCGCGCCGTGGAGAGGAGAGCGGGGCGCCTCGACGGCATGGCCCTTTCTGGTCGTCAGAGGTGATCATCGTTGACGTCCCACCTCGTGACAAACCGTTTCGGTGCGCCGCCCCCTTACACCATCACGCGGAGGCACATACAGCGATCGCGCGCGGGACGGGATCTCAAGACGAGGGTCTGGCCCGCCGCTACGGGGGAAAGCGACGGGCCAGCACCGCCTCCGCCTTGCCACACCGGCGCTCGCGCCGTGCGGCATGACGGCGGAGCGACCCGTCTCTGCGATCGCGGGCCCGGACGTGGCCGCCGGAAAAGGATCCTGCGGCCACGTCCGCGAGTCACGGGCGAGGAAGCCGCACCGCCTTGACACTGCGCGGCCGGGCGGCCTGCTGGAGCACGTTCGTATCGCCAGCCCCTCGAACAGAGATGATCGGCGCATGTGTTGACGCGATCTGTGGGTGTGGATCGCAGCAGGGGTTGGGGCATGGCAGGACGACCACCAGGCCGATGATGTCGGGTCCGACGCGGTGGCGGGTGCCGCGCAGCAGGATGCGGGCCGGGGCGGTCCGCTGGTTCTTGCCCGGCAGGGGTGGTCGGGGGCTAGGGTGCATGGAAGGCGTCCCTTTCGTATGGCGTCGTGGTGGGGAGTCCGCCCGGCCGGTGGCCTCGGAACCGGTGGCCGGAACGGGACTCCCCTCCTTCTTTTCTCTGTCTCGTGCTCTGGGCTGGTTCAGCGGCCGGCGGCGAACTCCTGCAACTGATCGACCAGTTGGCGGTCCGGCCGGGCGACGATGACGGAACGGCCGGGGGTGCGCGCGGCGAGCCGGTCGACCTCGTGCTCCAGGCGGTGGGTGGGGGCCAGAGCGGTGGAGCCGTTGGTGCGGACGTAGCGGGCGAAGAGTTCGAGGCCTTCGAGGAAGGCGGCGTCGGGTGGTGCGGTGTCGGCCATGGAGTGGGTGAGCTGGTGGAACCAGTGCCGGGCCCGCTTGGATTCGCCTAGGGCCAGGTGGTGCAGGTGGAGGCAGTAGGCGGCGGCCCGGCTGCCTGCGCCGGCGGCGAGCTGCCACCAGAACTGGGCGGACTCGGGGTGGCGGGTGAGGTAGAGCAGGCAGGCGAAGGCGAGGGCGCCGTCGACGTCCAGGTGTTCCTCCGTCAGCGGGCCGCGGTCGGGGCCTTCTGCGATCTTGGCGACGTGGTCGGCGACGGCCGGTTCGTTGAGCACCCACCGGCACACCACGCTCAGGCGCTGACCGGCCTGGGCTGCGCGGGCGATCTCCGTGGTCGGGGTGCGCCGGCCGGCGTCGGCGGCGAGTCGGCGAAGGCCTGCGGCGACGTCGAACCGTCGCGGTGCCGTGGAGGGTAGCCAGACCCCTTCCAGCAGGGCATCGAGTGTGGTGGTCACGGTCGTTCCCCTTTCGGCTGGGGCTTCTTGCGTTCGTCGGGCAGGCCGAGCTTGATGCGCAGGCGTTCCTTGCCGCGGCGCAGGTGGTGGCCGACGGTGCGTTCGTCGATGCCGACGTACCAGGCGACCTTGGCGGTGGGGTAGCCGAGGACGTAGCGCAGCACGATCACCTCGAACTGGCGGTTGGGCAGTTCCGAGATCGCCTCGTACAGACCGCTGGTCGACTCCATCTTCTGCAGCTTGTCCCGGACCGTGGCGAGCGCGCAGGACAGTGCCTGGGCGATGGGCCCGTTGATGACGAACGCCGGCGCGCGGCCCTCGCGTTCGAGGCGGTCGTGCACGGCCCGCCGCATGATCGCCCAGGCGCCCTGCTCCAGGGATCCCGAGCTCAGCAGCTCGGTCCAGCCGGCGTGGATCTGGAGGAACACCTCGTGTATGACGTCTTCGGCCACCTCGCGGGTCCCGAAGTGGACCTCCGCGTAGGCGTGGAACGGCTCCTGGTGTCCGAGGTAGAAGGCCTCGAAGTCCAGCGGCAGGTCCAGCGGCAAGAACATGGACTGCGACAGCCCGGAACTCTGGTCAGCGGCTGAGGCGTCCTCTGGGGCGTCGTCGTGACTCACGCGGACCTCCCGGCGGCACGGCACATGGGCAGGCTCTTCCTCTCATCGAGGGTCGGCTGGGACGGCGCCAACTCATGCGCGCCGACGGCCCTTTGGGCCTGAGACCTACCTAAGTGATTCACGCGGCTGATCACTCATGCACACCAGGAGAAAGTCACCGAGCGTCCCCGCCACACGGCATGCTGCAATCTTCAACAAGCACTGCTAGTCACCGTCGGTAGCATCCCGACCAGGCCTAACACGGACGAGGGACAAGGCGAACAACTCTGCGCATCACCGAAGTGTTCTGCATCACACCAGGCCCACCACCCCGCGCACGCCCGGCGCATGTCGGCGCGCATCGGCGCGCAGCCATTCCATGCACACCCCCAAACTTCACTAAGAGTGACTGTTTGACTGTCTTTCGGACAGGGGGCGTGATGGCGAGGACCGTACGGCTGCGGGTGCGTCTTCGTTCGCCCGGGTCGTTACTCACGGGAAGATCGAACTCGCTGCAAAGCGGGAGGGTTTGCCGTGCGCAGCACGGCCGCAGGCGCGGCACCGCCTCGCCGTACCTGTGCAGTTCAGCGCGCGAACAGCGGTCTGACCGGCACTTCGACAGGGGATCACGCGGCGGGGCTTCGTGGAAGCGTCCAGGACCGCTGCGGCCAGGCCGGACCCGGCGACAGCATGGACCTCGCAGATGAAGTCATCAGGCGACAGGACAAGAAATGAATCAGCGCAAGGACACCTACCGGGCCGCATTGCAGCGCGGGCCGGACGCCGTCCTGCCGTGTCCCGTCAAAGTCACCCAGCTGCACACCCGATACGTGCGGGTGACCATCGAGTTCGACACCGGCCTGCCGCGTGACCTCGTGCGATGGGCAGAG
>NZ_JBIWOA010000090.1:0-8496 GCF_044767525.1 Streptomyces sp. NPDC101234 | reverse complement strand
GTCTGCGGGCAGGCCACCACCTGGGACAAGCCACAACGAACGTGCGCTCCGTCCTACCGCAAACCACGTCCGAGCAGGCATGATGGACCTGACACGCGGTGGCCAGGTCCTGAGGCTGGAGCGGGATCGTGTGAGCTGGTGTCCGCTTGAAGTACATCTCGTCGGCGGTGGAGTAGTGGCCGCCCTCCCCGAAGACGACGAAGTTCTCCGAGCTGAGCAACGTCGACAGGAGCTGAACGTAGTTCAGGGCGTCATCGGCGAGGGCGGGGTCACCCAGTGCTTGCTCTGTCAGCGCCAGCAGTTCGGCGATCACGGCAGAGTGGATGACGAAGGGATCCTCGGCCTCGTCCCGGATGTCGCGACTGGCCACGATCTGGCTGGCCAAGTAGAGCGCCATGCGCCGTTCAGCGAGTGACCACTGTCGGGCCTTCTCCGCCAGTTTCGGCAGAGCGGCGTAACTAGCCGAGTAGACGCCGCCCTGGTGGTACAGGCGGGAGGCCAGGGCGTCCCAGCCTGGATCCCGCGAGTCCGGGCCGACTGCGTCGAGCAGGCCGGGAATGTCTTCCGCGGTCCCGTATGCATGGTGAAGCTGAGACCAGTCCGTCATGCGGAGATCCAAGCAGAGACCGATCAGCACTTACCTCAAGGGAACGCGACCAATCCGGCGGCTCCAGCAGCCCCGATGCGTGGGCATGCCCACGGCCGGTGGGACACGCAGTCCGCCGGTCAACGGGCTGTCAATGTCTCCCACGCGCGGATCCACGCCGTCGGGGAGCAGGCCGTAGCCACCTTGAAGCAGTGGCGCCTGCTGCGGAAACTCCGCCGCAGCACGACCCGCATCACCGACGTCGTGAAGGCAGTCCTGGCCATCCACCTGGCCTCGTCAGCCTGAGATTGGAAAGGGCTCGCTGTGTTCTACGGTCGTTTTCCATGGCAGGAGCGGGAACGTGTCCACCAATGGCGGCCCTGCGGGATAAGTTCTGCTACGGGTCGGCATGAAGCACGTACAGCGCGCTGTACACGCTCATCCGTGCCGGCAAGCGACCGACTTGCAGGATGCCGAAGGCGGCCCCGGGACATCGTGTGGCACGGTGACGCCCCACCAGGATCCCACTCTGAAAAGGTCTTCTCACGTCACCGTGTGGTCGCCGGGTCAAAGCCACTGGTCCAACGCCTCCGGACCCGCCGTTGACCGGCAGGTCAACTCACGGGCCCCGTCGGCTGTCGCGCAGCCGTGTCAGAAGACTCGTACCGAGGAGATTCCGTCGTTGAGGCCCGTGCCGACGAGGCTGCCCGCCCGTTGGCTGGGTGTAAAGGCGCGCTGAAGCCCCTTGTAGTGGACGTTCTTGTAGACCACCACGAAGTCGGCCGTGTTGTTGATCACCGACGAGGCGACGTCGTTGAACCCGTACAGCCTGAGGTCCGGCACGCTCGACTGGGTCAGCAGAATCCGTCCGTTCCCGGAGCCGTTGTAGTCGATGTGCTCGTAGAGGCAGAAGTAGTGGGATGGGCACGCTGCGGCTCCCACACCGTTGATCACTCTCGTGTCGGCCTTCGCCTCCGCCTGTGCGCCCGTGGCCATCAGGCCCGTAGCGGCCGCGGCGATACCCAGCGCCATTGCCAAGCGACGTTTCACATCAGCCTCCTGAGACGAAAGACGTTCTGCCACTCCATGACGCTAATGTGACTGAAAGTATCGGCGCGAGAGCCATCCTGGTGATCCCACCCTTTGCCGAGTCTCGCGTTCAACTCTGCCTTCGGTCGCGAAGGGAGATGGTCCGAGCGGGCGCGACTCGAACACGTGGGCCATCGGAGCCAATATTCTTACGGCTCCGCCCCATTCTTCGGAATCAACTGGCGGTGCGTTCATCGTTTTCCGGCAGAGTCATTTTTGCGATTTTGAAGCGCCTGTCCTGCAATTGCCGAACTGGTCTCTGGGCCCCGCTTCCCGACTGCTCGTCAGGTGTCTCAGCCGAGACCGAACGGCGCCTACCGATCGCCGCCCTCGCCGCGTACGCCTTGCCCGCCAGGTTCTGCCCGCGCTGGAAACGCTCCAGCATCGCCACGGCGACGTCCGGGGCGAGGTCGATGCCGCCGCTGCTGGAGACCTTGGTCCAGGCGGAGCTCCACAAGTCGTCCTGATCAGTGATGCCGCACCCGTGGACGATGGCCAGCAGCTGCTGTTCGTCGACAGGCCTGGTGATACGCAGGACGATCCGGCGGAGGCTGCTGAGTGACAGGGCGTGGGGATTGCCGCTCTTGTCTCTGATCTCGCGGAGCGAAGGGGCCCCGGCGGCTTCGTAGAGGTATTCGAGGGCGCGGCTCAGGTCGCGCCAGTCGCTGATCAGCGGGACGCTCGGGGCCGGGCCGAGGGTCGGCAGGATGCGGCGTTCGTCGATGCGGGCCCGGGTACTCTTCCCTTCCCCTGCTCCGCAGGGGCCCGATTCCTCCCCGGCCTGAAGGCCGGGGCATCCTCGGAGGAATCCGGTGAGCTGGTGTGGCTCACACGCTCGCTGCCATAGGACATTCGCTCGCTTGACTGCGACCGGGGAAATGGCCCCGGTGAAGCGGGTCGGCCCGGACCGAGACCAGGTCGGCCGGGATAGGTCAGGAGGCTGCGGCCTGCTGGCGGGCTTTGGTACGAGCGAGGCGGTAGGAATCGGCCAGTTTCGATGACGTTGCCGCCGAAGGTGACACGGTCCACGATGGCCGCGCAGCGGCGGGGGCCGTTGAAGGTCCTGGTCCAGGAGGAGAAGGACTGGTCGGATGCGATCACCTTGCTGTTTTTTCCTCGTGCTCGGCCAGAACCTGGAAAAGTCACCGCCTGGCCGGCGGTGCACCGTCTACACCTTCCACGTAGGCAACGCCGGACTCACCGCCCCACTGTCCGGCGAGGAGATAGGCCAGGAGGTCACCCTCGCCGCGGCCGGACCCGCCGACCTGACCGGGGCCACCTTCCAGTACCGGCGCGCCGACACCGATGTCTCGGCAGACGTCCCGGCATCCGCGGAGTCCGTCGCCGTCCTGCTCGACCAGGGCGACGTCACCAAGGACGGCACCGACCTCGACAGCCTCGCACCGCCCACGAGCGTCGAGTCCTATGCCCTGGTGGAGGCCGAGGACCGGGTCGAGGCCTCGCCCGACACCCTCGCACCGCCCTACCTCGACCAGGACGCCGGCAAGATCGTCGCCCCGGTCACCGACGACGACGCCAAGACCGACGTCACCACTGCGATCAACCTGACCGACGTCCCTGTCGACGAAGGCAGCGACGACACGAGCGTGAACGACGCGGACGACGCCACCGTGGTCCCCACCACCAGGGTCGTCGAGCGCAGCCAAGCCGAACCCGACTCCATCGCCGACGAGGTCCTGGTCCACGGTGACTCCGGTGGCCCTGTCTACACCGTGAAGTCCAACGGCCACGTCAACGCGAAGGGGAGCATCTCCGGCTCAGGCTGCGCCTCGGTCTCGGACGACAGTGAGTGCGGCGATGGCTGGGACGGCAATTGCACGGTGTTCTTCACGGACATCGCACTGGCGGAGAAGGCACTCCCGGGACGGGGCAAGTAGTGGTGATGGTGACTCGGATGACGAGGCCGCGCGTTCTTGTCGGCGTCTCCACGCTGCTCATGACGGTTTCGGCCTGTGGCTCGTCCCAGGCGTGTGGTGGCGTGGGCGTCGTCGCCGGTGTCGGCGTGTACGTCGTGCACGAGGGGTACGGAGATCTCGCCGGAGCCTCCGTGGAACTGTGCGCGAAGGGCAAGTGCGTCAAGGGCTGGCTGCCCGACGAGGACATCACGAGCGTCAACCTGCCTCTGCCGGACGACGTGGGCCCCGACATCGGCACGGTGCGTCTGCGGATCACCCGCCCAGGCGCCGACAAACCTCTCGTCGACGCCCCGGCCGAGAAGAAGCTCACCCACCAGTCCGACGGTTGCGGCGGCGGTGCCTACAACGGGGCGTTCGCCTTCACCAAGGAAGAGGGCCTGACGGCCAAGGTTCCGAAGAGCGTATGGGCGGCCTGGTACGAGCAGGTCATGGAGCGGGCCACCGCGGAACCCACCTCCTCAGCATCCTCCTGACACGGCGCCCCTCCGCAGCCGACAACTGGTGGTGGAGGGGCGCTGATCGACCCGGCGGCGTGCGCCGACGCCACGCCGTGCACCGGCATCGTCGTCAAGTCCGGCTGGCCGGCGATCAATCTGTCCAACACGCATCTGTGCCGCATCGCACTGAGTCCGCGTAGCGGATGGCGGTCCTCTCGTGGATACCGAAGACCAGGGCGAGGTGGAGAGGGTCGGCGCCGTCGGTGAGGGCCTCTTCGAGCGAACGGTCCACGCAGAGCCGTTCGAGGGGGCGGTGACGTTGCGGGTGGCCCGGGATAAGGGCGCGGTGTTGCGGCTGCCCCTAGGTCGAAGTGCTGGACGAAGGAAGGCTGGTGGGCAGGGGCTGGTAGGTGCTGCCCGCCGGCCCGGCGCGGGTCAACCGCTCCCGCCGCTCCCTGGAGAGCACCTGCGAGGACGTCGTCCGATGCACCGAGCAACGCCGTCTGCTGGGCCCACCATGAACGGTCGCCGTGAACCCGCTCTCCTGGCCTTCGGGCGGCCCACACCGTGCCGCCGCGGCACCCCGCGTTCCCGCCCACTCGGCATGGTTCGCCGCGCAGGGCATCCGCCGCCGATCATTCCCGGTGCCGGTCCCGGATGATCCGGTCGACCATCGCCACCGCCCGGTCCGGGCGCGCCTCGAACCAGGCGCCGAGGTGTTCTTGGACAGCCTCCCCGACGCAGGCGCGCACCTCGTCGCCGCCGAGCCGTCCGTGGATGGGACCGAGGAACTCGGGGTGGTCCAGCTTCACCGACACGACTGCGGTGAGGCCCTCGCCGATCCGGTCGGCGCCGGGGCCGGCGTCCTGCGCCGTCAACAGGCCCCGCCCGCGTGCCCAGTCGGTGACCGCGGCCCCCACCCCGTCGCGGAAGCCGTCCACGTGAGTGCCGCCCTCGCGGGTGAACAGGCTGTTGGCGAAGCTGCGCAACCGCTCCTCGCGCGAGCTGCCCCACATGAGGGCGACCTCCATCGTGCCCGCCATCCGCGGATCCTCTCGCTCGAAGGCGATGACGTCCGACTCCAGGACCGCGTCCGTCTCGGCATGGAGGGCGGCCACGAAGTCCTGTACCCCCTCCGGGAACCGGAATCCAGCCTTGCGGACTCCTCCGGCCGGGCGTTCGTCGGTCAGCGAGATCTCCAAGCCCCGGTTGAGGAAGGCAACTTGCCGGAAGCGTTCCGCCAGCACGGCGAACGAGCACCACGTCGTCTCGAACATGTCGGCGTCCGGCCAGAAGGCGACCGTCGTCCCGCTTGTGCCCGTGGGGCCCACGGTGGCAGGCGGGGCGAGAGCAACGCCACGGGCGTGCTCCTGAACCCGGCGGACTCCCCCGCACCGTACCTCGGCCGTCAGCCGGCTGGACAGGGCATTGGCGACGCAGAGCCCCACACCGAAGTGACCCAAGTACGCGAGGTGCCTGCCATCGGGTTCCGGTCCGGCCCGTAGGCTCGTCAGCAGAGCTTCGAGGCCCAGGGCACCTCCGTCCACGGCGTCCTCGAAGGGAACCTCCACTCCGTCGTCCGCCACTCGCACGCCGCCGTCGGGTGTGAGCGTGACGTCGACACAGCCGCCGCCCGCGACCAGAACCCCGTTCACCGCCCGGCCGACGACCTCGAACACCATCTCGTGCAGGCCGCGTTCCCCGGTCGAGCCGACGTACATCCCGGGCCGCTTGCGAACGGCCTCCAGGCCCTCCAGCACCTCGATGTCGGCAGCGTCGTACAGCATGCCTTCCCCACTCACGAAGACCCCTTCCACAGGCGTCCGGCAGATCTCCACAGCCTATGAGGAATCCAAGAAAACACCAGGTCAGAGGCTATTCGTCGAGGCCGCAGGGGGGCGGGTCGGGGCCTGCAGGGGAAGCGTCGGTCCCGGGAGCGGACATCGTGTCCGTCGCGTGGCCAAGGCCCCGTGAAAGCCACGCACGACCCCGTTCCCAGCATCCCTGAGGCCACCAATTCCCTTACATGACGCGGCGCGTACGCCGTCTCATCCCATCCGTCTGTGATGGGCCGCCACTCAGGTACACCCCGCACCTCACCGGCCAGGCCCAGCGCAGTGGCCGAGGCCACCGCACTCGGCGGCGCGAATACCGCAGAGAACGAGTTGCCCGATGGCGCGGCCGCCTGTCCGGCCCACCGACGAGGCCAGGACCTGGCTGGAGTACACGGCGGCCTCAACCCTCCGCTTGGTCGGCTCCATAGCACGTACCGAACTCGACACCGCGCAACCCGGCGGCGGCACGGAGTGAACCGCCCCGGTGGGGACAAACTCGATAGCATCCCGGCCATGGAGTGGATCCGGCTGAGCGAACATCCGGAGGAGATTTCACGTGGAGCCGTCTTCCACCTCCCGGCCCGGTGGCCGTACGAGGACACTGTCGAGTTCATGCTCGCGGAGTTGCCACCAGGTGCGGACGACCGGATGGGGCTGATCGTGACCACCGGCTACAAGGCCGGGCTGTGGGTGGTGTTCCTGCCGGACGAGGCGTATGCGGCGGGGCGGCCATGGGCACTGTCCGCCTCGTGGCTGCGCGACAACTGGACGGCAAAGGTGTACGCGGAGACCGGCCCTGAGAAGGTTCTCGTCCGTACCAACTACTCGTCGTCGTTGCAGTACGGACAGCCATGAGTGGTTGACAGGTCACCCCGGTGGTCACAGAGCGCGGCAAATCCGTGATCACCGACCTGGGCCTGCCCCATCTGCCCTCCCCCAGCACCCATCTGCGCGGCCTCTCAGGCTTCCTCCCACCACGGCTTCATGCCCTCCTCGGCGACGAACTCGTAGAAGTCCATGTTGGCGATCTCCAGGTTGCACGCCAACGAACCGACCTCGCGGCATGGAAGGACGGCCTGCTGCCCCGGGCAGTCGTACAGGTCGACAACGGTCAGCGGTCGTCCGGGCTCGGCAAAGGTCCGGGCGTCGGCGAGCGCGACCAGCGTGGTGTGCTCCTCGGACGGGACGAGCGCCGGGACCTGGCCCGGCTGGAGGCCTTCGAAGGCGGGGTTGTCGACGACCAGCGCCGTCAACGGGTAGTGCTCCACGTCGATCTCGTCCGGGTCCAGGTCCGCGCCGACCCAGCCGTCTGCGTCAGTCCCGCCCAGTTCGCCGAGCAGGGCTTGCCAACCTGCCTCGTCGTCGTAGCAGGTGCGGACCAGCAGGGCTGTGGTGGTGGAGGGAAGTGACGGGAAGGACCGGCGCGTCGATGTCGGCGTGGACGTGGGCGTGGGGAAAGCCGGCCGGCCGCCGTCGCCCTGGTACATTCCGCACCGGTCCATGTCGCGCACCAGGTCGTCGAAGGCGAGTGCGCCGCCCAGCAGATCGGCGAGGATCTCGCCGAGCCGGGCCGACGGGACCCGGACGCCACGGCCGGGTATCGCCGCCAGGTCCACCAGCAGTGGCCCGCCCCCGCCGTACACCACCGGGATGTCCGCCAGGACGACGACCGGCGGCACGGGACTGGTGCCGGGAACAAGCGCCGGGATGTTTCCCCCGTGGAGGTAGTCCCATCCGCTGTCCTCGACCATACGCAGCCGCACCCCCCTGCCCCCGAGGACGAGCCTGTCGTCTTCCCGGCGGGCCCCGATCTCGTCGAGGAGCCCGCCCCACAGCGCCCTGCCGTCCTCGTAGCACGTGCAGACCAACAGCACCTCGCCGGGCGTCGGCTGAGGAAGCTCGGGACAGGACATGTCTCTCCTTCGGCGGTGTCAGATGAGGTAGTCGTCGACGAGTGCGGCGAACTCGTCGGGTGTGGCGAGGCGGGCGATGAGCGTACGGCCGACCCGCTGGAGTTCCTCGTCGTGGTCGATGCTCTGGAACCTGCCGCCGCGCCGGGGCAGCGCCAGTTGCTCGCGGAGCGGGGGCAGCGCCGGAGCCGCGAGGGAGCCCATGCGGTCCAGGCAGGTCACGACGTGGTTGGCCGTCGCTGGGTTCTTGGTCATGGCCTGCAGCAGGGTGTCCAGGACGGCTGGTGCCTCGGCCTCGCCGCCGATCTCCCACAGTGCGGCCGCGCAATGCACCCGGACCCATTCGTAGTCGTGCGTCAGAAGGTCCCGTAGGCGCGGCATCGCGATGGAGGCGGGCGGGCCCATCTCGCCGAGCAGATCGGCCGCATCACCGATGTGGAAGGTGGTGGGGCCGTCGAGGAGGCCGAGCAGGAGCGGCATGGCCTCGGACAGGTCGCCGCCGACGGCCCACAGCGCGGCGACGGCCGCAGGGCGTACATGTGCGTCGGTGGCGGTGGTCAGCGACCGGATCGAATCCTGTGCCCCTGCTGCCGCCGGGCCGAACGCGCCTAGTAGGACTCCGTTAGGTCTGTCTCGCGGCACTGTTCGGGGGCATGCTGGAGGCGTGGACGCACATGAAGTGAACCGTGCTCGGGCGAAGTT
>NZ_JBIWOA010000089.1:0-8513 GCF_044767525.1 Streptomyces sp. NPDC101234 | reverse complement strand
AACTTCGCCCGAGCACGGTTCACTTCATGTGCGTCCACGCCTCCAGCATGCCCCCGAACAGTGCCGCGAGACAGACCTAACGGAGTCCTACTAGGTGCGTGTGGAAGTGCTTGCGCAGGGCGACGGGGTCGCCGAAGCCGGAGGCGGTGGCGATCCGTGCGACGGTCAGGTCGGTGGATTCCAGCAGCAGGCGCGCGTGCGCCAGCCGTCGCTGTGCCAGCCACTTCAGCGGGCTGCTGCCCACCTCGCTGCGGAAGCGCCGGGTGAAGGTGCGCACGCTCATGTGCGCGTGCCGGGCCATGTCCTCCAGTGTGATCGGCTCGGCCAGCCGGTCCAGCGCCCACTGGCGGGTCGCCGAGGTGGAGCGGTCGGTGTCCTGCGGTACCGGGTGCTCGATGAACTGCGCCTGGCCGCCCTCGCGCCATGGCGCCACCACGCAGCGCCGCGCGGCGGCCGAGGCCACCGCCGCTCCGTGGTCCAGACGGACCAGGTGCAGGCACAGGTCGATGCCGGCGGCTCCGCCGGCGGACGTCAGGATGCGTCCGTTGTCGACGAACAGCACGTCCGGATCGACCTCGATGTCGGGGAACAGCCTCGCCAGTTCGTCGCACAGCGTCCAGTGTGTGGTGGCCCGGCCGCCGTCCAGCAGACCGGCCGCCGCGAGCAGGAAGGCCGAGGTGCACAGGCTGACGATGCGGGTCCGCGGCCCGATCCGGTCCAGCGCCGCGGCGAGTTCCCCGGGAAGCGCGCCGGTCGCGAGCAGGTCCTCGCCGGGCTCCTGAGTGGCGAGGACGACGGTGTCCGCGCTCTCCAGCACCGACTCGTCGTGGTCGACGACGATCCGGTAGTCCTCGTGCGTGCGCACCGGCCGGCCGCCGAGGGAGAAGGTGACGACGGAGTACAGAGGAGTCCCGTCCGGCTTACGGGCCTCGTTGAACACCCGGGCCGGGATGCCCAGATCCAGCGGCAGGACTCCGTCGAGGGCGAGAACAGCGACACGATGCGACATGGCCGGAATGGTACGACAGGTGGCCCTCCGGCCACTCACCCGCCTCGGCAAGCACACGCCACTCTTTGCGTAGCGGGGACGCGGTACCCGCTGAAGGAAGAGCAAGGCAGACATGAGCGAGGACACCATGAGCGAGAACACCATGCGGGCAGTCACCATCAGCGAGTTCGGCGCAGCGGAGGTGCTGACCGTCGAGGAGGTCGCGCGCCCTGAGCCACTGCCGACCGAGGTGCTGGTGCGGGTGCACGCCGCCGGGATCAACCCGGTGGACTGGAAGACCCGCGAGGGTCAGGGAATGGCGGGGCTGCAGACGCTCCCGCTGATCCTCGGCTGGGACGTCTCCGGCATCGTCGAGAAGGTCGGCTTCGGCGTCACCACCCTGAAGGTCGGCGACGAGGTGTACGGCATGCCGTGGTTCCCGCGCGCCGCGGGCGGCTACGCCGAGTACGTGACCGCGCCGGCCCGCCAGCGGGCCCGCAAGCCGGCCATCCTCGACCACGCGCACGCGGCCGCCGTGCCGCTGGCAGCGCTGACCGCCTGGCAGACCGTGGTCGACACCGCTCACGTCCAGGCCGGCCAGCGCGTCCTGATCACGGCCGCCGCCGGCGGAGTGGGCCACTTCGCGGTCCAGTTCGCCCGGCACCTGGGCGCCCACGTGATCGCCACCGCCAGCGCCGCCCGCCACCCCTGGCTCAAGGAACTCGGCGCCGACGAGACCATCGACTACACCACCACGCGCTTCGAGGACGTCGTCAAGGACGTCGACGTCGTCATCGACCTGGTGGGCGACGCCCACGACAACACGAGCACCCGCTCGCTGAAGGTCCTGCGCCCGGGCGGCCTGCTGGTCGCCGTACCGTCCGGTGTCTCCCCGGACCTGGCCCGGGCCGCCGAGGCGGCCGGCGTGCGCCTCACTGCGTACCTGGTCGAGCCGGACGGTCCCGCGCTGACCACGATCGCAGGCCTGATCGACGCCGGTGAGGTCGCCGTCGAGGTGGAGGAGACCTTCCCGCTGGAGCAGGTCGGCACGGCCCACGCCCACGTCCAGGCCGGCCGCACCCGCGGCAAGGTCGTCCTTACCGTGACCGACTGACCATCCCTGCAAACAGTCAGGAGCAGCACCGTGTACTACGAGATCCGCCGCTACCGGGCGCAGCCCGGGCGCCGCGAGGAGTGGGTGCGCTACATGGAGGACGTGGTCATCCCGTTCCAGGCCTCGCTGGGCATGGACGTAACCGCCTCCTTCGTCGACACCGAGGACGAGGACGGCTACGTGTGGATCCGCCGGTTCGAGGACGAGGCCCAGAGCGAGGCCCTGTACGCGGCCGTGTACGAGCACGACCGCTGGAAGAACGAGATCGGTCCGGTCGTCTACGACCTGCTGATCCCCGAGAAGTCCGTCGTCACCCGTGTGGTCCCCACCCCGGCCTCACCCCTGCGATGACCCGGCTCACGGCCGCTTCATCCGCCACCGCACAGCAACAGCAACAGCGGAACACAGGAACCATCATGAGCACCGAGACACTCCAGAAGTCGGCCCCCGCCTCGTCCATCACCCAGGCCGCCGCCGGCGCACTCATCGCGGCGGTACACGCCGCCGCTGCCCGGATCGGCTTCACGGCGTCCATCGCCGTCACCGACCAGGGCGGACATCTGAAGGCATTCGACCGCGCCGACGACGCGCCCTTTCTCACCGCCGAAGTCGCCCTCGACAAGGCCTGGACCGCGGCCTCCTTCCGCATCCCCACCCACACGTGGAACGACTTGCTCGCCAACCCGCAGATCGCGCCGCTGGGCGGCCACCCTCGTGTGATGGCCGTCGGCGGCGGCTACCCGATCATCGAGAACGGCCAGTGCGTCGGAGGGCTGGGGATATCCGGTGGCACCTACGACCAGGACCAGCAGGCCGCCGAGGAGGCCCTGGCCGCCCTCGGGTTCGAACTGCCCGGTCTCTGACCGGCCACGGAGGGTCGGCCCGTGGCTGGCGCCGGCCAAGCCACAGACCGACATGTGCGCCGTCACTGATGGCTGCAGCCATTGCCCTGATCAGCCGGCCCCGCGGCAGCCTGCGTCCTGACGTCACGCGGCCGCCGGCCGCGGTGGCTCAGCGGGTGGAGAGGGACGCCGGGCGCCCCGCGTCCGTGCGCCCGCCCGCCGCGCCGAGGGCGAGCAGGGCGCCCCGGGTGGCGGTGACGGCCGCACAGTTGTGGGCGGCGTAGGCCGGTCGACTCGAACACGAACGGCAGCACACCGCCCACTACCAGCAGGACTTCGTCGTCGCCGTGTGACCACCACGCCGCCGCTCACTCAACGGGAAACGCAGCCATCTGCCACTGCCCGCGCACCCCCAAGCAGTTCGGCATGGAGTGCGCCGGCTGCGCCGCCTGCGGGCAGTGCCGCGGCCCGCACATCTGGCCCCAACCCCGGACGTGATCACCAAGGGCAACCTCACAGGCTCCCAGACAACCTGTGACACGGCCGGAGCCCGAGAGCCGCAATGCCCGGATCGCCCTGTTCACCTGTAAGGTCGAACGCTCGAATCCCCAGGTGGCAAGGTTCCCGAGGGGCGACCTGTGAGCCTGTGACATGACAGCACCCAGCACCCTGTCACGCTCACCGAACGTGACCGATCTTGCCGTCACGCACTTCCAAAGCCCTTGTCACCCCCGCCACTTGGAGCGTGACGGCAGCCGCAAGAATGATCACTAATGTCCGATTCTTGGGCTGTGGATCGGGCCTGCACCCCCCTCTAGGCCGGATCGCCGTGACAGCGTGACGCGTGACAGAGCATCCTGCCGGACTGCCCGCGACGTCACGGTCCGTACCCGCTCCCGCAGGCCTCGCCCACCCGCACCCGCCGCGCCCCTGACCTGCGCAATCAAGCCAGGAGGGCAGCTTTGCCGCCAACCCCCGTCAACCCCGGCGCGGCCTTGGCTCTCTCGCGCTACACAAGAACACCGGAGTGAACGGGCAATGTTCGCAAGGCAGTTGTGGACTAACGGGAGGTCCGGGCACATGATCGTGACCATCAACGTGGCGGTGCTGCTCGCCATCATCATCGTCGTGCGGCTGCGCCGCCGTACGCAGGCCCGGAGCCGGTTCGACGAGAAGATGTCCGTGGTCCTCTGCGTCACGCTGGGGGTGGTGATCGCGCCGACCGCGTTCGGGAAGTCGGTCCTGGACGTTGGCCGCGGATCTGTGTCATCAACCCCCTGTTTTCCCAGGTCGTCGTGACCATCTGTGTCACTGTTCAGCTGTTCATCTGTGTCATCGGCACCCGCTGCGCGACGCGGGGGCGTCCCCGTCCGTGGGCGGTTCCGCCGTATCCCTCCCAGTGCTGTACGCCCTGCTGTACGGTCGGAGCATGTCGAAGTCAGTGACAATCCGGGTCCCCGAAGAGCTCCACGCGCAGTTGCAGGAGCGTGCCGAAGCCGAGGGCACCACGGTCACCGCGCTCATCACCGAGGCCGCACTCAACGCGGTCCGCGACCCGCGTCTGGACAGCGCCGCCGACGTCTTCCGCACGTTCATCGCCGACAACGCGGCCGCGTTCGACGCGGCGTTCCCCGATGACGCTCCCGCCCGGCTGGACGCCTCTGGACGGGTTGCTGCCTGACCATGGAGCTCCACATCGACATCCGCTGGCTGCTGGAGCGCCAGGCGGAAGTGTTGCCCAAGCAGCCGTCGGTCCACGACTTCTCCAACCTCGTGGCTGCAGTCGCACGCCACCGGGTGAACACCCCTCAGGTCAGCGTGGCCGTCGACAACGCCTGGCGCGCGGCGGCTCTGATGCACGCCCTCATCCGACTGCGCCCCCTCCCGGCCCGCAACGCCCTGTACGGCGCCGCGATCGTCACGGCGTACATGGACGCCGCGGGTGAGGCCGTAGACCCGCCGTACGGCGCGCTGATCGACCTCGCTCGCGACATCGACGCCGGCCGCGTCGACGGGTACGACGCCGCCGACCGCATCCGTTCCTGGCGCATCTGAACTCGTGCAGTGCCCCGGACGCCCGTCGTCCGGGGCACTGCTGTGTCTGCTGCACGGCGGTGTCAGTGGGACCGTCTACGGTGCCGACCATGCTCGCGAAGTCCATGACGCCTGATCTGATCGAACGCGTTCTCTTGGCGCAGGTCATCGTTGAGCGCCGCCGCGCGGGGTGCTGCCGCGGCAGCGGCAAGTACCCATGCCGCAACGGAACGCTGGAGGGAGTGCCGGCCTGTCTTCGCCATCTCACCTATGCCGAGCTCCAGGCCGTGGAACTGCTCGTCCGGTGGGCACAGCCACTGGTGGATCGGTGGCTCCCTCACCTGGTGCCCGCCTGCTGGTTTTGGCCTGTCCCAAGATCGGAGCAGCATCGACGGGGTCAGCGGAACTTCCCAGTGCCTGCGAGGTGTCTCTCCGTATATGGAAACTGAACAGACGACCCGGCGTGAAGCCGCCACCGGCGCCGCGGGGTGCCTGACAGCGGTACTCGGCGCGCTGGCGGGCTTCGTAGTCTGGCTCCCGTACGGCCGGAGGGGCCTCCTCGGCGGTTTCGAGGGCGAGACCAACCCGGACTTGCTCCGGCTGGGCCTGCCGGTCCTGGTGTTCGGCGGGACCGCCGCTGCCCTGGCTGTTTTCGTCGCTGTACGGGGCCGGTGGCGTACCGCGCTCGGACTGGTGGCGGCCGTCGCGGGGCTCGCCTCCTTTGGGTACGACTTCGATGTCCTGGCCGGTCCGCAGGCGACACGGCACTGCGCGCCGTCCTGCTGAGCTTGCCGTGCATCTAGGCGCTGTTTCTCGGATCTCGCTTCGCGTGTGGGGTGTTGGGGGCAGGGTGGCTGCATGGGACGTGGAGACCTGACGAACGCGGAGTGGGATCGGCTGGAGTCGTTTTTACCTCGCGGTGGTGCGCGTGGGGGCCGGTGGAGTGATCACCGGCGGGTGATCAACGGGGTGCTGTACCGGGTGCGGACGGGGGTGCAGTGGCGGGATCTGCCGGAGCGGTTCGGTCCGTGGGAGACGGTCTACAAGCGCCATCGCCGCTGGTCGGCGGACGGTACCTGGCAGATGCTGCTGTCGAAGGTGCAGGCCGCTGAGGACGCCGCCGGCCGGATCGACTGGGACGTGTCGGTGGACTCCACCGCGGTGCGGGCTCACCAGCACGCGGCCGGTGCGAGGAAGGCACCGCCCGCTGCGGTTCCTCAAAAGGGGGTCGGCCGGCGGACGAACCAGGTCGATCCGGTGCTTTGCAAACTGGCCGTCCGGCTGGAGGAGGTGGTCAGGTCGGCGAGTGTCTGGGACGCTCCCGCGGCGGCTTCACCACCAAGATCCATCTCGCAGCCGACGGACGATGCCGGCCACTCGCCCTCCTGCTGACACCCGGGCACTACGGAGACGGCCCCCAGCTCGTGCCGGTCCTGGAGCAGGTGGTGGTGCCCCGCATCGGAGTCGGCCGACCACGCACCCGACCCGACCGCGTCCTGGCCGACAAGGCCTACACATCCCGCGAAAACCGCCGCTACCTGCGACGACGCGGCATATCACACACCATCCCCGAACGGCTCGACCAGCGCAGACACCGCCACAACCGCGGCTCCCGCGGCGGTCGGCCCACCGGGTTCGACCGCGAACGCTATAAGAAACGCAACACAGTCGAACGTGCCATCATGAAGTTTGCCCCTTTTTTCGCCCTGACGTGGGCGGTGTCGAGGACGACGCGGGTGACGTCGATGAGGCCGGCGTCGTCCAATCGGTGAAGGGCGGCCTCGTGCAGACGGCCCCAGACGCCGGCTCTGGACCAGATCAGGAACCGCCGGTGGGCGGTCGACTTCGAAATTCCGAAGCAGGGCGGCAGTGCCCGCCAGGCGCAGCCGCTGACCAGCACGTAGATGATCGCCGCGAACGGCGGCTTATCAGGCGTGTCCTGCGTACCGCGGTTCGGTGCGTTCGTCAGCGGACATTGGAAGGCGCTCCAACTTTACGGGGCCGGGGTAGAAGGCTGCACTGTTGGGCCCGCTCATGTCCTCGCCGATGAGATAGCGGTAGAGCCATTCCGCGAAGCTCATGCGGTGCTCTGCCCAGGTTTCGTCATAGCTCACCAGGAGCCTCGGAGCCTCAGGGGCAGCGATCAGGAAGATGGTCTCGCCTCGGTCGGTGCTCGCGATCGGCCACAGCTCGTTGCGGGTGCCAAAGCTCAGCTCGTCGAGTCCGAAGAGCTGGCGGGGGTCCTCGTCCGGGTCGAGATGGAGGTCGTCCCACGGCACCTCAGACCACGCCTTGATCGTGCTGCGGATGTTTTGGCCCAGGTTCCACCGTTCGGTCGCTGGGTGGGAGAGGTACAGGTGCCCGTTGATCTGGATGGGGGCGAAAGCGTCCACGAGGGCCCTGTAGTCGGGCGGAAGTTCTATGCCGAGCTCTGCGTGGAGACGGTCCCAGGCAGCTGGGTCCGCGTAGCGGTTCTGGGCCGGGCCGAGCATCTCCATCACGGCAGCCAGGTAGTCAGTCATGAGTTCCTCGACGGTGTGTCCGCGGTGCGGTCCGCCGCGTTGGGCCGTACTCCAGCCGTAGATCGTGATCTTCATGGTCGAGCTGTCCTGTCTCACTGAGTCTTGACCGGTCTCAGTGAACTTTGATCACGCCGTCTTCGGGTACGTGAAGTGCGTCATCATGGTGCGCATGGGGCAGTTCAACGGTTCGTACGTGGTTCGGTATGGCTGGACTCGTACTGGCGTCTTGAGCGTCATGGTCATGGTCCTGCTCCTAGGGGCGGAGGGCTTTCTTCCGCACGCGGAGCCGCCGGAGATGGACCACATCGACCTAGTGTTCAGCCCCTTGGCTGTGTGGATCGCGGCAGTCTGCTCCAGTCACCGCAAGAGTGTGCAGGTGGACAAGCAGGGAATCACGCTTTACCGCCTCCTTCCTTTCCGCAGGCCCGAGTTCGTTGCCTGGCCCGAGGTCGTGGCGGTGGACTGGTCGGCCGAAGGCCCCCCGTGGCGGCGCGTCAGCGACCTGCAGGTCTACCGCCGCACTCCCCGGCAGACCGCCGCTCGTCCCTCGACCGGCCCCCAGCAGGAGGCGCTTGATACCTACCTCGCCACGCAGGTTGACCCGGATTTCGTCGCGAAGTTCGGGAACACCACCCGGATCAGACACTCCACGACCTTGAGCCGCATCGACCCCGTCCGCCTGGCTACGGCCATCACATGTCTCGCTCCTGATGTCCGGCACTTCGGCGATCTCGGCGACGTTGCCTTCGGCGGCCAAGCCAGAGGCCGTCAGTCCGACGAGACGTCGTGAAAGAGTGGACACGCGGAGATGGGCCCGTTGTGGCATGAGCGGCACCGGGCAAGGCTGCTTGTGTCTCGGCCGCGCAAGCAGGCTGTGGGAGCCGGCGCGAAGCACCAGCTGGTGTTCGTCGATCGGCTGCTAGTAGGACTCCGTTAAGTTGCTCTGGCTCTCGGGTTCTGGCTGGTGGGGGTTGTTCTGGGCAGGGGTTGGTGGCAGGTGGTGCAGGTGCCGG
>NZ_JBIWOA010000088.1:0-8599 GCF_044767525.1 Streptomyces sp. NPDC101234 | reverse complement strand
CATCTACCGCAGGTCCCGGTGCAGCCCGAATCGAATGACGTCAATCGCCAAGGCCATCCTCACGCTGGAGCGGCAACGCTGAAGAAGCTCACTGACTGCCGTGCAGTGGGTATCCGAAGCTGAACACTCATGGGCGGCCGTATCCCTGAACAGAGCGTTGGGTCCTTACCTCAGCTGGCGACGTTATTTCGAAGCCTGGATCACGCTGGCCCGGGCCGCGTGCCAGGCTGCCCGCGGCAACGCGGACCGGGCTGCCGGGGCAGGTGCCCTGACCGACCTCGGCAGCGCTCTGCGGCAGGCAGGACGGAAGACCGAGGCGATCGACGCGCATACAGCGGCATGCACGCTGTTCGAACAGGGCGACGACCTCCCGGGCCTGGCCATGGCACGCAACGCCCTCGGGATCGCCCTCCAGGAAGCGGGGCGCCTGCTGGAGGCAGTGGAGGTACACACGTCCAATACCAGGCTGTTCCGTTCTCTCATGGACGACTGGGGCGAGGGTCTGGCGTGGACCAATCTGGGCGGCGCACTGCGCAACCTGCGGCGGGCAGCGGAGGCGGCGGACGCCCACCAACGGGCCTGCGTCCTCCTCCAAACTGCAGGCGACCGGCATACGGCCGCCTCGGCGCAGGGCAACCTCGCCCGGTGTCTCCTCGACGTGGACCGTCCGTCGGAGGCCATCGCGATGTACCGCCAAGCCCTCGCAACACACACGGAGTTCAACGACTGGTACGGCGCAGGGATCGCTCTGGCCGGTCTTGCCCGAGCCTACGAGAGCACGCACGATCACGCGCAGGCCCAGGACCACTGGTCGCGAGCTGCCGAGGTGTTCACCCGCGCCAACGCGTACCAGGACGCGGCAGCAGCGGCCCGATCGGCGGCCACGGAAGCGTCCGGACCCCAGAAGTGAAGCCATACGCCCTGTGCCGGCGGCCCCCTCGTCCGCACCGACCACGCTGGCAGCCGGCCGGACCCGGTGGGGCCGCGAACTGAAGTACCGTGCGGCACCAGGAGGGCTGGGCGGCGCGGTATCGCCAGGCTGCGAGGCACTTGGTCCGAGCGGATGTCAGAGGTCCCTGCGAAGATCACGGCCATGGAGCTCCTCACCGCCCTCGCCGGGCTCGACGCCCACCCCTGGGCCACCGTCAACCACGCCTACGGCCCCGCTGAGGACCTGCCCGGGTTGTTGCGCACCTTCGCCGAGGGCGGTGAGGACGCCGAGGAGGCGCTGGACGAGCTGTACGGCTCGATCGTGCACCAGGGCACCGTGTACGCGGCCAGCGTCGACGCCGCCCCGTACCTTGCCCGAATCGCCGCCTCCGGCCGGCAGACCGTCGATGCGCTCCGGCTGCTCGGCTGTCTCGCCGAGAGCGAGGACGAATACGGCGTCGAGCCGGGTGCCGTCCGGGCCGTCGTGACCGCCCAACTGCCGCTGCTCATACCGCTGCTGTCCGATGGGGACGCCGCCGTCCGGCAGGCGGCCGGCTGGACGGTCGGCCACACCCGGGACAGCTGCACCGCCCTGCCCGCCGTCCGGGCCCGCCTGGCCGCCGAGACCGAGCCCGCCGTCCGGGCCGAACTCCTCACCGCGTACGGCCGGTTGGACCGCGCGGGCGCCGTCGCCGAGGCCCGCGCCCTGCTCGGCCCGGACACGCCCGCGCCGCTGCGCCTGGCCGCCGTGTTCGCCGCGTTGGACGCCGAGGAGCCGTGGCTCGCCGCGCACCGCGACGCCGTCCTCGGCCTATTGCCCGCGCGCGAGACGGCCAGGTCCGGCTACGCGGACGAGCACCGGGAGCCGCTGAGCGTCGTCGTCGGTATCCTGCTGGGGCGGGACACCGACGCCGACCGCGAGAGTGCCCTCGCGCTGCTCGACGCCGCGCTGCGTGACGAGCGTCCCGAGGTGCGGGCCGAGGCGTTGTGGGCGGCCGACCGCGCCTGCACCATGTCCCGCAGCGCCCCGCAGCGGCTGATCCCCGCGATCGCCCCGCTCGCCGCCGACTGGGCGGCCGCCCAACTGCTCGGCAAGATCGGCCCGGCGGCCGCCGAGGCCGCGCCCGTCCTCGCCGAACTCGCCGCGCAGCCGGAAGACGAGCCGGCCGACCAGGCCCTCGCCGCGCTCGTCCTGGTGGCGCCGCAGGCCGCCGCCCCGCTGCTGGCCCGGGCCCTCGGCAGGCGCCCGCGGGCCATGCAGTGCGCCGCCGGGTCCCACGCCCCGGCCGACGCGCCCTTCCCGTTCGACCCCGAACTGTTCGCCGCGGTCCGCGCCCGCCTGGCCGCCAAGGCGCTGGAGCGTCCCGAGGGGCGCAAGGACTGCGGTTGCCCGACGACCGAGGACCACAACGACACCGCCCAGCTGGTCCACCTGCTGCGGCAATGGGGCCCACAGGCCGTCGAGGCGCTGCCCGAACTGTGCGCCATCCTGCCCCGGTTCCAGTACGCGGCCACCGCGATCACCGCCGTCGCCGCCGGCATCGGGCCGGAGCGGCGCGAGCAGACCGCCAGCGCCCTGCGGGCCGACGCCCGGAAGCTGTTCGTGGCGCAGGCACTGCACGAGCTGACCGGCGAGACCGGGCCGCTGTTCGCCGCCGCCGAGGCGGCGCTCGCCACCGGTGCGCGCGGCGGTGGCGAGGCCGCCCGCGCCTTGGCCGACCTCGGCCCGGCAGCCGCCCGCCTCACCCCGGCCCTGCGGACGTCGCTCGGCCGCACCATCGACCGCGACACCACGCCGGAGGTGGACACCGACCTCGCCCTGGCTCTCGCCCTGTGGCGGATCACCGGTGAGGCGGCCGAGGTCGTCCCGGTGCTGGCCTCGGTGTTCGACAGAAGCGAGGGCCGGCGGTGGTTCCACTGGACGGCCGCCCGCGCCGCCCGCGAGGTCGCGGTGCTCGGCCCGGCCGGGCGCCCGCTGACCGCTCGGCTCCAAGCTCTCCTCGACGACCCGGCCCAAGCACCCTCGGCCGTCCTCGGGCTGCTCGCCGTCGCCGATCCGGCCGGCCTCGACCGCGCCCGGCTCGCCGAGGCGGTGCTGCACTCGGTCGAGACCCCCGCCGACCTCAAGGGCGCCTGCGACGCCCTGCGGGCGCTCGGCGCCGCCACCCTGACGCCGGAGCAGCACGACCGGCTGGCCGCGCTCGCCACCGGGGACCGCCGCCTGGTCGTCTCCGGTTCCGACCACGCGATCATCCGCGAGGACGAACAGCTGCGCGCCACGCTGGCGTCTGTCCTCGACCGGGTCGGCTGAGGCCCAGGTCCTCTCTTTCGGATCTTGCCGGTGCCCAACACCGAGCGCCCGGGAAGATCCCAAAGAGAGGGCCCAGATCAGATGCCCTCTTGGTCACCATGGTCGCCATTCCGCTCGACGGCATCCGTGAACTGCTCATGCACCCGCAGTTCACGCCCCCTGCCTGGACTCGTCAGGACGACAGTCTTGGCCTCGCCAAGGGCGTTGGGACCCGCCCCAAGTAGCTCGCGCGTGATCAGCACCGCATCGAGTACCTCGACTCGGCGCTCACTCAGCAGCCGCTGCACAGCAGCCATCCCGCCATCACCCGTCAGCAGCGGCCGGCACTCGTTGACGAGCGCCTCAAGCCGAACAGTCCTCTCCGGATGCAGCCCACTGATCGCCATCCCGCCCTCCCTCCATCACGCCCAGCCCCTTCCTCGATCATCCCCGACGTCGGCAGCAACGGGCGATTGCCCGCCGAGCAGGAGGCACTGCGAAACTCGAGTGCAGTCGCTTCTCCGGTTCTGGCACACGTTCCATGCCCCGTCACGGTGAGCCACTGACGCTCTGGCAGCGACGGCTAGGCTTGCCGGGTGTCGTCAGTGAACCTGCGTCATTCCGTTCGCGCGATCATCCTCGACGAAGATGACCGCATCCTCCTGTGCCGATTTGCGATCCCGGACCCGGCGCGGACAGTCGTATGGGCGGCTCCCGGCGGGGGGATCGAACAAGGCGAGACGCCGCTCGGCGCGTTGCGTCGCGAAGTGCGCGAAGAGGTAGGTCTCATGATCGAGGCAGACCCGCCGCATGTCTGGCACCAGGAGGTCGTGGCGCCGGGTCACGCGTCCGGCTACGACGGCGTAATCAATGATTACTTCCTCGTGCGCAGTGCGCAGTTCGAGCCTCGCGGGACCATGTCCGACGACGAGCTCGCGGCCGAGAACATCACCGGGCTGAAGTGGTGGTCCCTGCCAGACGTCGCCGGTTATCACGGTCCTGCCCTGTTCTCTCCCCGGGACCTCGCCGGACCTCTGGGCGCATTGATCACCTCAGGAGCTCCGGAGGAGCCGGTGCCGCTCGGCCTGTGAAGCGAACCGGCCCGTCACGCCTTCCGGGTCCGGTCGTGTGGCCGGGCAGCCGGGCTCAAAATCTGCTGCGGGTACGTATCCCGGCTGCGCATCATCAGGCGAGAAGGACGCGTTCACGAAGAGACAACCGAGGATGAGATCGACGGACCTCTGTTAGGTGGAGAGCCCCTGTGCGTCCGGTCAGCTACGGCGCGCGGGTGCGAGCCGGAGCCGTCTACGCCGTGGTCCGCTGGGGAGAACGGCCGAGGGCGTCGCGCAGGGCCCAGTACGCGGGTTTCGCCTCGTACGCCGTGTCCCAGGGAAGGGCGTTTCCCGGGCTGGGGGGATAGGTGCGGATGTCGGCCGTGGAACCGTACCGGTCGGTGAAGCCCCAAGTGGAGAAGGACGTGCAGTTGGGTTCCTCGGTGCAGACGGCGAGTTTCCCCGCGAACCGGCGGGCCTGGACGTCCTCTTCGCCGTCGTCGACGAGGACGTCCATCTCCGAGACCCGGGCTTCGAGGCCGAGCCCGGCCAGCGCCCGGACCTTGCGCCGGAAGACTTCGGGGTCGGTACGGTCGGCGGCGGTGTACTCGTGGTTCTGGAAGCCGACACCGTCGATCGGAACGCCGCGTTGCCTGAGCCGGATCAGCATCGCGTAGAGGGCGTCCCATCGCGGCCCGTCCTCCTCCACCCCGTACTCGTTGAGGTAGAGGACCGCATGCGGGTCGGCCTCCCGGGCCGTGCGGAAGGCGATGTCGATGTACTGCTCGCCCATCGCCTCGAACCAGAGGTGTGGCCGGACGCCGAGGTTGCCGTTGGTGTAGTCCTCGTCCTCGTCGGACATGGGCTCGTTCACCACGTCCCATTCCGCGACCTTCCCCCGGAAGTGGCCCGCGACCGCCCGGATGTGATCCGTCATGACGCGTCTGCGGTCCTCGCTAGTCATCTCGGCTCGCATCCACGCGGGCAGCGCCTCGAACCAGACGAGCGTGTGCGCGTGCACCTGCATCCCGTTGGCCTCGGCGAAGTCCACCAGGGTGTCGCCCTCCTCGAAGGCGAACACGCCGCGTCGCGGCTGGACGAACTGCGCCTTGAAGTCGTTCTCCGGCGTGAGTATCGAGAACTCCTCCCCCGCCGTCCTGCGGTAGGCACTGTCGGTCAGCAAAGGGCCGACGGCCAGGGCGGTCCCCAGGCGGATCGGACGCCGGAGGTCCGCCGCCAGGTCACGCAACGCGTCGATGGAGCGGGCTACTTTCAGGCCGGGGGCATCCCGGACGGACAACCGTCCACGGCCCAGGGGCATCGCACGGAGTCCGCGGAGCGTCCAGCCGTCCCCACTGCCCTGCGCGTCCGCGCCGAACCAGATACGGCCATCGCCGAAGACGTCCCGCCCCGCGACATTCCCCACGACGGTCCCGTCGGCCTCCAGCACCAGCCTGTTCCCCCGCACCTCGACGGCGAGGCGGACGTCCTCCCCGAAGCCCTTGCCGAAGGTACGGGTCACAGCAGGCTTGTCCGACTCCCCGTCCCAGCGCTCGAATCGGACCCGCCCGCCGGCCACACCGATCCGCACGCCGCGCCGCTCCTGACGCCACTCGTCGTACACGACGGGAGTCTCACCGTACAGATGCAGGTAGGCGTCCGTGCCGTCCAGACGTGCCAGGCGCGCCTCGATCCGGATGTCGCCTCTGAACACGAGGCGGGGACCACGCAGGTTCACCGGCGGATTGGGCTGCCCACCGCTGCCGTCCTGTCGTGTGATGCGCCGGTCGAGGCGTGTAATGCGAACTCCTGAGCGCGTCGGCTTCGCCCCGGCGAAGTGAGCCCAGTCCCGGCCCTCGATCAGGTCCGTCACCGGCCCCCGTGCAGACGCGGAGCCATCGGTGCAGGACATCGAGGCCCCAGCGAGCAGGGTGCAGACACCAGCCGCGACAACGCTTCTGCGCCGTATGACCACCGGCACTCCCCTCCCACGCCTCTTCGCCGACCGCACCGCCGCCTTCCCTGCCACGCCGAGGACGGCAAACACGGTGTACGACGCAGCGCGGACCGCGCCCGTCACCGCCGCGACCTGATCAGTCCGCTCATGGCGACGCACCACGAACAGACCACGGCAGCAACCACTTTGCCGGCACACACGGCACAGGACACGAAACCCTGGTGTCGGGCATCCTCCTGTTGTGTGTTGCCGGCCTTGCCTACTGGCGTCCCGCGCCGACGCCACTTTGTGGCACAGCGGGATGTGCGCCTGCCAGGGCTTCCACGGCTGCCGCGACCTCATGAGGGCTGGAGATCATGGTCAGGTGGCGGGCGCGAGGTATGAGGGTGGGGGACGGTGCGCCGATGCGCCGGGCGGTCTGCTGCGGGGTGTTCTTGCTGAACACGTCGTCCTGCGCACCGAACACGACCGACTTCGGGATGTGCAGGGCGGCAAGACGAGCCACCTGGCTCGCTGGGATACCGGGCACACCCTGGCCGAGCATGCTCCACAGTGCCCCCTCCGCGCCCGGCACCTGCAGCGGCCGACGCCACTGATCCAGTCCGGCGGCGTCGAGACGCGGACAGGTCGGTCCGCACTGGGCGTCGTATACGGAGCGGATCAGCCAGTCCGTCCGGAGGCCGATGCGCAACAGGCTGGTGCGGTAGGGATCGATCAGCAGGTATTTGAGGGCTGCTGGTGGACCGGCGCCGGTGTCCAAGGCGTCTCCGTCGAGCAGCATCACACTCCCGATCCGTCCCGGGGCGCGCAGTGCCGCCTCTGCGACGACTGCGGCTCCGCTGGAGTGGCCCACCAGCAGGGGACGCTCGCCCGGCGCGCCGAGGTGCATGGCGTTGAGGAAGCCGAGGAGTTGCCGGGTGAAGTGGTCGACGGTGTAGGGGCCGCGGCGTTGGCTGTAGCCGTCCCCGGTCAGATCGAGCGCGTAGACCCGGTGATCGCGCGCGAGGAGCGGCGCCAGTCGTGACCAGGTGTCCACCTGCTCGAAGGCACCGTGGACGAGGACGATGGGCGAGCCGGTGGTACCCCATGTCTGGTAGCGGGTACGGATATCGGCCGCCTGGATGTACCTCAGCCCCTGAGGGCGTGCGGCGCGTCCTGCGGTGACGGCGTTGTAGGTGAATGAGGCCGTGGTGACGACGGCCAGCAGGACGGCACAGCCGAACGCTGCACGTCGCAACCACCGCCTGATCCGCGGACGACGCCGCGGTGGTGTGCCCAGTGCGGGGTCGGAATCCGCTGGCGGAGGCTTGCCTGGCCCGGGCTGCAAGTCGGTATCCACGTCGGTTCCCTGTCTGTCCTCGCCGGCAGTCCCCACGACTGCCACGGTCACGGATGATGCAGAGGCGGCAAGGCACAGCACGCTTGCCGCACCCACCCCCACAGAATCGCCCCATCCGGGACCGAGATCATCCACCGGGAGTCGTCAGCACGCGTACTCCCGCGGGAGGAGCAACTCCCCGCCGGGACGACGCCGCGTACCCCGGACGGCGGGAGCTCCGAGACCAGGTGTCTCCTGACACACCCGACAGCAGTCTGATCGACTGCCAGCCGCTCGTGCCCACCACCGTGGCCGGCCCGACAGGCCCGGTTCTGCGGCCGGGGCGAACTCCAGGCCCGCCGTGGTGTTGCCGGTCGTCGCCCACAGGTCGGGGACGCCGTCGCTGTTCGAGTCGCCGGAGGCGGTGAACAGCGTCCGGGCCGTCATCGTCCAACCGGTCGCGTAGGCCGTCCTGTGGGCGCCGCCGCTCAGCGACACCGGGTCAGTGCCGCCGTCTGTCAGAACGCGGCTTCGGCGGTACGCGAGCATCATCATCGGAAAGCACGCGCAGGCGCGTTGACTCGCCCTGCGCCACTCGTACGCCCCCATCAACCGGAGAATCCATACCAACCTGGCGAATCGCAGCGGACAGCCCGCTCGCATCTGTGTGAACACTGATCAGATGCGTTCTTGGTTTCGCGGGACATTTTGCCAGCCATCGCCCAGTGGATCTTTGTCCGGGATCTCTGCGGGAGGGCTTCGCAGTCTCGTGCCAGGCGGCGGTGTTGTATCAGCAGACCGAAGGGCCGCTCCTTCACCCACCGCTTCGGCAGGGGCTCGAACCCGTGCGTCCGTGGTCGCTGGAGCACTTCCACGCCGATGCCCTTGGTCACGCTCGGATGGGCCGCGGCCAGGTCGTCGAGGAGGTGCTTGCCGCCTGCGGTGTCGTGCACGTTCGTGACTCCTCCTCCGGCTGAAGCCGGGGGCTTCTCGTTACGCCGGGTTGGCGTTGCGACGGACCAGCCCGGCCCGTAGAACGTTGGTGGCTCCCA
>NZ_JBIWOA010000087.1:0-8655 GCF_044767525.1 Streptomyces sp. NPDC101234 | reverse complement strand
GGGGCGCGGCCTTATACTGTGTTTTTGTGGGGGGGGGTGGGGGGGGGCCCCCCCCGGGGGGGGGGGGGGGCGGCCCCCCCCCCCCCCCACCACCATGAACGGCTGTGTATGGCCGTGTACGGCAGGCTCGCCCGCTTCCTCACCTCTCACGGAGACCCGTTCATGCTGAACATCGCGGACACGTTGTACGACTGGTGCCGCGCGGGCCGCCCCTTCGCCCTGGCCACCGTGATCCAGGTCAGCGGCAGCGCGCCCATGCCCCCAGGCACCGCGTTGGCCGTGGACGCCGCGGGCACGGTGGTCGGCAGCATCTCCGGAGGGTGCGTCGAGGGTGCCGTCTATGACCTGTGCACGCAGGTACTCGCCGAGGGCGCCGGCCCCGTACGGTCCCGGTTCGGCTACTCCGACGACGACGCCTTCGCGGTCGGCCTGACCTGCGGCGGCGAGATCGACGTCCTCGTGCAACGCGTGGATCCCGGCAGACGCCCGCACCTCACCGCCGCCCTCGAAGCCGTGGCACAGCGACGGCCGGTCGCCGTGGCGCAGATTGTGGACGGCCCGGAGGCATTACTCGGCCGCACCCTGCACGTCGCCAGCCGGACGTACGACGGCACCCTGGGCGGCGAGGACGCCGACCGTGCCGTGACCGCGCAGGCCCGCGCACTGCTGCGGGCGGGCCGCACGGCTCGTATCGAGGTCGGGGGCGAGGGCTCCACCTGCCCGGAGCGGCTGTCCGTCCTCGTCCACACCCATGCGTCCCGCCCCCGCATGCTGATCTTCGGTGCCGTCGACTTCGCCGCCGCGCTCAGCCGGGCCGGGAGCTTCCTCGGCTACCGCGTCACCGTCTGCGACGCCCGCCCCGTCTTCGCCACCAGTACTCGCTTCCCGTACGCCGACGAGGTGATCGTCGACTGGCCCGACCGGTATCTGGCAGGCATCGAGGTCGACGCCCGAACCGCTGTCTGCGTCCTCACGCACGACGCCAAGTTCGACATCCCTCTGCTGCGGCTCGCCCTCGACCTCCCGGTCGGCTACATCGGCGCAATGGGCTCGCGCCGTACCCACGAGCACCGCCTGGGCGCACTGCGCGACGCCGGCGTACCGGAGGACCGGCTCGCCCGCCTGCGCTCCCCGATCGGCCTCGACCTCGGAGCCCACACCACAGAGGAGACGGCCATCTCCATCGCCGCGGAAATCATCGCCCACACCAACCACGGCACCGGCCTGCCCCTCTCCCACGGCACCGGCCCCATCCATCAACCGACTCTCATCGACGACGAGCCAGGCCAACTGGTCGGCGTGCGCGAGGGTATCGCCCGCCGGCACCGGACCGACCGCCCGGACAACGACTGAAGGAGTGGGGCTGATGCCCCACTCCTTCTCGCGTTCGTCAGACGGTCACAGGTGCTTCGCGAAGAACGCGGTGAGCTTCTCGGCGACCTGCGGGACGTACTCGGGGTTCCAGTACAGGTCGATGTGGCTGGCGTCGTCCAGGACGAAGAGCTCCTTCGGCTCCTGCGCCCTCCCGATCGCGTCCTCGCTCATGTACAGCGTGTCGGCCTCGGAGCCGGCGATCAGCAGCAGCGGGCGCGGGGAGATCAGCTCGATGCCCTCGAACGGGAAGAACGCCATCTGCTGACTCAGGCTGGAGAGGGCGAACGTCCCCATGAACCGGGGGTTGGGGTCGATCTCGGAGTAGTACTTGTACCCCTCCTGGTACATCATCGGGATCGTCGACAGGTCGTTCATGTCGAACCGGGGGTTGTCGGCGATCAGGGAGAACATCTCGACCTCCCCGCCGGCCTCCTCGCGCGTGCGGGCCTGGCCCGACCGCTTGAGCAGGTCGGTACGGTACTCCGCCGACTGCTTGCCGAGCGGGCCGACGCCGTCGCGGCGCGCGGAGCCGATGTTGAAGGTGCTCACGCCGGCGACGGCCTTGATGCGCAGTTCGGTCTGCGACACGTTGACCGTGTAGCCGCCGCCCGCGCAGATGCCCAGCGCGCCGATGCGCTCCGGGTCCACTTCGGAGCGGTTGCTGAGGAAGTCCACCGCGCGGCGGATGTCCTCGGTACGCGCCGAGGGGAACTCCGAGAAGTGCGGCTCCCCGCCGCTCTCGCCCTGGTAGGAGGCGTCGAAGACCAGGGTGACGAAGCCCTGTTCGGCCAGCAGCTTCGCGTAGGTCGTGGAGACCTGCTCCTTGACGGCGCCGAACGGGTGGGTCACCACGATCGCGGGGTACTTCGTGCCCTGCTCGAAGCCGGCGGGCCTGAACAGGTTGCCGACCACCGTGTTGCCCTTGTTCTGGAAAGTCACTCGTTCCATGTGCAGGTCCTCTTCGTTCCAGGTTCTCTGTCGTGCGTGGCTCGGCCGGCGGAGTGCGGGGTTCCCGGACGTGCGCGCCCACGGTCCGGTCCCCGTCACTCATCCGTCTCTGCCGGGGAAGCCGACGGACGGATACCTACCGGCGTCGCCGGTAGGCCATCAGCCTCGTCGTCCCGGTCTCCGAGTGGCAGGCCCTGCCGTGACGTGGAGTCCCGAGCCGTGGTGTGACAGGGCACCCCAAGTGTCTGCGTCGCAGGTCAGAGGGCTGATCCGGCTTCGTCCGAGGAGGATGCCGACGGTCCGCCGCCAGGGGCCGTGCCCTTCGGGACGCGCTCTTGCCCGAGCAGATCCAGGAGGACGACCGCGTCGTGGTCGGGGGTGCCCGGCTCGGCGAAGAACATGAGGACGCGGTGGCCGGGCGTGCCCTCCAGCTGCATGGACTGGTGACCGAGGGTGAGGTCGCCGACCTCCGGGTGATGGAAGGTCTTCAGCCCGCGGGAGTGCCCCTTCACGTCGTAGCGCTCCCACAGGCGGGCGAACTCCGGGCTCTTGAGGAGGAGTTCACCGACGATCCGGGCCAGGTCGGGCGCGTCGGGATCGGTACCGGCCAGCGCGCGCAGCTGGGCTATGCAGCCGCGGATCTGGTTGTCCCAGTCGTCGAAGATGTCGCGAGCGGCAGGGTGGAGGAAGAGATAGCGGGTGTAGTTGCGCTGCTTCGCCGGCCAGTCCTCCATCCCGACGAGCAGCTGCGGTGCGGCCGGGTTCCAGGCCAGCACGTCATTGGTGCGGCCGACCACCGCCGCGGGGTTGGGCCGCATGCTCTCCAGCAGCATGAGCGCCCCGGGCGGCACCGCCCGGCTGACGGGGACCGGCGGCCCCTCCGAGGCGGCTCCGGACGCGGTTCGGGCGGCGTGTACGACCAGGCTGTGCAGGTGCTCGCGCTCGTCCTCCTCCAGCAGGAGAACGCGGGCCAGGGCGTCGACGACGGCAGGACTGGGGCGCATCTCCTTGCCGCGCTCCAGACGGGCGTAGTAGTCGATGCTCATCCCGGCCAGCGTGGCCAGCTCCTCCCGACGCAGGCCAGGCGTGCGGCGCAGGCCGGCACCGGGTGGCAGGCCCGCCTGCGCGGGGGTCACCTGGGCGCGGCGTGCCCGCAGGAAGCGCCCCAGCTCGGTACCCCCGCCGCCGCTCTGCTGCTCGTTCGTCATACCGTTCAGTCTCATCCTGCCCTGACCTGCATGGCGGGTCCGTGGGGCGCCGTGTCACAGCACGGAACACCGCTGCCCGGTACAGCGCGGCCTGCCACACGGCGGACGTGGCACCCAGGCTGGCAAGTGCAACGAAGGGGGCGCGGATTCCCCTCCCACCGCATGCCCAGCACCCACGACGGAGGTGAAAACCCATGATCCACACCGGCCACGGTACGAGCCCGACCGCGCTCGGCCGCGACAGCCGACCGACGTTCGCCTTCGACGCCATCGGAACGCGCTGGAGCATTGAAACGGACACCCCCCTCGGCACCGACCTGCGGCGCAGCCTGCGCCGGCGCATCGAGGACTTCGACGCCGTGTACTCCCGGTTCCGGCCCGACTCGCTCGTCTCACGCATCGCCGCCGCCTCCACCGGTGGCCGTTTCACCTTCCCCGAGGACAGCCGCTCCCTGTTCGACCTCTACGACCGTCTCTCCGACCTCACCGACGGCGCCGTCGACCCCCTCGTCGGCCGCGACCTCGAACTCCTCGGTTACGACAGCGCCTGCACCCTCACCCCCGCACCGGCCCCCGTCCGTGCCCGCCACGCCCGCACCCGCCCGTCGTGGCATGCCGACGTCGTCCGGGACGGCACCACGCTCACCACCGACCGCCCCCTGGTGCTCGACATCGGTGCCGCGGGCAAGGGCCACCTCGTCGATATCGTGGCTGGGCTGCTGCGGGACGCCGGCACCAGCCGGTTCGTCATCGACGCCGGCGGCGACCTGCGCCACAGCGGCTCGGACCTGCTCCGTGTGGGGCTGGAACACCCCTTCGCCCCAGACCGTGTGATCGGCGTCGCCCAGCTGCACCGGCAGTCCCTGTGCGCCTCCGCCACCAACCGGCGCGCCTGGGGACCCGGCCTGCACCACGTCCTCGACGGCCGCACCGGCCTGCCGACCGGTGACGTCCTCGCCACCTGGGCCATCTCCGACGACGCGGCCGTGGCCGACGCCCTGGCGACCGCCCTGTTCTTCACCGAGCCCCACCGCCTCGCCGCCGCCGACCGCTTCACCTACGTCCGGGTGAGATCGGACGGCCGCGTCGACGCTTCCCCCGACTTCGTCGGCGAACTCTTCACCTGACCGGCAGACCATTCCAAGCAACGCACCATCAGCACGTCCGAACAGGAACCCCCATGTATCAAAACGGCGAATACAGTGCCACCGGCTGGTACGGCAGCCTCCCCTCCCACATCACCGTCTTCCTCACCCTGACCGAGGGCGTCGTCTCCGACGTCAGCGTCACACCCCACGCCAAGGGCTTCGTCTCACGCTGGTACCAAAAGCGCTTCGCGAAAGCCGTCCCCGGCGTCGTCGCCGGCAAGCACATCGACGACATCCGCCTCGACCGCCTCGCCGGATCGAGCGTCACCACCGACGGTTTCAACGACGCCCTGGAGCGCATCAAGGCGGACGCCGCGCGGTGATGCGCTCAAGGTGTCACCCTCCGTCGGCCTGCCCGCGAACGGGCTCCGTCATCTCCGCCGCGTACAACTCGTCGATGAAGGCCGCGTACTTGGCGCTCACGTTCCGGCGGCGGATCTTGACGGTGGGGGTCAGTTCGTCACCGCCAGCCTCCCAGAAGTACGGCAGCACGATGTGCCGTTTGATCTGCTCGACGCGTGAGAGCCGCTTGTTGCCGGCGGCGACGGCGTCGGCGACGCGGGCCAGGATCCGCGGATCGGCGGCCAGAACATCCGGGGCGGCATCGGCGAGTCCGAGCCCGGGAGCGATGCTGCAGGCCGTGTCGGGGTCGAGGGTGATCAGGGCGGTGGTGTACGGGCGGCCGTCGGCCAGGGCCACCATCGGGCCGATCAGCGGATCGGCGGAGCGGACGGCGAGCTCGATGGCGACCGGGGACATGTTCTTGCCGGCCGCGTTGATCAGCAGTTCCTTCTTCCGGTCGACGATCCGTACGTAGCCGTCCTCGTCGATCTCGGCGATGTCACCGGTGCTCAGCCAGCCGTCCGGCGAGAGCGCCTCGCGGGTCTGACCGGGCAGTCCCCGGTAGCCGCGCATCACCATCGGTCCGCGCACCTGCAGTTCCCCGTCAGGAGCGAGCCGCGCCTCCAGGCCCGGCACCGCCCGGCCCACCGCCCCCAGGCGCTGCTCGCCCGGCGGAGTGAGGAAGCCCATGCCGGCCACCTCGGACATCCCCCAGCCCTCGCAGATCTCCACGCCGAGGGCCAGGAAGAACTCCAGGACCTGCGGGGCGACCGGCGCCGCGCCGCACCCCGCCCAGCGGACCCGGTCCAGTCCGAGCAGCCTCCGGATCGGGGCGAGCACGGCCGCGTCGGCCTCGGCATACGCCGCAAGATCGGAGGCAGCGGCTCTCTCGCCGCGCTGCCGCATGGCGACGATCCGATACCCCAGCCGGAGGGCCTGCCCGGCCTGCTCGCGGCGCGCCTGGTCGGCCTCGGCCGCGAGCATCGCCTCCACCGCGGCCTTGAGTTTCTCGTAGACCCGGGGGACGGCCCCGAACACCGTCGGCCGCGTCTCCCGCAACGCGCCGGCCACGGCCCGCATGTCGGTCAGGAACGTGACCTCGACGCCGCGCGAGAGCGGAATGTACAGGCTGAACAGGCGGTCGGCGATGTGGGCGGTGGGCAGGAAGGAGATGATGCTGTCCGTGGCGTCCATGGGCCACATCGTGGGCACCGCGTCCACCTGCGCGAGGAGCTGGCGGTGGGTCAGCTCCACGCCCTTGGAGGGGCCGGTGGTACCTGAGGTGTAGATCAGGGTGGCCAGGTCGTCGGGGCCGACCGCGCGCCAGACCGCCTCGAAGTCGAAACCGGTGTTCGCGTCCCCCGCCACCAGCAGGGCGGACCAGGTACGGGCGCCGGGCGCACCGGAGTCCAGGACCACGAGGTCGGCGAGGTCGGCACCCGCCGTCGTGAGCGCGGCCACGAAGCCGGGCTCGCACACCACGAGCCGGGGCCGTGCGCCGTCCAGGATGTGGGTGATCTGATCGGGCGCCAGCGTCGCGTAGACGGAGAACGCCGCGGCTCCCAGGTGCAGGGCGGCCACATCGCACAGGGTCGCCTCGGTCCGGTTGGCCGTCATCAGAGCCACGGTGTCGCCCCGCCGTACGCCGTACGCGGCGAGGCCCGCGGCCAGTCGCCGTACGGTGTCGCCGTACTCGCCCCAGGAGAAGGTCGTGCCTCCGCCGCTGGTGCGCAGTGCCGGAGCGGTCTCGTCGGCCTGGGTGAGGGTGTGCTGGAACGCGGCACACAATGTGGCCGGCTGCGGCGTCGGACGGTCTGTGGGCATGGCGGCTCCCTGGCGGAGGGGGAAAGGGTCCCGCGGTTCCGGCAGACGAAAGGGCTCCCGGACGGGAATGGCTCGGAGAGGGTGGCGCGGCGGTCCCGTGCCGCGCACTCACAGACTGCCGTCGTCCGACCGCGCCCGGCCATCGGTGGATCCCCGAATCTAGGCCGTGGGATTCCGTGATTTCGGCGAGCCGGTGTCGCCGTCCTCCGGCTGACGGTGGTCAACCTCAGCGTCTGCGCCGACCAGTTCCACCGCGGTACGTGAAGCCACCAGACCCGCGACGGTGCGCACCTCCACGCCGGTCAGCTCCTGCCACCGTTCCAGCCGGTAGGACAGCGTGTTGGGATGGACGCTCAGCGCCCGGGCGGCGGAACTCACCGTGAACCCGTGATCGGCGAACGCCCGGACCGCCTCGGCCAGGTGGGGATGACGGCGAGCCACCGCGACAACCGGCCCGATCAGCGGCTCCAGCCGCTCACCCGACTCGTCGGCCAGCGCCAGCGGCCACAACTCCGCGAACGTCCACCGCCCGGCCCGCCCCCGCGCCACGACGGCCGCCGCCCGAGCGTCCTGCAGGCTCTCCCGTGCCGCGTAGCGACCGGTCCGGGCCAGCCCCGCGGCCGCACAGGCCAGCCCCTGCTCACCGAGCACGCCTGCAACCGGATCAAGTTTCCCGCCCTGGACGAGGACCAGCACGGCCCCCGGCTCCTGCCCGACCGCGTACGTTCCGGGCAGGAGATCGAGGCGCGCCTGCAACCGCGCCACCTTGCCTTCCTGCAACTTCGGTGGTTCTGGTTCCCCCAGCCCTTGCACCGTCGGAGCCACCCAGGCCCGGAACTCGCCGCCAGGATCGAACCCGGCCTGCTCCGCCGCGCTCCGCAGCTCCCGTGCGTCCCCGCCTCCCGTTCCCTCACCGGTCCCGCTCGCCAGGTTCAGCAGCCGCAGCCGCCCGCCGGCCGTCAGGGCGTCACGGCCCACCCGCGCGTCGTGATGGCCGGTGGACAGCGCGGTGGTGATCTCCAGCATCCACGCCATCGAGGTCTCCGCCCCCACCAGCAGCGCCTCGGCTGCCGCCGGTCCCTGCGCCAGAGCGACCAGCTCACGCCACAGTGCGCGGTAGCCGACGTAGAAGCCGGTGATCACGTCTTCGACGGCCGTCCCCTGGCGGGCACGCCGTGCCCCGTGTTCCCGGGCCGCCGCCAGCTCGGCCGCCACCGCACCCCGCCCGACGGCGATCGCCTCCAGCTCGGCCCCCGCGAACTCCCGCACCGTCACCTGCAGATCAGTGTGCGTCGGCAGCCCCGCCGCATAGTGGGGAGTCTCGGCCACGATGGCGTCCGCGATCTCCGCAGCCAGTGGTACCAGCCGCTTCTGCACCGCGGCACACATCTCCGCCAGGAGGCCGCCCGCCTGCCCGGGCCTGTCGACCTGCATGAACCGACCTCCGGTACCCGAGGCGATCGGCGCCTCCGCCTGTCCGAAGCACACACGGTAACCGCCTCCGTCAGATCCGGAGCGGTTCACGAGCGTGGGTGTCTCCCCGGCGGTCCCCGCCGCGACGGAGCCCCTTGGGCCCGGACGTTTTCGTCCTCCGCTTCAGCTCGGCAGGCCCAGTCCGAAGGACTCCCGGGTGGTGACGGCGGTCGGGTAGCCGGCGTCAGCCTGGCGGATGACGCCGAGTCCGGTGTCGGCGTCCCTGGTGGCAGGCGGTACGGGGCTTCCACCTTGATCGTGGACACCGGTTGTCATACAGCGATGGCCAGCGTAGTTGATCTCTGTTCGAAGACGACCGGCGCGAGGTAGCCGATTGT
>NZ_JBIWOA010000086.1:0-9024 GCF_044767525.1 Streptomyces sp. NPDC101234 | reverse complement strand
GGAAACTATGCAGAGCCATGCCCAGCCGAAACCCCACGATGGAGCGGAACAACGCACACGGCTTCGGCATAGTCGCGGTCTCGGCATAGGTCGATGCAGAGAAGGTCGTCTCATTTGTGGGCCACGGCATCGTGTCTCGCGAACTTGGCCTTTCGGGGCCGGTCGAGGGCCGGGCGGACTACTGAACCTGAAAGCGTGATGTCGGGGCCGTTGGCCAGACGAGGGCTTGGCTCGTGCGGTAGACCTCGGGCGTGAGGTACGCGCAGGGCGGGGGCTTGACCGACGCTGGCAGGGCGGCGCGGGAGCGATTACGGCTTCAGGCCGTCGCACGCTTCGAAGGCGGGGACAGCAACAGCGGGATCGCTGCCGTCCTGCGGGTGAGCGAGCGATCAGTAGAGCGGTGGCGCCGAGCTTGGCGAGAGCAAGGCGAATCTGGAGTGCTGTCGAAGGGGTCGCCGGGCCGGCCGAGACTCAGCAAGGTCCAGATCGCCCGATTGGAACGGGAGCTGGAACGCGGCCCGCTGGCTCACGGCTGGGTAGACCAGCGGTGGACACTGGCACGGATCAAGACGTTGATCGGTCGGCTGTTCCACGTCTCCTACACGGTCGAGGGCACCTGGCAGCTGCTGAAGCGACACGGCTGGTCGTGGCAGCAGCCGGCACGACGCGCGATCGAGCGTGACGACGACGCGGTCGAAGTGTGGAAGAAGGAGACCTGGCCGCGGGTAAAAGCATCGCGGCGGAGCGCGGGGCCTGGGTCGTCTTCGAGGACGAGGCTGGGCAGTCGATGACTCCGCCGCGGGCCAGGACCTGGGGTCGCCGCGGTTGCACGCCGGTCGTGCGGGTGCGCGGTCGTGGTTCCGGCCGGGTCTCGATGGCAGGCATGACGTGCTACAAACCCGGCGAGCGATCCCGGCTGTTCTACGCCGTCCGCGAGTACACCGGGCGCAAGGACCAGCTGAAGGGATTCGGCTGGCGGGACTTCCGCGACCTGATCGTCCGAGCGCGCATCCAGCTCGGTGGCCCGATCGTGCTGGTCTGGGACAACGTCCGGCTCCATCTGACACGGCCGCTGCGCGAGTTCATCGAAGCCAATGCCGAGTGGCTCAGCGTCGTACAGCTGCCGACCTACGCGCCCGACCTCAACCCGACCGAAGGCGTTTGGTCGCTGGTCAAGCGAGACATCGGCAACCTCGCAGCGGCGAACCTCGGTGAGATCACGCGCGCGGTCAAGCGCAGGCTCAAGAAGCTCCAGTACCGCCCCCACCTGATCGACGGCTGCCTCGCAGGCACGAGACTGGTCCTCGGAGCGTGTCCGTCAGAAAGTTCCGAAGAATCGGTCCCACCAAGTGGGCCGCTGCGCGTATAGGTGCGCTCGACTCGGACCGTCGTAGTCGGACTCCACCAGCTCCTCCGGGACGACCGTGAAGCCGAGCTCGATCAGGACCCGCTCGACCGAGGCGAGATCGACGGCGTCCAGTTCGCCCTCGTCCTGGGCGTCCTGCGTCCCGAGGAACGCTCCCGGATTCTCAGCACAGACCAGGGCAAGGGACCCGAACTTGCTCACGCAGACGACGAGACGGGTCCCGCAAACGGTGGCCTCGGCGGGCACAATGACACGCCCGAACTCGCTGGAATCCTGCGTATCCTGCTCAGCCACGCACGGAACCCCGAAGTCACTTTCGAGCCGGGTGACCAGCTCGCCGAACCGCGCAGCGACTGCGTTCCGGTCGTACGTTGCCGGCCACTCAAGCCACTGCGGGTCATCGAGCTCACGCAGCAACGCCAGCAGATTCGCCCCACTCTCCGTCACCCGCACATCATGTCGCAGCACCTGCTTCGTGATCTACACGAGGCGAGGCGATCCCGCTCTCCGACAACACTCATTCAAGTTCAGTAGCCACCAGTGAGGCCGCTGCGGTAGGCGTGGATGACGAGTTGGACGCGGTCGCGGGCATCGAGTTTGGTCAGCAGCCGGGCGACGTGGGTCTTCACCGTGCCCGCGCCGATGTACAGCCGTTCGGCGATCTCGGCGTTGGTGAGTCCTTCGGCGACGAGCAGCAGCACTTCACGTTCACGGGTGGTGACGGCCTCGGGCAGTTGCGGCGGTTCCTGACCGTGTGGTGGCGGTGCCGGCCTGTTGACGTATGCCGCGATGAGTCGTTTGGTGACGCGTGGCGCGAGCAGTGCCTCGCCCTGGGCGACGGTGCGGACGGCGGACAGCAGGTCGAGGGGCGGTGCGTCCTTCAGGAGGAAGCCGCTGGCCCCGGCACGCAGTGCGCCGAAGACGTACTCGTCCAGGTCGAAGGTGGTGAGCATCAGGACACGTGCGTGGTCGGCGGTGGTGATACGGCGGGTGGCTTCGATGCCGTCCATCTCGGGCATCCGAATGTCCATCAGGACGACGTCGGGCCGGTGTTCGGCGGCTGCTGCAACGGCGTCCCGGCCGGTTCCGACGCTGCCGATCGATGTGAGGTCCGGGGCGGTGTCCACGATTCCGGCCAGGCCGATGCGGATCAGCTGCTGGTCGTCGGCGACCAGGACCCGGATGGTCACGGCCGCTCCCGCGCCGCGGCGGTGGGCTGTGGCCCGTCCACGGGGATGCTGGCCCGTACACGGAAGCCGCCGGTCGCGGCCGGTCCTGCCAGCAGGGTGCCGCCGTAGAGGGCGAGGCGCTCCTGCATCCCGGTCAACCCGCGCCCGGTGCGGCTCGGGGCCGGCTGGATGCTGCCGTCGTCGGTCACCGTGAGGGTGAGCTCGCCGGGACCGTACGCGACGGTGACCTGCGCGGTGCTCGCGTCGGCGTGCTTGACCACGTTGGTCAGCGCCTCCTGGACGATTCGGTACGCGGCTGCCTCCAGCCCCGGGGGCAGCGGTCTGGCGCGGCCTGTGACGGCGAGGCCGATCCGCAGGCCGGGGCGCCGGGTCCGTTCGGCGAGACGGTCCAGGTCGGCGAGTCGAGGGGCGGGGGCCAGGGCCGGGTTGTCGGTGCCGTCCCCGTCATCCCCGTCATCATGCAGCACACCGAGCATGCGGCGCAGTTCGACGAGGGTCTCCCGGCCGGTGGTCTCGATCGCCTCCAGCGCGTTGCGCGCGTCCTGGGGACGGTCGTCGAGCACCAGGCGGCCGTAGCCCGCCTGGACGGAGATCACGCTCATCGCGTGGGCGATGCCGTCGTGCAGTTCGCGGGCGATGCGCAGCCGCTCCGCCGCTGCCTCGCGATCGGCGCGCTCCTGTTCCTGACTCAGCAGCGTATGCAGATACCGGCGCCGCTGGCCGACCGCGAAGCCCATCGCCCAGGCGACGCCGAAGAGCAGCGCGAACGGCACCACGGCCCCGGTGTGTTCGAACCTGGGCAGGCCGGTGGAGACCGCCATCACCAGGGCGGCGGCCAGGGCGACTCCGGCAGTGCGGGCCGGGCGCAGGGAGGTGACGCAGAAGAGCGCGAAGGCGAGCGGCACTCCACCCCAGAAGATCGCCTGCGGATGCCACGGCGCCAGTCCGCACACCGCCAGCGACAGGACTGCAAGGCCCTCCGGCCAGTAGGGCCGCAGCAACTGCGGGGCCGCACGCGACTTCCGTTCCACGACCGGAGCGTATGCGCCTCCCGGCTCCGCCCGCATCGTCCGCGGGAGCTATGCCGTACGGCAGACCCGGCCCCGAAAAGTCCTGCCCGCAGGCAGACGAATCGCCTCCCCCGCCCCGGCACCGTAATGCACGTGATTCGATGCGAACACCTCACCAAACGCTTCGGCCGCAAGGCCGCCGTCGACGACCTCAGCTTCGAGGTCCTGCCCGCCCATGTGACCGGCTTCCTGGGCCCCAACGGAGCGGGGAAGTCGACCACCATCCGGGCCGTCCTCGGCCTGGACACCCCGGACGCCGGCCGCGCCCTGGTCGACGGCGTGCCCTACCGCCAGGCCGAACAGCCGCTGCGCCGGGTAGGTGCCCTCCTGGACGCCGGGGCCGTCCACCGGGGCCTTACGGCGCGCGCACATCTGGCTGCACTCGCCGCCACCAACCACATCCGGCGCGGCCGGATCGAGGAGGTACTCGCCCTCACCGGCCTCACCGACGTCGCCCGCCGCAGGATCGGCACCTACTCGCTCGGCATGAAGCAGCGCCTGGGCATCGCCGCCGCCCTGCTCGGCGACCCGCCGGTGCTCATCTTCGACGAACCTGCCAACGGCCTGGACCCGGAAGGCATCAGGTGGATCCGGGCCCTCATGCGGTCGCTGGCCGCCGAAGGACGCACCGTCCTGGTCTCCAGCCACCTGATGAGCGAGATGGCCCTCACCGTCGACCATCTTCTCGTCATCGGACGAGGACGTCTGCTCGCCGATGTCCCGATCACCGACTTCGTTCCCGCCGGGGCCTCACTGGAGGACGCCTACCTGGGCCTCACCGAATCCGCCGTGGAATACCGCACCGAAGGGACGGGCCACTGATGCCCACCGCACTGACAGGCGCCATGGCCGCCGAGGTCATCAAGCTGCGTTCCCTCCGCTCGACCTGGATCACCGCCCTCATCGCCGTGGCGTTCGGCCTGGCGCTGAGCGTCATGGACGTGGCGCACACCGCCAGCGCGTGGCCACACCTGGCGACGGCCGACCGGGCCCAGTTCGACCCGGTGGGCGACTCGCTCTCCGGCTTCGCCTTCGCCGTCCTCGCCTTCGGCGTCCTCGGCGTGCTGGGCATCAGCAGCGAGTACACCACCGGACTGATCCGCACGACGCTGACCGCGACACCCCGGCGCGCGCTCGCCTACACCGCCAAGACCCTCGTCATCGGCGGATGCGCCCTGCTGCTGGGCGAACTGGCCGCGTTCACCAGTTTCTTCATCGGGCAGGCGGTCCTGGCCAGGCGGCACCTGGACGTCGGCCCGGGCACGCCGGGCGTGCTGCGCGCCGTGTCCTGTGCCGGGCTCTACCTGTTCGTCGTCACCGTCGTGGGCTACGGCCTCGGGGCCGTCATCCGGCACACCGCCGGAGCCATCGCCGCGCTCTTCGCCCTGGTCTATCTCGGCTACGGCGCAGCCAAAGCCGTCGAAGGCTGGTCCTACCTGCCCAGCAAACTCATGCTGAGCAACGCCGCTGACACCCTCGGCCAGCTCCACCCACACCCCCTCCACCCGGAACGCACCCCCTCCCTCCCCTTCGCTCTCTTCGACCTCGCCCTCTACCTTGCACTCGCCCTCGCCTGCGGAGCCTGGCGCTTCACTCGCGACGCCTCATAGACGCTCCATCCGATCCGCGGCAGACGTTGATGAGAGCCAAATTCACGAAGCCTCATCAACGTTTCCGGCCCCCACGCGGACCATCCCCAGCCGGATCCAGAGCGTGGCAGCGGCGCAGAGCAGGATCACGCAGCCCGACGCGTAAACGATCAAAACAGAGTGCGTCTCATCGCTCTGTCCCTTGTACGAAATGGGAGCCTGCACAGACTCAACGATCACAGACGCCCCAGGTTCCACAAACAGAATCACAAGACACTAGGGTCCGTCTTCAAACGGATCTTGCCCAGAGCAGGAACGACGCGAGTGTGACCGCCGCTTCGTAGGAAGTGGCGGTCTTTTCGTATCTGGTGGCGATGCCGCGGAAGCCCTTGAGGCGGTTGAAACAGCGTTCGATCATGTTGCGTCGGCGGTAGGCCTCGCGGTCGAAACCTGGTGGTCTGCCACCCCGGCGGCCGCGGTTGTGGCGGTGGCGTTGCTGGTCGGTCTTCTCCGGGATGGTGTGTGCGATGCCGCGTTTACCCAGGTAGGCGCGGAACCCGCGGGAGCTGTAGGCCTTGTCTGCGATGACCTGGTCGGGCCGGCAACGTGGTCGGCCCGCTCCGGTGCGGGGGACTCGGATGCGTTCCAGGAGCGGGCGTGCGCAGACGCTGTCGTGGCGTTGCCCCGGGGTCAGCAGGATCGCGAGCGGGCGGCCCCTGCCGTCGCAGGCGAGGTGGACTTTGGTGGTCAGTCCTCCACGGGACCGGCCGAGGCGTGATCGTCCGGTTCGTCCTGCCGATGCCTCCCCCTTTTCGCCCCGTCGCGGCGGCGTGCTGGTGGGCACGGACGATGGTCGAGTCGATCTGGACCAGCCAGTCGATGTCCCCGGCCGCATCTGCCCGGGCCTGGATCTGCTGCAGGGCCCGGGTGAACACGCCGTCCAGGGCGTAACGGCGAAAACGGGTGTAGACCGTCTTCCACGGTCCGTAGCGTTCCGGCAGGTCACGCCAGGAGATCCCCGTGCGGATCTTGTAGACCATCCCGTTGACGACCCGCCGGTCCGCCACGCGCGGCCGCCCCGTGGCAGCCCGCGGTATCAGCGGAGCGAGCAACTCCCACTCCTGTTCAGTGAGTTCATGACGGCGTATCACCCCGCCATGATCTCCTACCCGATGATCTTTGAAGACGGACCCTAGTAGAGGAACGGTGGCCTGGGCAGCTCCGAAGCTCCGTCGACGACAAGGTCGGTGCCTTGGGCTCGTCCCATCAACCAGGCCAGGAGTGAGGCCTGTGGGCCGTGGATGATCGGCGCCAGTCGTGCGGTACCGATGTCGTAGCCGGTCTCGGTGTCGGTGGTGTGTAGCCGCATCGCAGGAGCGCCATCGCGAGCGCTGAAGGACGCCACTACACGGCTGAGCATGTCCCGGACGAAGCCGGTTGGCCACTGGGCAGGCGTGTAGTCGGCGTTCAGGTCGACGTGGTGAATCAGCACCTCGCACAACCGGGAGTCGGCGGCACGCGCGGCGGCTCGCTCCTGGCCACGAGTCCAGCGAACCGTCTGGTTCCACGCCTCGGGCGGCATCTCGCGGTACTCCATGGCGAACCGGACAGCGGCACTGCGCAGATCGGCGATGAGCTCGGTGGCACTACGGCCTGCCCCTGCCTCGATCTGCTCGTCCCGGGCGGCCAGGCTCGGATACTCCGGCGTCTCTCTTCCGGTCCGGGCCCAGATCAGCAGGTTCCGGCCGCCGTCGGCGTTACGGGCCACATGGGTCAGCACGTGCCCACGCGACCAGCCCGGCAACAGGGAAGGCGCGCGCACATCGGCGTCAGTGAACCGCGCTGCCGTCTCAAGGAGGTGCCCGGTCGCGGCATTGATCTGATCGAAAGTGGTCACGGGGTCAAAGCCCGAGTGGTCATCAGCTGTCATGGCGCCTCCTGGATCCGTTCGACAGGCTGACCGCGTTCGAGGCAGGCTCCCGCACAGACGAGGCCGAAGCGATCGCTCGTATCCCGCTCGGCGAAAGCCGTCGTACAGAAGCAGCCGCACCGGTACGTCCGGACGTCCCAGATTGTCTTTTCGCCAGCGCGGAGGAACACTACTGAAGGGTTAGACCCCGCTGGCGTCACGGGTGGCTCCCGAGGCACAGGCCGGACGATTGTTGAACGATCGCGCGGTGACAGGGCTGAAGTCGTTTTCAATTACACCACCAGCGAGGAAACCGCCGCCTGGCGTTGCGGGTCATACAGGCGGGCGGTGGCAAGGCGCGAGCGATGCGCCTGGACCTGAAAGATCCGGATGGGCAAGCAGCACCCGAAGACCCTCTTGGCTGAAGTCGTCGACCACCCCCGCGGCGACGAGGAAGCCGGCCGGCCTGAGCAGGCTCCAGGCCAAGAACGGCAGGCCGTACGCGGCCCGCCCGGACTTGGCAGTCTCCTTGATATCCCGGCGTTTCCGAAGCGTGAAGGTTCCGGGCCGGCCGCCCTTGCACGTCGGGCAGAGCACCTCGAAACCGGCCACGTCGAAGTTGCGGACCACGTCCCGGACCCGGTCCACACCCGTGAACGCCACCCCAGCGATCTCCCCCACCGGCGTGCCTAGCGCGGACAACAGCACCATCCGGGCACGCCGCCAGGTCACCACCCGACCGGAACCCCTGCAGATGATGCACAACCGCCGCCTGCCCTCGTCATCATCGATCTCACCGACGCGCACTCGCTCGGCCATGCCGGACGCTCTCGACCGAACGCGTCGGCCGGGAACGACGTTCCGGCCAGCGCACCGGGCACTGTGATGCGGTGTCAGCTCAAATGCCAGGTGAAGAACCTCAGCGAGCTGTCCACTTCGAACGACGGCACATCCTCGTGCCTGCCGCTGTTGGCGTGCAGCGTCTTCTCGGATGAGGCCAGCGCGTCGAACAATGCCAGGCCCTGGTCCTGCGGAACCATCTGGTCGTCCCACTGGACCACGAACTGCACCGGTACAGTGATCCGCGCGGCGTCCTCGGCCAGACCGTGCACGCCGAGCAGGCCCAGCACCGCAGCTCGGATTCGGGGTTCTGCGACGATGAGCGGAATGCCGAGCCCGCAGCCCATCGACATACCGCAGTAGCCCACCGGGCCGACGCCGACCTGGTCGAGGCGCTGGACCGCGGTCAGCACGGCCTGCCAATCCGCGACGGCCTGAGGCGCCAGATGGCTGTGCATGCCGGCGACCAGCGCGCCCGGGTTCTCACCGGCGGCCATGCCAGCCCGCATCCCGGCCGCGATCCGGCCGAACTCCTCGTCCTGGGGCCGGTCGCCGTGGTGGGGCGCGTCGATCGCGACGACCGCGAAACCCTCGGCGGCATAGCAGCGAGCGCGGGCCACGTTGCCGGGGGCCGCCTTGTGCTGCCGGCCACCATGACCCAGCAGGATCAGGGGACGAGTACCAGAGGCGTGTTCCGGCGTCCACAGCACGCCGGGGATCTCGTCGAGGATGAAGAACTGCTCGGTGACGCCGTCCGATGACGTCTGGGAGATGAAGCGCATCAGCGTTTCAAGCCTTTCGGGATGCCTTGTGCGGGCGCTCCCTAGACCACGCAAAGGAGGAAGCCCCGACCTGTCACAGCGTTGATCGGTCTCACCTCCTTGGACTCACAGTCGAGCACGGCAGAGCCGAACCTATCACAGAGATCAACACCCGCTCCCCGCCAGGGCAAACGCTGCCAGATGCGGCACTAGTAGGACTCCGTTAAGTTGCTCTGGCTCTCGGGTTCTGGCTGGTGGGGGTTGTTCTGGGCAGGGGTTGGTGGCAGGTGGTGCAGGTG
>NZ_JBIWOA010000085.1:0-9602 GCF_044767525.1 Streptomyces sp. NPDC101234 | reverse complement strand
TCGGACAGACGCTCCAACACGACGACGCCGACGCCCTCGGACCAGCCGGTGCCGTCGGCCGCCTCGGCGAAGGACTTGCAGCGGCCGTCCCCGGCCATGCCGCCCTGGACCGTGAAGCCGATGAACACGCCCGGCTCGGCCATCACCGTGACGCCGCCGGCCAACGCCAGCGAGCACTCTCCGGCTCGCAGAGCCTGAGCCGCCAGGTGCAGCGAGACCAGCGACGAGGAGCAGGCGGTGTCCACGCTGACCGCGGGACCCTCCAGGCCCAGCGCGTACGCCACCCGGCCGGAGATCGCACTGGCGGCCGCACCGGTGATCATGTGGCCCTGCACGTTCTCGCCGCTGCGGGCAACGAGTTCGGTGTAGCCGGACTGGTAGGCGCCTGCGAAGACGCCGGTGGAGCTGCCGGCCAGGGAGTGGGGATCGATTCCCGCTTGTTCCAGCGCCTCCCACGACACCTCCAGCAGGATGCGCTGCTGCGGGTCGGTGGCGAGGGCCTCGCGGGGCGAGATACGGAAGAACCCGGCGTCGAACTCGTCCACCCCGTCGATGAAGCCGCCTTCGCCCGCCGCAGAAGCGGCCGTCCCGGAAACGGTTCCCAGGAGGCGGCCGAGGTCCCAGCCACGGTCGGCCGGGAACGGCGTGATGCCGTCAGCTTCGCTGGCCACCAGCTGCCACAGTTCGTCCGGGTTCATGACGCCGCCGGGGAAGCGGCAGGCCATGCCCACGATGACGACCGGGTCGTCGGTCACCGGCGGGAGCGCCGAGACGGCTACCGGAGCCGCCGGGCGTACGTCGTCGAACCCGGCGGCCAGGTGGGCCGCGAGGCGGGCCACGGTCGGGTAGTCGAACACCGCGCTGGGCGCCAGGCGCAGGCCGGTCCGGGTCTTCAGCACGTTGCGCAGCTCGACCGCCGTCAGCGAGTCCAAGCCGAGCTCCTTGAACGGCTCGTCGGCGCTGATCCGCGTGCCCGGGGCGTAGCCGAGCACCGCTGAGGCGGCGTCGCCGACCAGGTCGAGCAGCTGCTTCTCCCGGTCCGCCGGGGCCAGCTCGGCCAGCCGGTGCGCCGGTCCGCCGCGACCGTCGAGGGTGTTGTCCGCGGCCCGCCGCAGCACTCCGCCCGCCAGCGCACGCCACACGGCCGGCACACCGGCCTGATCGCGCAGGGCCCGGACGTTGAGCCGGGTGAGCGCCACCATCGGCGAGCCGGCGCGCAGTGCCCGATCGAAGAGCTCCATGCCCTGGCCGGCGGCGACCGGCGGGATCGCCGAGCGGGCAATGCGCCGCAGGTCGACCTCGGACAGCTCACCCGTACGGCCCACCTCCGTGGTCCAGGCGCCCCAGGCAAGCGAGAGGCCCGGCAGCCCGGAGTGGCGGCGTTGCTGCATGAGCGCGTCCAGGAAGGCGTTGCCCGCAGCGTAGTTGCCCTGGCCGCCGCCGCCCAGGATGCCGGCGAGGGAGGAGAAGACCACGAACATCGACAGGTCGAGGTCGCGGGTCAACTCGTGCAGGTGCCAGGCCGCGTCCACCTTCGGGGCGAGCACCCGGTCGAGCTGCTCGCGCGACAGGTTGCCGATCACGCCGTCGTCGAGGACACCTGCGGCGTGCACGACGCCGCCGATCGGACGGGAGGCCAGCACCTCGGCGAGCGCCGGCCGGTCGGCCACGTCGCATGCCACGAGCTCGACCTCGGCACCCTGCTGCGACAGCTCGGCCACCAGCTCCGCCGCGCCCGGGGCGTCGGCGCCGCTCCGGCTCACCAGCACCAGACTCCGGATGCCGTACGCGGACACGAGGTGCCGGGCCACCACACCGCCCAGCCCGCCGGTGCCACCCGTGATGAGAACGGTTCCAGCCGGTTCCAGCGGTTCCAGAGGGGCCCCGGCCGAGAGACGGGAGCGGGTCAGGCGGCCCGCGTGGAGCCGGCCGTCCCGCAGCACCAGTTGCGGCTCATCGGCGGCGAGGACGTTGCCCAGCGTGGCAGCGTCCAGGTCGCTGTCGGTGTCGAGCAGCACGATCCGGCCGGGATTCTCCGTTTGCGCCGACCGTACGAGGCCCCAGACGGCGGCCGCCGGAAGGTCGGGAACCGGTTCCCCCCGTGCGCCCTCCGGGAAGGCGGGCGCCGGGGAAGACGTCCGTGCGGCAACCGCACCGCGGGTCATGACCACCAGCGGAACCGTGTTCTCACTGCCCAGCCACTGCTGAAGCTGCGTCAGCACCCAGCCGGTCAACTCGTGGGAGGACTCCGCCACCGTAACCGGGGCGCCGGAGACCACCAACACCACCGGCAGCGTCGCCGTCTCGTCGCCGAGCGGGGCCGTGCGGTCGGCCACCGTCCAGCTGTCCACCGGGATGCCGGCCGGGTCGATGCCGATCCAGTCCAGGGTGAGCACAGCACCGTCGTCCGCGCCACCGGTCAGGGAGCCGGTGTCGAGCGGCCGCACCGCGAGCGTCCCGATCGACAGCACGGGCAGTCCCGTGCCGTCGGCAACGGCGACAGCCACCTCGTCCGGACCCGTACGCGTCATCGTGACCCGCAGCCGCGCGGCACCCGAGGCGTGCAGCACCACGTCGTTGAAGCTGAACGGCAGACCGCCGTCGTGCAGCCCGGCGAAGGCCGCAGGGTGCAGGGCGGCGTCGAGCAGGGCCGGATGGATCGCGTACGACCCGGCGGCGCCCCGCGCGGCCTCGGGCAGCTCAACCTCGGCCAGGATCCGGTCCCCGTGCCGCCATGCCCGGGTCAGCCCCTGGAACTGCGGGCCGTAGGAATCCGTGGCGGCATAGAACTGACTCAGATCGATTTCGGTCGCGCCCGCGGCCGGCCACGCCTGGCTCACCGGATCGAACTCGGCGCCGGCCCGCGCGGCGCCGGAACTCAGCACACCGGTGGCATGCCGCGTCCACTCGTCCTGCCCGTCGGGCCGGGCATACACCGTGAACGCACGCTGCGTCTCGCCCGCTTCGACCACCAGTTGCACCTGGACACCGCTCTGGGCGGGCAGCACCAGCGGGGCCTCCAGGACGAGCTCGTCGACGTGGTCGCAGCCGACGCTGTCACCGGCCCGGACGGCCAGTTCGACATAGCCCGTGCCGGGAAAGACCGCGTCCCCCTGTACGGAGTGATCCGCGAGCCACGGGTAGGTACGCAGGGACAGCCGGCTCGTGAACAGCACCCCGTCGCTGTGCGGCAACGCCACCATGGCCCCGAGCAGCGGGTGCTCCGCCGAATCCAGCCCGGCCGCGGTCACGCCGGCCGGGCCGCCTGTCGTCTCGGGCCAGTACCGCCGGCGCTGGAACGCGTACGTGGGCAGGGCGACCCGGCGTGCCCCACGTCCGTGGAACAACGGGGCCCAGTCGACTGCGACCCCGTACGAGTAAGCCTGCGCGACCGACGCGACCAGCCGCCGCAGATCGCCCTCTTTGCGGCGCAGGGTGCCCACCACGACCGTCGACCCGGTGGCATGGAGGTCGGCGATGTCCTGGATCGGGGGCAGCAGCACCGGATGCGGCCCGACTTCGATGAACGTCAACGACTCCGACTCGACCAGTTCCCGTACGACCGGCTCGAAGGACACCGGCCGGCGCATGTTCGCGAACCAGTAGCCCGCGTCGAGGGTTCCCGGCTCCCGCAGGCCCGGCTCGACCGTCGAGTAGAACGGCACAGCCCCCTCGCGTGGCTCGACCTCCCGCAGCAGCTCGGCCAGGTCGTCCTCGAGGTCGTCCACCAGCGCGCAGTGGGTGGCCACGGACGAGGCGACCACCCGGGCCCGGACGCCCTCCTCGGTCAGCCGCGCCGCGAAGCCCTCCACCTCGTCCTGCCCGCCGGCCACGGTCACCGTCGCGGGTCCGTTGATCCCAGCAATGCTCAAACCCTCAGGCAACAGCTCGCGGACCCGCTCGACCGGCAGCGCGATCGACGCCAGCACGCCGCGGCCGACCATCCGCTCGGCCAGCAGCCGACTGCGCAACGCCACGACCCGCGCGCCGTCCGCCAGGCTCAGCTCGCCCGCCACGACGGCCGCCGCGATCTCGCCCTGACTGGCGCCGATGACAGCGTCCGGCTCCACGCCGAAGGACCGCCACACCGCCGCCAGGGACACCATCACGGCCCACAGCACGGGCTGGACGACCTCCACCCGCTTGAGCGCGACCTCGTCACCGAGCACGTCCTCCAGCGACCAGTCCACGAACGTCGCCAGGGCCGCCTGGCACTCGGCGAAGGACGCGGCGAACACCGGCGAGGATCCCAGCAGGTCCTGGGCCATGCCGACCCACTGGCCGCCCTGGCCCGGGAAGACGAACACCACCCGGTTCGCGGAGCGGTCCTGTATCGGTGCCTGCTCGCCGGTCGTCACGGCGCGCAGGCCGGCGAGCAACTCGTCACGATCACGGCCGACCACCACGGCCCGGTGATCGAACGCCTCCCGGGTTTCCAGCAGCGACCAGCCCACGTCCACCGGGCGCAGAGCGGGAACCGATTCCACGTGTTCCAGCAGTCGCGCGGCTTGTGCCCGTGCGGCGTCGTCGGTCTTGCCGGACAGCACCCAGGGCACCACGCCCTCGTTGTCGGCGCTCACCGGCGGTGGCATCTCGGCCCAGGACGGGGCTTCGAGGATCACGTGGGCGTTGGTGCCGCTGATGCCGAACGAGGAGACGCCGACGCGGCGCGGATGGCCGTTCTCGGGCCACGGTACCGCTGCCGTCAGCAGCCGTACGTTGCCCTTCGTCCAGTCGACCTCGGAAGTAGGCGCGTCCACGTGCAGGGTCTTGGGCAGCAGCCCGTGGCGCAGGGCCATGACCATCTTGATCACACCACCGACACCCGCCGCGGCCTGCGTGTGGCCGATGTTCGACTTCAGGGACCCCAGCCACAACGGCCGGTCGCCGGGGCGGTCCTGGCCGTACGTGGCCAGCAACGCCTGGGCTTCGATCGGGTCGCCGAGGCGGGTGCCCGTACCGTGGGCCTCGACCACGTCCACGTCTGCCGGTGACAGGCTTGCGGCCGCCAGGGCTTGGCGGATGACACGCTGCTGAGACGGGCCGTTCGGGGCGGTGAGGCCGTTGGAGGCACCGTCCTGGTTGACCGCGCTCGAGCGGAACACGGCCAGCACCTCGTGGCCGTGGCGCTCGGCGTCGGACAGGCGTTCCAGCACGATCACGCCGACGCCCTCGGACCAGCCCGCGCCGTCGGCACTGTCGGAGAACGACCTGCACCGCCCGTCGCCGGCGAGCGGGCCCTGCGCCGTGAGCCCGACGATCGCCCCGGGTGTGGCCATGACGGTGACGCCGCCCGCGAGAGCGAGCGTGCACTCGCCCGACCGCAGGGCCTGGGCGGCCAGGTGCATCGCCACGAGCGACGAGGAGCAGGCGGTGTCCACGCTGACCGCGGGACCCTCCAGGCCCAGCGTGTACGCGACCCGGCCCGAGATCGCGCTGCTCGCGCCACCGGTCACCAGGTGTCCGCGCAGCTCCTCGCTGCCGTGGTCGACGATGTCGGTGTAGCCGGACTGGTAGGCGCCGGCGAAGACGCCGGTCGGGGTCCCGACCAGTGAGGAGGGAGCGATTCCCGCTTGTTCCAGCGCCTCCCACGAGACTTCGAGCAGCAACCGCTGCTGCGGATCGGTGGCCAGCGCCTCTCGGGGCGAGATGCGGAAGAACTGCGCGTCGAACTCGTCGGCACCGTCGATGAATCCGCCCTCGGCGGTGGCGGACAGGCTCGTCCCGGACCCGTCCGTGCCGAGCAGCGCGTACAGGTCCCAGCCGCGGTCGGCCGGGAACGGGGTGATGCCGTCGATCTCGTCGGTGACGACGCGCCACAGGCCGTCGGGGTCCGTGGCCCCGCCGGGGTACCGGCAGGCCATGCCCACGATGACGATCGGGTCGTCGGCGACCGGCACGAGCGCCGGCACCACGGCCGGAGCCGGCTCCGGGTCGCCGGACTCCGCGGCCAGATGTCCCGCCAGCCGCGTGACGGTCGGATAGTCGAACACCGCGCTGGAGGCCAGGCTCAGACCGGTTCGGGACTGCAGCAGGTTGCGCAGTTCCACGGAGGTCAGCGAGTCGAAGCCCAGCTCGTTGAACGTCTGGTCCGGATCGATCTGCGCGGCGGAGGCGTGCCCCAGCACGGATGCGGCCGACTCGCGGACGAGATCGGCAAGGACCCGCCGGCGCTCGGCGGCGGGCAGCTCGTGGCCCAAGCGCACGTTGTCGGCGGCGCGGCGTGCGGAGCCGCCGACCAGCGTGCGCCACACGGCCGGAAGGTCCTGCTGGGTCCGCAGGGCCGCGATGTTGAGCCGAGTCAGCGCCAGCACCGGCTGGCCGGTCTCCAGCGCCCGGTCGAACAGCTCCACTCCCTGCTCGGCGGAGAGCGGCGGCATGGCCGACCGGGCGAGCCGGGCCAGATCCGTACGCGACAGGGTGCCCGTCAGGCCGATCTCAGTCGTCCACGCGCCCCACGCCATCGACAGGCCCGGCAGGCCCGCGTGGCGGCGGTGCTGCATCAACGCGTCCAGGAACACGTTGCCGGCGGCGTAGTTTCCCTGCCCGGCCCCGCCCGAGATCCCGGCGAGGGAGGAGAACACCACGAACATCGCCGGGTCCTGGTCGCGGGTCAGCTCGTGCAGGTGCCAGGCAGCGTCGACCTTCGGTACGAGCACCCGGTCCAGGCGGTCACGCGACAGCGACCCGAGGACGCCGTCCTCGACCACGCCCGCGGTGTGCACGACGCCGGTGATGGTCCTGGCGGCCAGCGCCGCGGCCAGCGCCGAACGGTCCGCCACGTCGCACGCCACTATCTCGGCGACGGCACCCCGCTGCGCCAGGTCGGCAACGAGCTCGGCGGCGCCCGGGGCGTCCGCACCACGTCGGCTCAGCAGCAGCAACTTGCGGGCGCCGCGGTCGGCCAGGTGCCGGGCCATGACGCCACCGAGACCACCGGTGCCACCGGTGATCACAACCGTACCGTCCGGGTCGAGGGCCCGCGGGATCGTCAGCACGAGCTTGCCGACGTGCCGGGCCTGGCTCATGTGCCGGAAGGCGTCCTGCGCCCGGCGGACGTCCCAGGCGGTGACGGGCAACGGGTGCAGAACACCGGCCCCGAACAAGCCCATGACGTCTCGCAGCATTTCCTGGATACGGTCCCAGCCCGCGTCCATGAGGTCGAAAGCCGCGTAGTTGGCCCGCGGCGCGAGCTCCTCCGCCGACCGGATGTCGGTCTTGCCCATCTCGAGGAAGCGCCCACCGGGGGCCAGCACGTCGAGCGAGGCGTCCACGAACTCGCCGGCCAACGAGTTGAGCACCACGTCGACGCCGCGGCCCTCCGTGGCGGTCTGGAACCGTTCCCGGAACGTCAGGTCCCGCGAGGACGCGATCCGGTGGTGCGCCACGCCGCGCTCGTGCAGGACCGGCCACTTCGCCTCGCTCGCGGTGGCGTAGACGTGCGCGCCGAGATGCTGCGCGAGCTGGATGGCCGCCAAGCCGACGCCGCCGGCGCCGGCGTGGATCAGAACCGATTCCCCATGGTGCAGGCCGGCCAGGTCGACCAGTCCGTAATAGGCGGTCAGGAACACGATCGGCACCGATGCGGCAGTGGCGAACGACCAGTCCTCGGGCATCGGGGTGAGCAGCCGCTCGTCGGTCACGGCAACCGGCCCGATCGACCCGAAGGCCAGACCCAGCACCCGGTCGCCGGGCCGCACCCCGGTGACCCCGTGCCCCACCTCGGTGACCACGCCCGAGATCTCGCCGCCGAGCGGGCCGGCCGGGCCCTGATACATGCCGAGGGCGTTGAGGACGTCGCGGAAGTTGAGGCCCGCCGCGCGTACGTCGAGCCGGACCTGGCCCGCCTCCAGCGGTTCCCCCAGCTCCGGCCAGGGCACGAGCGCCAGGTTCTCCAGCGTGCCACGTCCCGTGGTGTCCAGCCGCCAGGGGACCTCCCCCACCGGGACGGGAAGCTCGTCGCCGCGACCGATCCGGTACAGGCGCGCGGCGTGCAACCGGCCCTTTTGCCAGGCCAGTTGCGGTTCGCCGACGGCAAGGACCCGGCCCAGCAGAACCGCGTCCACCTCGGCGTCGGTGTCGAGCAGCACGATCCGGCCCGGGTTCTCGGTCTGCGCCGAGCGCACCAGGCCCCACACCGCCGCCGCCGCCAGATCCGTCACGGTCTCGCCGGGCTGTGCGGCAACCGCGCCGCGGGTGACGACGACCAGCGGGACCGCGGTCCCCTCCAGCCAGACCTGCAGCTGCTCCAGCACCCAGCCGGTGCGGTCGTGGGCGGACCCCACCACGTCGTCCGGGTCCCCGGACACCGGCAGAATCACAGCGCGCGGTTCCGCCTCGTCGTCGATGCCGGTCGCGACCTCGGGAAGGCCGTCGTGGGCCGCGGTATCCGGGGCGACCATCACCCACTCGGCCACCGGTTCCGCGTCCGGCACCGGGATCTCGGGCCACTGGGGGGCAAGCAGGGACCGGTCGCCCGTACCGGCTGCGGCGCCCGGAGCCACGGCCGCCCGGACGGTCAGCGAGCCGATCGACAGCACCGGTGACCCGGCGCCGTCCGCGACCACGATCGCGGCCTCGTCCGCACCCTGCGGGGTCAGGACGACGCGCAGCCGGGACGCCCCGGTGGCGCGCAGGACCACCCCGGAGAAGCTGAACGGCAGCCCGCCGCTTTCCACCGCGTCGAGCCCGGTGAAGACCATGGCCTGCAGCGCGGCGTCCAGCAGCGCCGGGTGCACCCCGAACGACGTGCCCCGGGCCGCGTCGGGCAGCTCCACCTCGGCGAGGACGCGGTCCCCGTCCCGCCAGGCACGGTGCAGACCCTGGAACATCGGACCGTACGCGAGGAGCCCGCCCTCCCGCACCCGCTCGTAGAAGCCCGCGGTGTCCAGCTCGGTCGCCTCCGGTCCAGGCCACGGCCCGGCGAACGGGGCGAACTCCGGTCCCGCGTCGGCCGCGGTGGCACTGACCGTTCCGGTGGCGTGCCGGGTCCACGTCTCCTCGCCGTCCGGCCGGGCGTGGACCACGATGCTGCGCCGCGCATCATCCTCGGCGCCGACCAAGACCTGCACCTGGACACCGCCCTGGGCGGGCAGCACCAGCGGGGCCTCCAGGACGAGCTCGTCGAGGTGGTCGCAGCCGACGCTGTCACCGGCCCGGACGGCGAGCTCGACGAATCCGGCGCCGGGGAACACAGCCGCGCCCCGGACGGCGTGGTCGGCGAGCCAGGGATGGGTGCGCAGCGACAAGCGGCTGGTGAACACGACCCCGTCGAACTGCGGCAGTGGCAGCACCGCCCCCAGCAACGGATGCTCGGCTGCGCTCAGCCCGGCCGCGGCGACATCGGCCGGCCCGCCGGTGGTGTCGGGCCAGAACCGCTGGTGCTGGAAGGCATACGTCGGCAGCGCCACCCGACGCGCGTCCAGGCCCGCGAACACCGGCGCCCAGTCAACCGCAACGCCATGCGCATACAAGTGACCCAGCGCGGCCAGCACCGCTTCACCATCGTCACGCCTGCGCCGCAACATCGGCACGCAGTTGTCCACCAGCCCCGACAACACCCCGTCCGGACCAACCTCCACCAACACACCGACACCCTGCTC
>NZ_JBIWOA010000084.1:0-11034 GCF_044767525.1 Streptomyces sp. NPDC101234 | reverse complement strand
GCCTGACGGATCACCCGCTGCTGGGACGGACCGTTCGGAGCCGTCAGACCATTCGACGCACCGTCCTGGTTCACCGCACTCGAACGCATCACCGCGAGAATCTGGTGGCCGTTGCGCACGGCGTCGGACTGACGCTCCATCACCAGCACGCCGACACCCTCGGACCAACCCGTCCCGTCGGCCGCATCCGCGAACGACCGGCACCGGCCATCCAAGGACAGACCACCCTGCGCGGTGAAGCCCACGAAGGCATCCGCAGTGGCCATCACGGTGACGCCACCGGCCAACGCCAGCGTGCACTCCCCCGCCCGCAGCGCCTGCGCGGCCAGGTGCATGGCCACCAGCGACGACGAACACGCCGTGTCCACACTGACCGCGGGACCCTCCAGGCCCAGCGTGTACGCAACCCGCCCCGAGATCGCACTGGCCGCTGCGCCGGTGATGAGATGGCCCTGGAGCTGCTCACCGGAGCGGGCGACGAGTTCCCCGTACCCGGATCCGAAGGCCCCGGCGAAGACGCCCGTCGGGGTGCCCGCCAGCGTTCCGGGATCGATTCCCGCTTGTTCCAGCGCTTCCCACGACACTTCCAGCAGCAACCGCTGCTGGGGATCGGTGGCCAGCGCCTCGCGCGGCGAGATACGGAAGAACGCCGCGTCGAACTCGCCGGCGCCGGCGAGGAAGCCGCCCTCGGCGGTGGCCGACGCCGAGGACCCGTCGGCGCCGAGGAGCGCGTCGAGGTCCCAGCCGCGGTCGGCCGGAAAGGGAGTGACGCCGTCGATGCCGCCGGCGACGAGCTGCCACAGGTCGTCGGGGCCGGCCACGCCGCCGGGGAAGCGGCAGGCCATGCCGACTATGACGATCGGGTCGCCGGTGACCGACACCGGCGCCGGCACCGTGGTCGTCTCCGTGGTATCCGGCTCGCCGAAGCCGGCCGCCAGGTGCGCGGCCAGGCGGGCGACGGTCGGATAGTCGAACACCGCGCCGGCGGCGAGGCTGACGCCGGTCCGGGCGCGCAGCAGGTTCCGCAGCTCGACGGAGGTCAGCGAGTCGAAGCCGAGGTCGCTGAACGGCTGGTCGGCGTTGATCTGCGTGCCGGAGGCGTGCCCGAGCACGGCCGCGGCGGCATCGCGGACGAGGTCGGTGAGGATCTGACGGCGCTCGGCGGCGGGGAGTGCGGCGAGACGCTCGCCCAGCCCGTCGCGGCCCGCGCGGGTGTTGTCGGCGGTGCGGCGCGCGACGCCACCGGTCAGCGCGCGCCACAGCGGGGCGTCGTGCTGAGCCCGCAGCGCCTGGACCTTCAGCCGGGTCAGGCCGAGGACCGGGTGGCCGGTGCCGAGCGCGCGGTCGAACAGGTCGAGGCCCTGTTCGACGGGCATGGGAGGCATGGCCGACCGGGCCATCCGCGCGATGCCGACCTCCGACAGGGTGCCGACCAGGCCGATCTCGGTCGTCCAGGCGCCCCACGCCATCGACAGGCCCGGCAGTCCCGCGCGGCGGCGGTGCTGCATGAGCGCGTCCAGGAACACGTTTCCGGCGGCGTAGTTGCCCTGCCCGCTGCCGCCCATGAAGCCGGCCATGGACGAGAACACCACGAACATCGCGAGATCCAGGTCGCGCGTCAGCTCGTGCAGGTGCCAGGCCGCGTCGACCTTGGGGGCGAGTACGCGGTCCAGCTGCTCGCGGGTGATCGAGCCGAGCAGGCCGTCCTCGATGATGCCTGCGGTGTGCACGACGCCGGTCAGCGGGTGGTCCGGGGAGACGGCCGCCAGGGCCTCGGCCAGCGCCGCCCGGTCGGTCACGTCGCAGGCCAGCACCTCGGCCGTGGCTCCGCTGCGGGTCAGGTCCGCGATCAGTTCCGCTGCCCCCGGCGCGTCCGGCCCTCGGCGGCTCAGCAGCAACAGGTGACGCGTGCCGTGCTCGGTGACCAGGTGCCGCGCCACCGCGCCGGCCAGGCCTCCGGTGCCGCCGGTGATCAGAACCGTCCCGTCGGGGGCGGGGGCGTGCGGGATCGTCAGCACGAGCTTGCCGACGTGCCGGGCCTGGCTCATGTGCCGGAAGGCGTCCTGCCCCCGGCGCACATCGAAGGCCGTGACCGGCAACGGCTTCAGCGCGCCGGCCGCAAAGAGCCGGGCCACCTCCTGAAGCATTTCCTGGATGCGGTCGATACCGGCGTCCATCAGGTCGAACGCCTGGTAGCTCAGCCCGGGGCGCTGCTCGCGCAGTTCATCGGCGGACCGGATGTCGGTCTTGCCCATCTCGAGAAAGCGCCCGCCCGGGGCCAGCACGTCGAGGGAGGCATCCACGAACTCGCCGGCCAGCGAGTTGAGCACCACGTCCAGGACCTGGAAACGCTCACGGAAAGCGAGATCCCGGGAGGATGCGACCCGGTCCGTCGTAAGGCCTTGCGCGTGCAGTACGGGCCACTTGGCCGGGTGCGCGGTCGCGAACACCTCCGCGCCGAGGTGCCGAGCGAGCTGGATCGCCGCCGCCCCCACCCCACCAGCCCCGGCGTGCACCAGCACGGACTCTCCGGACCGCAGGCCCGCGAGGTCGACCAGGCCGTAGTACGCCGTCAGGAACGCAACCGGCACCGAAGCAGCCGTGACGAACGACCAACCGGACGGGATCGTCGTCAGCAGCCGGTGGTCGGTCACCGCCTCCGGCCCGAAACCACCGGGCACGATGCCCATGACGCGGTCGCCCGGCACGAGGCTCGTCACGCCCGGCCCGGTCTCGACGATCACACCGGAGATCTCCCCGCCCAGAGGCCCGGCGGCACGCGGATCGTCGACCATGCCGAGGACGTTGAGCACGTCCCGGAAGTTGAGGCCCGCCGCCCGGACGCGTACCCGGACCTGACCCTGTTCCAGCGGGCCGGCCAGCTCGGGAACCGGTTGCAGGGCCAGATTCTCCAGCGTGCCCTTCTCGGTGGAGTCGAGCCGCCAGAGCTCGGGCGACGACGCCGGCGCGGTGAGCTCGTCCGCGCCTGTGACCCGGGTGAGGCGGGCGGCGAGCAGCTTGCCGTTGCGCAGCACCAGCTGCGGTTCGTCCGCGGTGAGCACCCGGCCCAGCGCGGCGGCATCGACCTCGGTGTCGCTGTCGAGCAGGACGATCCGGCCAGGGTGCTCACTCTGCGCCGAGCGGACCAGACCCCACACCGCCGCGGCGGCGATGTCCGTGACGGATTCGCCGGAGTCGGCCGCGATCGCGCCCCGGGTCGTCACGACCACCGGGCGCTCGTCCGTACCGAGGTGCTGTTGCAGTTGTCCCAGAACCCGCGCTGTCAGGTCGTGGGTGGACCGCACGACTTCGTTCGGGTCGCCCTCGCCGGCCAGCAGCACGGCGTCGGCGGCGTCGGCGGTCGCTTCGGCCGGCGTGGTCTCGACCCAGTCGATCCGCAGCATGGTGCCGTCGCCGGGCCCGGCCGTGACGGCTCCGGCTTGCACCGGACGGATGGTCAGCGATCCGATCGACAGCACCGGCGATCCCGTGCTGTCCGCGACCGCGATCGCCATCTGGTCCGGCCCGGTCCTTGTCAGAGCCACCCTCAGCCGGGAGGCGCCCGCGGCCCGCAGGACGATGTCGGTGAAGCTGAACGGCAGGCCGCCGTCGCGCGCAGCGGCCGGCTCGGCGAAGACCGCGGGGTGCAGCGCGGCGTCCAGCAGCGCCGGGTGGATCCCGAACGATGTCGCGAGACCGCGCCCGGCTTCGGGCAGCTCGACCTCGGCGAGGATCCGGTCCCCGGCACGCCAGGCCCGGCCCAGCCCCCGGAACACCGGCCCGTACGCGAGGAAGCCGCCCGCGTCGAGCTGCTCGTAGAACTCCCCGGTGTCGATCTCTGTCGCACCGGGCACGGGCCAGTCGCGGCTCACCGGGTCGAACTCCGCCCCGGCACCGGCGGCACCGGCGCTCACCGTGCCCGTGACGTGGCGGGTCCACTCCTCCTGCCCGTCGGGCCGGGCGTACACGGCGACAGCGCGGCGGGACGTGTCCGGCTCCGCCTCGCCCACGACGACCTGGACCTGGACACCGCCCTGGGCGGGCAGCACCAGCGGCGCCTCCAGGACGAGTTCGTCCACCCGGTCGCATCGCACGCTGTCGCCCGCCAGGACGGCCAGTTCCACGAAACCGGTTCCCGGCAGGAGCACGGTGCCGTGTACAGCGTGGTCGGCGAGCCAGGGGTGGGTGCGCAGCGAAAGACGGCTGGTGAACACCACCCCGTCGGTGTGCGGCAGCGGCACCACGGCGCCCAGCAACGGGTGCTCGGCCGGGCTCAGCCCGGCGGCGGCGACGTCGGCGGGGCTCGTGGCCGGGCCCGGCCAGTAGCGCTGGTGCTGGAACGCGTAGGTGGGCAGGCCTACCCGGACGGCACTGCGCCCGGCGAAGACCGCATCCCACCGCACCGGGGCACCGTAGGCCCATGCCTGGGCGAGCGCGAGGACCAGCCGGAGCAGGCCGCCCTCGCCGCGTCGCAGCGTTCCGACGACCGGCGCGACGTCCTGCACCGCCGGCGCCAGCACGGGATGCGGGCTCACCTCGATCACCACGGCGGGCTCGGCCGCCGTCAGAGCCTGCTCGAACAGCACGGTGTTGCGCAGGTTCCGGTACCAGTACCCGGCGTCCCACTCCGCGGTGTCCATCAGCGCTCCGGTCACCGATGAGAACACCGGCACCGACGACGACCGTGGGGTGACCGGAGCCAGATCCGCCAGCAAGCGGTCCTTGATGCGCTCGACCAGATGCGAGTGGGAGGCGTAGTCCACCGCGATCCGGCGCGCCTGGATCCCCTGCTCCTCGCAGAATTCCTGCAGCGAGTCCAGGGCGTCGGCCTCGCCCGAGACGACCACGGATGCCGGGCCGTTGATCGCGGCCAGCGACACCCCGGGCCGCTGCGCGATCAGCTCCCGCGTGCGGGCGGCGGGGACAGACAACGCCATCATGCCGCCACCGGTCAGATGTTCCGCGATCGCCCTGCTGCGCAACGCCACCACCCGGGCGCCATCGGACAACGACAACGCACCGGCGACACACGCGGCCGCGATCTCGCCCTGCGAATGGCCGATCACCGCGGCCGGTGCGACCCCGGCCGAGTGCCAGACCGCGGCCAGCGACACCATCACCGCCCACAGCGCGGGCTGCACGACATCCACCCGCTGCAACGCCGACTCGTCACCGAGCACATCGGCCAGCGACCAGTCCACGAACGGTTCCAGTGCCTCCGCGCACTCACGCATCGACGAGGCGAAGACAGGCGAGGACTCGACCAGCTCCTGAGCCATACCCACCCACTGCGCACCCTGACCCGGGAACACGAAGACAGCGTCGCGCTTACCGCGCGTACTCCCCTGCAGCACCTCAGCCGCCGGCCGGCCGGCGGCGAGGGCACGCAGCCCGGCCGTCAGCTCGTCCGGTCCGGCGCCGGCCACGACGGCCCGGTGGTCGAAGGCCGAGCGGAACCCGGCCAGCGACCAGCCGACATCGACCGGCCGCAGGGCCGGAACCGATTCCAGATGTTCCAGGAGGCGGGCCGCCTGCGCCTGCACCGCCTCGTCGGTCTTGCCGGACAGCACCCACGGCACCACACCGTCCGCGCCGAAGTCGCCCAGGGCGATCGGAGCCTCGGCGCCGTCCGCGGCGGGCTCGTCGCCTTCGGGGGCCGGCTCGGCGTCGATGTCGGCGGTCGCCGCCTCAAGAATGACGTGCGCGTTGGTGCCGCTGACCCCGAACGAGGAGACGCCGGCCCGGCGCGGCCGGCCGGTCTCCGGCCACGGGATCGACTCGGTCAGCAGCCGGACGTCACCCTGCTCCCACTCGACGTGCGTGGTCGGGCGGTCAACGTGCAGCGTCCGGGGCAGGATCCCATGACGCAGCGCCTGCACCATCTTGATGACCCCGCCGACCCCGGCCGCGGCTTGCGTGTGGCCGATGTTCGACTTCAGGGATCCCAGCCACAGCGGCCGGTCGTCGGGCCGGTCCTGACCGTACGTGGACAACAGCGCCTGCGCCTCGATCGGATCACCCAGCCTGGTACCCGTACCGTGCGCCTCCACCACATCCACATCCGCGGGCGACAGACCCGCAGCAGCCAGCGCCTGACGGATCACCCGCTGCTGCGAGGGACCGTTCGGAGCCGTCAGGCCGTTGGAGGCACCGTCCTGGTTCACCGCACTCGACCGCATGACCGCGAGCACCTCGTGGCCGTTGCGGCGAGCGTCGGACAGCCGTTCCAGGACCAGCATGCCGACGCCCTCGGACCAGCCGGCCCCGTCCGCGGCCTCGGCGAACGACTTGCACCGCCCGTCAGCGGCCGTCCCGCCCTGTACCGTGAACGCGATGAAGGTCTCCGGCGTCGCCATGACGGTGACGCCGCCGGCCAGCGCCAGCGTGCACTCCCCCGCCCGCAGCGCCTGCGCAGCCAGATGCATCGCCACCAACGACGACGAGCACGCCGTGTCCACGCTCACCGCGGGACCCTCCAGCCCCAGCGTGTACGCCACCCGGCCGGAGGTGACGCTGCCCGCCCCTCCGGTGAAAGCGTGGCCGCGAAGCTGCTCGTCGGATTCGGTGACCAGCCCGGTGTAGCCCATCTGGTAGGCACCGGCGAACACCCCGGTCCGGCTGCCTTTGAGCGCGGCGGGATCGATCCCCGCGTGTTCCAGGGCCTCCCACGTGGTCTCCAGCAGCAGCCGCTGCTGCGGGTCCGTGGCCAAGGCCTCGCGGGGCGACATCCGGAAGAAGGCCGCGTCGAAGTGCCCCGCGTCCGCCAGGAAGCCGCCCTCGCTGGTCACCGACGCGGGCGGGGATCCGGCGGTGCCCAGCAGATCGTCGAGGTCCCAGCCCCGGTCGGCCGGGAACGGGCCGACGCCGTCGCCACCGGACTCGACCAGCCGCCACAGGTCGTCCGGGCCCGCCACGCCGCCGGGATAGCGGCAGGCCATGCCCACGATGGCGATCGGCTCGCCCGCCGCGTCGGCGAGGGCCTTGTTCTCCTGGCGCAGGCGGGTGTTGGCCAGCAACGAAGCGCGGAGGGCCTCCGTCAGCTTGTCAACGGACACAGCCATCATCAGCTCCCGGGTTGGTCGTTCACTGATCGCGAAGCGCGATGTTGATGAGGTCGTCGACGTCGGCGTCGAGCAGAAGGGCCTCGTCGGGACCGTCGTCGGCCGGCCGGGCCCGACGGGCGGCGGCATCGTCCGGCCCGTCCTCGTCGCCGGACGGCTCGGCGGGGGCGAAGAGGGAGTCGACGTAGCCGGCCAGCTGGGTGACGGTCGGATAGTCGAACACCACGCCGGACGACAGCGTCCGGCCCGTCCGGGCCCTGAGCAGGTTGCGCAGCTCGACCGAGGTCAGCGAGTCGAAGCCGAGCTCGCTGAAGGACCGGTCGGTGTCGATCCGGCCCGCGGAGGCGTGCCCCAGCACGGTCGCGGCCGAGCCCCGTACCAGGTCGGTGAGGATCTTCTCGCGGTCGGCCCGGGACAAGCCGGCGAGCCGATGTCCGAGGTCCTCGTGCCCGTTGCGGGTGTTGACGGCCGCGGCGCGGCGGGGCGCACCACCGGCGAGGGTGCGCCACAGCGGTGCGACGTCCGGCTGCGCTCGCAGGGCCTGCGGATTGAGCCGGGCCGGGCCGAGGACCGCATGACCGGTACGCAGCGCGCGGTCGAACAGCTCCATGCCCTGCTCGACGCCGAGCGGCGGCATGGCCGAGCGGATGATGCGTTCCAGGTCGACGCGAGACAGCTCGCCGACCCGGCCGACCTCCGTCGTCCACGCACCCCACGCCAGCGACAGGCCGGGCAGGCCGTCCCGGCGGCGCCGGCGCATCAGCGCGTCCAGGAACACGTTGGCGGCGGCGTAGTTGCCCTGCCCCGCGCTGCCCAGGTGCCCGGCGAGCGACGAGTAGACGAGGAACATCGACAGGTCGAGGTCGCGGGTCAGCTCGTGCAGGTGCCAGACCGCGTCCACCTTGGGAGCGAGCGCCCGGTCGAGCTGTTCTCGCGTGAGCGAGCCGATGACGCCGTCTGCCAGGATCGCGGCGGTGTGCACGACGCCGGTCACCGGGTGGTCCGACGGCACGGACGCGAGGACTCCGGCCAGAGCCTGTCGATCGCTCAGGTCACAGGCGGCGACCAGGGCCGTGGCCCCCTCGCCGGCGAGCTCGGCCACCAGCTCCGGCACGCCGGGGGCCTCCGCGCCACGGCGGCTGACCAGCAACAGGTGCCGGACGCCGTACTCGCGCACCAGATGGCGCGCGGCCAGCCCGCCCAGACCGCCGGAGCCGGTGATCACAACCGTGCCGTCGTTGTCGAGGCCGGGTCGCGTCGGGGCCGGGACGGTCAGCACGAGCTTGCCGATGTGCTTGGCCTGGCTCATGTGCCGGAACGCGGCCGGCGCCTGACGCATGTCCCAGTCGGCCACCGGAAGCGGTCGCAGCTCGCCCGCTTCGAAAAGCCCGACCAGCTCCCGCAGCATGGCCTGGACTCGGACGGCCCCGGCCTCCATGAGCTCGAAGGCCTGATAGCTCACCCTGGGGTAGCGGTCCCGCAGCTGCTCGGCCGAGCGGACGTCGGTCTTGCCCATCTCCACGAACCGCCCGCCGGGGGCCAGCGTATCCAGCGAGGCGTCCACGAACTCGCCGGCCAGGGCGTTGAGTACGACATCGACGCCGCGGCCGCCGGTGCCCTCGGTGAAGCGCCGGTGGAACTCCAGGTCGCGGGACGAGGCCACGTGGTCCTCCGCGACGCCCCACTCGTGCAGCACCGGCCACTTGGCCGGGCTCGCGGTCGAGAAGATCTCGGCGCCGAGGTGTCGCGCGATCTGAACGGCGGCGAGCCCCACACCGCCGGTGCCGGCGTGCACCAGCACCGACTCGCCGGCCTGCAGGCCGGCGAGGTCGACGAGGCCGTACCAGGCGGTGAGGAACACGATCGGGACCGAAGCGGCGGTGCTGAACTGCCAGCCCGCCGGCATGGCCACGAGCAGCCGGTGGTCGGTCACCACGAGCGGGCCGAACGCGCCGAAGGCCAGGCCCATGACCCGATCGCCGACCGCAAGGCCGGTCACGCCGGAGCCGACCTCGACGATCACGCCTGCCGCCTCGCTGCCGAGCGGGCCGGGCTCGCCCGGGTACATGCCCAGGGCGTTGAGCACGTCCCGGAAGTTCAGGCCGGCCGCGCGTACCTCCAGGCGCACCTCGTGCGGGGCCAGCGGCCGGGTCGCCTCGGGACTGGGCAACAGGGCCAGGCCGTCCAGCGTCCCGCTCTCGGTCAGGCCGAGCCGCCACGGCGTGTCCGAGCCGGGGACGGCCAATTCGTCGGCGGGTCCGACCCGGGCCAGGCGGGCGGCCAGGAACTGCCCGCCGCGCAGAGCCAGCTGAGGCTCGTCCGTGGCCAGGGCCCGGCCCAGCGCGGCCGCGTCGAGGGCGGCGTCGGTGTCGAGCAGGACGATCCGGCCCGGGTTCTCACTCTGCGCCGAGCGCACCAGACCCCACACCGCCGCGGCGGGCAGGTCGCCCACGGACTCGCCGGGGTGCGCCGCGACCGCCCCGCGCGTCCACACGACCAAAGGAGCGACGGGTTCCTTACGCAGCCAGTGTTGCAGTTGTTCCAGAACCCAGCCGGTCAGTTCGTGCGTGGCGTCGACGACGGGACCGGTCCCGGCCGCCACGGCGAGTACGACCGGCGACGAGTCAACTGTGTCGACCGTCTCCACAGTGGTGTGACCGGTGCCGTTCCGGTCGACGAGCAGCCAGTCCCCCACGGGAGCGTCCGTGGCGGTGGTGTCGGTCCAGGACATCGTCACGAGGACGCCGTCGCCGGCGCCAGCGCCGGGACCGGCTGCGGCCGCCGGGCGTACGACGAGGGAGCCGACCGACAGCACCGGCAGCCCTGTGCCGTCGGCGACCGCGATCGCCACCTCGTCGGGGCCCGTGCGCGTCAACGCCACCCGCAGCCGCGAGGCTCCTGTGGCCCGCAGGATCACGTCGGTGAAGCTGAAGGGCAGGCCGCCCGTACGGGCCGCGTCGAGCTCGGCGAACACCGTGGCGTGCAGCGCCGCGTCCAGCAGTGCCGGGTGGAGCCCGTACGACTCGGGTCCGGCCGCGGCGGGCACCTCGACCTCGGCGAGGATCCGGTCGCCGTGCCGCCAGGCCCGGGTCAGGCCCTGGAAGACCGGGCCGTAGACGAGGAAGCCGGCCGCGGTGAGCTGCTCGTAGAACCCGGCCGTGTCCAGCTCCGTGGCCCCGGGGGCCGGCCAGTTCCGGCGTACGGCGTCGAACTCGTACCCCGGCTCGGGGGCGCCGGCGCTCAGCAGGCCGGTGGCGTGCCGAGTCCACTCCTCCTGGCCCTCCGGCCGAGCGTACACCGTCACGGCCCGCTGCGTCTCGCCCGCGTCCACCACGACCTGCACCTGGACGCCGCCCTGGGCGGGCAGCACCAGCGGGGCCTCCAGCACGAGCTCGTCCAGCTTGGCGCAGCCGACGCTGTCGCCGGCGCGGACGGCCAGCTCGACGTAGCCCGTGCCGGGGAAGATCACGGTTCCCCGGACGGCGTGGTCGGCGAGCCACGGGTGGGTGCGGAGCGACAGGCGGCTGGTGAACAGCACCCCGTCGCTGTGCGGCAACGGCACCATGGCCCCGAGCAGCGGGTGCTCCGCCGAGCTCATGCCCGCGGCGGCGAAGTCGGCGGGGCCGCCGGCCGGCTCGGGCCAGAAGCGGCCGCGCTGGAACGCGTACGTGGGCAGGGGAACCCGCCTCGCACCATGGCCGGCGAACAGGGTCGACCAGTCCACGCCGACTCCGTGTGCGTGTGCCTGCGCGACCGATGTCACCAGCCGCTGCGGGCCGCCCTCGCCGCGCCGAAGCGTTCCGACCGCCGGGGCGATGTCCTGTACCGCGGGCAGCAGAACGGGGTGCGGGCTGATCTCGATGACCACGCCGGGCCCGGCGGTTGTCAGTGCCTGTTCGAACAGCACCGTGTTCCGCAGGTTCCGGAACCAGTACCCGGCGTCCCAGCCCGCGGTGTCCATCAGCTCACCGGT
>NZ_JBIWOA010000083.1:0-11617 GCF_044767525.1 Streptomyces sp. NPDC101234 | reverse complement strand
CGAGTACGCGAACGCCTGCTCCGCCGTCTGCTGACCCGACGCGGTCATCGGGCGCGGGCTGACTGTGGAGCAGCGGTATCACGGTGCCTTAGGGGATGCGTGGAGTCTAGTTTCCCAAACGAGCCCGGACGAGGCCGAACGAGCCCGTACAGCCATAGCCCCGTCGTATCCGTCGTGCCCGGCCCAAACCGGCACCTACATACCGTCTAGAATCCGCACCTCTCCCGTCTTGCAGTTCAGCCAGGCCACCGCTTGACCCCGTGGTCCGCCGAGATTGACGTAGAGCCGATCCTGCCCGTTCTTCCGCCACCGACTGACGTGCAAGTCGTCCATGCCGCCCCCTGATCCGCATGCCTCACAGACCCAGATCAGCACACGCCGCACCGGACGCGGCAGAGCGCGAATCGGCCAGGCGACGGCGACTTGTTACAGGTTTCTCTACCTCATTGAAGCTTCGGACCAAGGTCACCCGCGGCGCCGGCAGCCCGGCCGCGGCCCTCGCGATGGTCTTCAAACTCGTTGAGTCCGCCCAGGCCCGCTGGCGAGCGGTCACCGCACCGCACCTCGTCGCCCTCGTCCGAGCCGGCGCCCGCTTCGAGAACGGCCTCCTCGTCGAACGAGACAAGACCCTCGCAGCGTGATTCACCTCAACTGATCGACAGGTCTTGACAATTACTCTGCGGGAGGTGCTGGGGCTCACTGCGGCCGAGGTCGCCGAGCAGCTGGGGACCACGGTGGCGGCGGTCAACAGCGCGCTGCAGCGCGCTCGTGCCGCCCTCGCGGGCGCGGGCGGTCCGGATGTGGTGCATGAGCCGGACGATCCCGGGGTGCGGGCGGTGGTGCAGCGGTATGCGCGGGCGTTCGAGGCCGCCGATGTGCCCGCACTGGTGCGGTTGCTGGCCGAGGACGCGATCCTGGAGATGCCGCCGGTTGCGCTGTGGTACCGGGGCAGCACCGACTACGGCCGGTTCCTGGAGCGCATCTTCCGGATGCGCGGCACCGGCTGGGCCGTGCGGGAGCTCTCGGCGAACGGGCAGCCTGCTGGCGGCGTACGCGCCGGAACCCGGCAGCGGGCACCGGCTGCACACCCTGCAGGTGCTCACCGTCACCGGCGGCCTGGTGGCGCACAACGTCGTCTTCGCCGATCCGGGCGTCTTCGACGTCTTCAAGCTGCCGCGGCACATTCCTGCCGGGGATTTCGCGCCGGAGCGATGAGTCGGGTGGGTGGCGCCGGTATGTACCGGTGAGCACTCGACCTGAGCGAGAGGAACATCGCTGTGAGCATCATCGCGATCGGGTTCGTCACCGTAGACGGGATCATGTCCGACCCCACCGGTTCGGAGGGCACGCCGCTGGGCGGCTGGGCGCTGCGGCACGGCCGTGAAGCCATCGACGGGGACAAGTTCCGGCTCGGCCGCACGCTGGACGACGGCGTGCTGCTGTTCGGGCGCACGACCTGGCAGATCTTTTCCCGCTTGTGGCCCGGACGTGAGGGTCCGTTCGCCGCACGCATGAACGCCGCCCCGAAACTGGTCGCCTCCCGCACGCTGAGCGGCACGGACACCGCGGCGTGGGCGAACTCGCGGATCCTGGAAGGCGACGTCATCGACGCCGTCAAGCACGAACCGCGCGATGTGGTCGTCATCGGCAGCCTCAGCATCGTGCACCAGCTGATGGCCGAGGACCTGATCGACGAATACCGGCTGCTGACCTTCCCCACCGTCCTCGGCACCGGCGACCGGCTCTTCCCCGCGGGCGGCCCTCACGCGGAACTGGAGTGCCTGTCGGCGCAACAGGTCGGTCCCGCCGTCCTCACCCGCCACCGCAGGGCCGCCCGTTGACCGCCCGCTTCATCGTCTTGTACGAGACGCCGGCCGACCTCGCAGCATTCGACCGCCACTACCGCGACGTCCACCTCCCGCTCGTACGCCGACTCCCGGGGCTGCGCTGCTACACGCTCGGGCGCGACGCGGTCGCCGTCCGCGGCGGCGAACCGTACTACCTGGTCGCTGAGTTGGAATGGGACACGATGGAGGAACTACGTGCAGCCTTTGCCTCCTCCGCAGGGCGCGCTACCGCAGCCGATTCGGCCCGACTCCAGGAGCTCACCCCGGTCCGCAGCATGATCTACACGGTCGACGAGAGCGTGCTGTAGGGGCGCGAACGCGCAACTGGGGAGCGCGGCTCGCTGGATGGTCCGCGTCTACCCTTTCGAAGACGTCTGCTTGCCCGAGCGTCGCGAGTGGACCGGCTACCGACCTCGGGCGAGCGACAGCAGACCATCAACGGGGGACGGACCGCCGTGGCCCTACCGGAGCCGTGTCCTCGAACATGGCCGTCGCGCAGTTCAGCAGTGGACGCCGCCGACGTTCGCGTGCGGCGTCCACGCGCGACACCTCGACGTGCGGCACGGCCCCGTTCGCCCCAGCCGGTACGGCCACACAACAAGCCCAGCGTGCTCACTGAACCGCACCCCGGGTTCCGTAGAGACACTCCACCGATCCCGGGGCGGTTCACTGCTGTTGTTGTCGGACTGGCTGGCCGAGCAGGACGTTCAGCTGGTCGTGATGGAGGCAACAGCTGACTACTGGAAACCCGTGTTCTACCTGCTTGAGGAACGGTTCGAGGTCTGGCTGGTCGACGCCCGGGACATCAAGCGGGTGCCAGGCCGTAAGACCGACGTCTCCGACGCCCGTTGGATCGCCCAGGTGGCCCAGCACGGGCTGGTCTCTCCGTCTTTCGTGCCGCCACCGCTCATTCGTCGTCTTCGTGACCTCACCCGGCAACGCACCAGCCTGGTCCGAGAGCGTTCCCGCGCGCTGAACCGGCTGGAGAAGGTGCTCGAGGACGCGGGCATCAAGACCTCGCTCGTGCTGACCAAGACGCTGAGTATGTCCTCCCGCGCCATGTTCGAAGCACTCATCGCCGGTGAGCGTGACCCGGTGGTGCTGGCCGATCTGGCCGTCGGGAAGGCCCGCTCGAAGATGACGGATCTCCGTGAGGCCCTGACCGGCCGCTTCGAGGACCACCACGCCTTCTTGACGTCCCAGGCCCTGGCCCACATCGACGCCATCGATACGCAGATCGCCGCGTTCGATCAGCGCATCGATGCCGAGACCGCGCCCTTGCGCCGGCATCGCGATCTCCTGGTCACCATCCCCGGCGTCTCAACCCGCCTCGCACAGGTACTGATCGCTGAGACGGGCGCCGACATGACACGCTTCTCCACCGCAGCGGCTCTGGCGAGCTGGAGTGGCGTGGCTCCTGGAAACAACCAGTCAGCGGGGCGAAGTTACTCAGGCGCCACGACGCACGGCAACGTCTGGCTGAAGGGAGCCCTCGGCGATGCGGCTGCCGCCGAGGCACACACCAAGGGCACCTACCTCAACGCCCACTACCGCCGGCTGATCAGACGCATGGGCAAGAAGCGCGCACTCGTCGCGGTCATGCACAAGATCGTTATCGCCACATGGCACATGCTCACCAACGACACCGACTACCAGGACCTTGGACCCAGCCACTGGCAACAGCACCCGCACCAGGTCAAGCGACGGCAGCAACGGCTCATCGCCGAGCTGAACGCCCTCGGCATCGACACATCCGGCCTCGCAACCGCTTGACCTCCCACACCCCCCAGCCCCACAGCCGGGGCAATCAACCATGCCCTCGCACGGCCATTTTCGAGTCAGGATCCTTCGCGACTGCCGCCTCAAAGGCGACGGTGTCCATCACGCCATGCTCGGCATCGCCCGCCTGCACAACCTTGCCCGCACCGGCTAGTACCAGGCGAGACATGCCTGATCAGCCGGACTTTGTCATCCCACCCAAGGGAGTACGGCGGGGCGATATCTTGCGATGGCTGATCCGCCAGCCGTCAGTGGTGCGCACGATGGTGTCGTCATAGGAGACGGAACCGCAGGAGCCGTCCGCCTTGATGCCCAGCCCCTTGGATCGGACTTGCACCCGGCCGTCCGCCGACACCGTAACGACGACGTTGGTGACGTGATGCGCAACGGGGTTGGCGGCTCCCAGTGCCCATGCCGCTTCTCGGATGGCAGCCACTCCCAACAGCGGCTCTTGGCCGAAGTCGGTGAGGTCGTAGACAACATCGGAGGTGAACAACTCCTCCAACCGGTCAAGGCTTCCGTCGTCAACAAGGTGACCATGCAACGAGACCAGTTCGGTGATGGCCAGGCGATCTTCAAGAGCGAGTAACACATGCGTCCTCTCCGACCCGGCCGCGGAAAGGCCAGGCCGAGCATCGATCCGTCGTCAGCATGGCACCGCACCGCTGATCACCGGCACGAGTTCGGGTAAGTGCGGCGAGAAGAAGGGTGCCGTGCCCTCGCGATCGTCCCTTACCGCCGTTCCGCCTGCCACCGACTTGTACGCCTGCGCCCTGCCGCCGTCAGTCGAAGCACGTCTTACGGGACAGCCTTTGGCGAAGATCTTGCCCGTCTCAATGAGGTACTGCGTCCCGTCAGACGTACGGATGTCGATCTCCAAGATGCGCCGTCGAATCCTTGAAGGCAGGTGATCGTAGTACTCCGTCCGTTTCTGCCGCCATGTGGCAATCGACGCGAGAGGCAACAGATAGACGTTGCCCCGCTTGTCGCGGTAGTACAAGGTTCGATCGGTCAGTACGAAGTCGCCGTCAGGTACGGGGTAGAGGGCCATGATCTCGTCCACCGACCCCTCGGGAGGCGTCGGCAGTTCCCGGAGGACGAGGTCGCTGGCGCTACTCGCGACGGGCGTCTCTCGCTGTTGAAGGTGATCTCCGAGCGCCCGAGTCCTGTCGGCGAGACGCCGAGCGAGTTCTGTCCTGGCTATTTCCTGTGTACCCATTGGTGCTGGCCCTCTGTGGGGTGGGACGAGTTGCGGGATCTTCTCGCGATTGGAGGGCTCATGTCACGGTTCCGCGGAGTCCCCGGGCCCCATCGCGGTCTTCTCGTCGAGCCCGAAGACGGTGGATGCGGACCGGTTCGGGGTGCCTTGGTCGGCTTGTCGGGTGGCTCGGACGGCGACACTTTGAGCTTTTGGGTTATTTATGTAGGTTATGGGTGTAACCGGACAGTCGAACGGGTTGGACTAGGCGTCGGTCAATCGGGCGAGTGGGGTTCTGGTGAGGAAGGCGCCACTCAACGGCAAGGGAAGGTCACGTGCCGCAGGTGAGTCTGCGGGGTACGTACTTTGCGTGCATGTGTGCTGCGTAGTCGATACCCTTCCTCTCTGGGGTCGCTGGGTTAGGGGGGCGGATGACTGCTGAGGTACGCGAAGCGGTTGCAGATGTAGCACTCAAGGTATTTGCTTTCCTCTTTGGTGCCGGTGCATTCGTCTTTTCCATATTGGGGGGTGATGAGAATTCTCGTCGCCCTACCTACATAACTTATGGTGTTATCTGTCTGGCGGTGACGGCGGTCATTGCTTACATCGAGTCCGGCCTCTCTCGGCGCTCTCTCCTGGCGAGGGAAAGGTTGGCGATAGATGAGGTAAGTGTTCAGGAAAAGGTCGTCACAGACGTGTCTGCGGCAGCCGTCCATCTTGCTCGCATAGGTGGCCTTCGGTCGGGGCACGGTCACGACCTGAAAGGAGCGCGCGGGCGGCTTGAGCAGTCTATTTGCGTTGCCTCCGCGCGAATTTATCCTGGATCACGCGCCGCATTCTATGCTTGGAACTCCGGGAGATTTGAATGCCTCGGAATGTGGGCAGGGGTTCCGAAGGTGATTAGTAAAATATCCCCTGGAGACTTCGGGTTTCCAGTCCTGCGGCATGTGCTGAGGACGGAGGGAGTCTTCAAGAAGGAAAATTGGAGATCCTATCTCGATGGCCCTCCAACTCCCGCAGCGAAGTGGGATAACGCGATAGTTGTTATCCCTGTCCGTGCCGGGCAGGATCAACTGGGCGTCCTTGTCGTGGATGCTAAAATGGAAAGCTGGCAATCTGCCACTTCGGCTATGCAAGGTTATTCGGACTCGGATGTTCGCCACCTGTTGGTTCTAGCTGACCTTCTGGCTAGTGGACTTAAGTAGCGTTAGGGGATCTAGATGGCCGCGCCAGATCCGCGACGGTTGCGAATTTTGGGTGTAGTTCCGAACCCCCCGCTTGGAGAGGAAGAGGAAGAACTGGCGTCGTCGTTTCATACTGCGGGTGAATTTTCCCGAAGTGCGCCAAGGGGTGTACGCCCTCCCGGGGATGTTCGGAGGGACACGCGAGCGCGAAGTCTGGGCCTGATCATCTCGTTCCTCGGAGCCGCAGCCATGAGTGCTGGGTTTGCGTTCTCGTTCGGCTGGATTTATTCAATAATCCCTGGCGTGATCGGTATCCTGTCGCTGATGCTTGGTTTTTGGGTAAATATTTCCAGCGTTCGCGCCCGGCGCCGGACCATGCGCGGCTCGGCGTTCTGAGTCTGAGTATTCTGGGCTGTTGGGTGCTGGCGCAGCGCACGGGCTTGCTCAGCCCCCAGTTCTCTGCTCGTCCACTCTTGATCAGCCAGGTCCGGAAGTCGCCTTCGGTTCCTGTGCCTATTAGAGAGGTCCGCTTCGCCGACGGGCTGTAACACTCAGGGGCACAGCTCTTCTATGACCGGACAGCCCGGACAGCAGCACTTTGAGTTGTCCGGGCTGTTTGCACAGGTGAGAGGCGTAACCGGACAACTACTTGAACTCGTGATGTCGGCTGAGGGTCTTGCTGTGCCGCGAGGCGGCTGCTCTACGATCCTGTGCTTGCCAACCGCGAAGTGACGGTCGCCACGAAGTGCTGCAAGACGGCGAACGGCAGAGTCTGCGTGTTGTCGAAGAAGACCTCTGCCGGCTTCTCCTCCTCGAGAGCGTAGACAACCACCGTCACGGCTGTCGGCCCGGGAGCGGGTGATGCAGGCATGGAAGGGGCTCCGCCGAGAACCATACGGGCCTCGCTGAGCTCGAAATGAATGGTCCGGCCCTCGCCCGTACCAGTCTCGGTGGTCAGAGCACAGTACAGATCACCGTCGTAGTCCCAGGTCAGCAAAGAGATGACGGTGATGCTGCCATACCTACCGCCGCTAGCGCCGGGCAAAAGGGCCGCCAGATCCGTCAACCGGCCGGATCGAAGCACGGGCCGGTGCCGGCGAGGCAGCCGTCGACCAGCTGCGGGCGGTACTGGATCTGCTTGAGCTAGGAGCGTGTCTCAGTAACGGGCGACTGGCCGGGGGCGTGATCGGCGGGATCAATGGTGATCGCCCGGTTGCGGCCTGGTGTGCTCGGTAGGGTCGTGTGCTGCTGAGGTTCGGTGGCTCGGTGGGGGCGGCCGGTGGCCGGGCCGGTTAACTGATCGCGATGGCGAGGTCGGCGGTTCCGATGTGTCGGAAGATCTTGCGGAGGTTGTGGCAGGCGGCAAGTAGCCTCCACTCTCCGCGGGCCCCGTCCTCGCCGCGTAGGAGGAGCTGGCGGCCGCTCTGGCAGTTCATGATCTGGCCGAAGACGGGTTCGACGATGGCTTTTCGGCGGCTGTAGGCGGCTCGTCCGGGCTTGGTCCGCAGCTTGCGGGCCATGCGCTCCTTCAGCGTGGCCCTCGCCGGGATGCGTCCGCGTGGTGCGGGCGGGACCTGTTCGTCGTGGGCCAGGCGGCCGGTGGCCATGAACGTGTCGGTGCCGCAGGCCAGTTGGCGCTCTTGGGCGGCTTCCAGGTTGGTCTCGGAGCAGTATCCGGCGTCGACGAGGGCCTGCTTGGGGTGATGACCGGTTTTGGCGGCGGACTGGTCGAGCATGCTGGTGTAGTTCAGCGCGTCCGAGGGGTTGGTCGTGACGTCGGCGGCGGTGATGACCTGGTGTTTCTCATCGACGACGGCTTGGGCGTTGTATGCCTGGATGTAGGCGCCGTCGCTGCTTTTCATGATCCGTGAGTCGGGGTCGGTGAAGTTGGCCTGGGCCTTGGGCTTGGGTCGGGCCTTGGCGGCAGCCTTGTCGCCCGCGTCGGTGACAGCCTGCCCGTCGCTGGTGCCGGCCCGTTCCTGACGGCGGCGTTCCTTCTCTTCCGCGTGGCGGCGGGCCTTCTCGGCGGCCTCGGCTTCGATCTGCGCGCGGGCAGCCTGCAGCTTCGCCAGGCGCTTCTCCCGCCGGTCCAGCTCCGCGGGCAGTTCGGTGTCTTTGCCGTCGGGGCCGAAGACCTGGTCCTCGGCGTTGTCGGTGGCCTCCGCGTCGGCCAGCAGGGCCTGGACCCGGGCCTCCAAGGCGGCGGTCTCCGCCTCGATCCGCTCTTCCTTGTCGACCAGGCGGCCGTAGCTCATGGCCTTGTGTTTGGAGGCGCTGGCCTTCAGCTTCGTGCCGTCCAGGGCGACGCGGCCCATCTTGACCATGCCCAAGGTCATGGCAAGGCGTAGCGACTGGAGGAACAGGTCGGCCAGCGCGTCCAGGTGGCGGCGGCGGAACCGGGCGATCGAGCGGAAGTCCGGGGCCTGGTCGGCGGCCAGGAACCGGAACGCGACATCGTCGACGCACTTGTGCTCGATCGCCCGCGAGGAGCGGACCCCGGTGGTGTAGCCGTAGATCAGCAGCCGCAGCATCAGCCGAGGGTCGTAGGGCGGGTAACCCCGCTTCTCGGTGTAGTCCGCGAGGATCGGCCCGAGGTCGAGCACCTCGTCGACCAGGTCGGCGACAAACCGGGCCAGGTGGTCCTCCGGCAGCCAGTCATCCAGCGACGGCGGCAGCAGCAATACCTGGTGCGGGTCGAACGCCCGAAATGTCTTATCCGCCGCCGCGTGACGTGGCGCCGGTTTGCCCTCGGCCGGCCCGGCCTCGAACAGCCCCTCCTGATCGCGTATACCGGGATCATCCCGTACGAGTGATCACCAACCACACGCGGGTGCCGCGGGAGCGGATTCCGCAGCGTAGCTGAGCTGAGGACTCTCTGGTGCGTGGCTAAACCTCCTCAAGCGCGGCGGTCAACCGGGAGACGGCCGTCAGGTCCGGCAGGCTGCGCAAGGAGGCAACGACCTGGTTGCTCGCGAACTCGCGTTGTGCGGCGGTCACGGTTGGGTCGATGGCGCACTCGGCCTGGACGTAGATGAAGTTCAGGTCCGTCGCGAAAAGCATCGAGAAGCACTGCGGTCCTGTGATGGTGGCGCGGCCTCCGGCGCTCTGATAGGCCCGCATCAATCGCCGGGCTGAATCGGTGTTCGCCTGGTTGCGGCCCGACCATACGTAGACGGCACGTGCGAGTTCTCGTTCCGCTGAAATGGGCCCGGTGTTGTCCCAGTCGAGGAGGACGGGCCCGTTGGGGCGGACCAGAACGTTCTGGGGCTGCAGGTCGAGATGTGACGTCACCAGATTGCCGGGGTCGGACGCGGTCACCCAGTGCGCCAGTTCTGCCGCGGACGTGTCGATGAACCGGCCCAGCGCGTCCGACCACGGCAGGCCAGCCTGGTGCACCTTCTTGTGCAGGTCTTTCCAGTCAGCGTCCTGTGGGCACTGCTCGTACCAGGAGCCAGGTGTCTCGCTCGCGCCCTCTCCCGCCGTGTGGAGGAGTGCCATGGTCCGGCCGAACCAGTCCAGGATGTCCGGGTCGGATGCATCCGCCGCGGTGCCGTCGACCCAGTCGTACAGCTTCACGTAGGGTCCGCCCGAAGAGGGGGTGAGCTGTGAGACGTGTGTGCCGTGGCGATTGGGGATGAGTCGTGGTGAGGCGATTCCCAGGTTCTCCGCGGCGTTCCGTAACGCGGCCTCCCGGCGGACCTGTTCTTCGTCACAGCCGAAGAGGAGTTCCTTGATCGCCCAGGAGGAGCCGTTACCGGACAGCTTCCAGATCTGGCCCAAGGCGCCACGGGTGATGGGTGTCATCGTCCACGGTCCGGTGCCGAGTCCGTAGGTCTCCGCTATGAAGTTGACTGCGTCGTGCATTCAGGTACCTCTCCGGATGCTGATGGCCAACGGGCGACTATTGCATGCTGAGCCCCGGGGAGGTGCGCGGTCACAACCAGCCGAGACGCTCGACAGTTACTGACCCACGCTCCTAGCGGTGGTTTGTTGACGGCGGGTTCGGGCGGGAGTAGGCCGTGAAGTGAAGGCGTCAACTACCGTCCGGAGAGCCTGAGATGACGAAGCGGCTGCCGTGTCCTCCCGCACCGGGCCCGCTGGAAGCGTACGCTGTCGGCTTCGACGATCTTTTTGGAACGTTGGCCCAGCGGCGGGGGTTTCGTGAGTACCTGGCCGGGCTGCTGCTGCCCCGGGACCGCAACAAGACGCTCACCTGCCTGGCCGGCACGGAGCCCGTGGTGGGTGCCCAGCACGCGGCGGTGCAGCGACTGCAGTTCTTCCTCTCCGAGTCGACCTGGGACAGCGAGCAGGTCAATGCCCGCCGCCTTGAGTTGATGCTGGCCGACTCTGCCACTGCGCCGCATGACGGCGGGGTGCTGGTCATCGACGATTCCGGTGACCGCAAGGACGGCAGCGCGACCGCGCACGTGGGCAAGCAGTATCTCGGCTCGGTCGGGAAGATCGACCGCGGTGTGGTCACGGTGACCACGTGCTGGGCCGACGAACGCCTCTACTACCCGCTGCATGCCGTGCCCTACACACCCGCCCACCATTTCCCCGGCGGGCAGAGTGACCCGGCTTTCCGCACCAAGCTGCAGATCGGGGCTGCCCTGGCCCGCACGGCGAAGACTGCCGGCGTGGTGTTCCGGGCGGTCGTGGCCGACTGCGCCTACGGCGACCACAACACCTTCCGCGCCGCATTGTCCGACGCCCGCATGCCATTCGTGATGGCCCTCAAGCGCGGCCACGGCACCTGGCAGTACAAAGACGCCTTCCGGCCCGTCGATGCCGCCCGCGAGCTCGCCTGGCACGGTCCCGAACTGAGCGGCGACTGGCAGCCAGTGACCCGTACTTTCCGCAACGGACGCACCGCGACCTGGCGGGCCGCCGACGCTCGGCTGGGCTGGTGGGGCCCGGACGGCGTGATCCGGCTCGTGGTGGCCACCACCGACCCGGCCACCTTGCCCGAGACCTCCACCTGGTACCTGGCCACCAACCTGCCCAGGCCCGGATCACCCCGCGAGGCACACAGCGGCCACCCAGCCGCCGATCTCACCGAAGTGGTGAGGCTCTACGGGCTGCGGCACTGGGTCGAGCAGAGCTACAAACAGGTCAAGGACGAACTCGGCTGGGCCGACTTCCAGGTCCGCTCCGATACCGCGATCCGCCGCCATCAGACCCTCGTGAACTGTGCCTTCAGCTTCTGCTGGAGCACCTGGTTCGCGCCGGACCCACCCCCGCCCGTCCCGGTCGGCCCTGCACCCGGTCCTGACACACCGCCAGGACCGGTAGAGAGGGGGAGAACCCGGACCCCAGCAGCCCCGACCGGCCTGCTGGCCCCAGGCCATACGCGCCGTCCGTGGCTGGCTGATGCCTTGGGACACGCTGCAACGCTACTGGCGGGCCTGGACAACGAAGCCCCCGCCCACAGCACTACAAGAACTGATCAACACCGTCGGCACGGGCAGACCCCTGAACCTCTACGTCCCGGTCTAACAAACCACCGCTAGCGGTGTGAGGTTCCCCCTGCCGGCCGGACAGCTTGATACTGGGACGGATGGTCCCGGAGGAAGCAGTCACAGGTAGTGAGTAGCAAGAGCAACATGAGT
>NZ_JBIWOA010000082.1:0-13145 GCF_044767525.1 Streptomyces sp. NPDC101234 | reverse complement strand
CTGTTGGCGGGGGTTCTTTCCGGGTTGGGGGGTGGCGTGGTGGGCGGGGGGGGGGGGGGGGGGGCGCCCGCCGGGGGGGGGGGGGGGGCGGGGGGGGGGGGGGCGGCCCCCCCCCCCCCCCCGGCGCTGGTACGGCCCATCGCCACCCCGGCCGCCGCGCTCGCCCTGCCGGTCCCGCTGGTCGACCAGAGCGACCCGAACGCCGGTTTCCTGGCGGGTCTGTCGACCTCGCTGGTGGGCGAGGTCAGCCTGCTCACCGCGCTGGCCGCGGCGCCGACGCAGACGGTCGAGACCGAGCTGCGGCAGGTCCGCGCCCGGCTGGAGAACGGCGACTTCGAGGCCGCGCTGGTGAGCCTCGGCCGGCTGGAGGACGAGCGGCCCGACGACTGGCGGGTGGTCTGGTGCCGGGGCCTGGCCGGCCTGGTCACCGGCGACTTCGAGGGCGCCGCGCTCTCCTTCGACGCGATCTACGACGCTTTCCCCGGCGAGACCGCGCCCAAGCTGGCGCTCGGCCTGTGCGCGGAGGTGCTCGGCCAGCTGGACAACGCGGCCGAGTACTACCGGCTGGTGTGGGCGACCGACCCGGGCTTCGTCAGCTCCGCGTTCGGCCTGGGCCGGGTGCAGCTGGCCGCCGGGGACCGGCGCGCTGCCGTACGGACGCTGGAGTCGGTGCCGGAGGCTTCCATCCACTACACGGCGGCCCGGGTGGCGGCCGTACGGGCGCGGCTGCGGCACCGGACCGCGGCGGCCGACGACACGCCGTTCCTGGAGGATCTGACGGCCGCCGCCGGGCAGATCGAGGCGCTGGACGCGTACGGTCTGGACCCGGCCCGGCGTGAGCAGTTGTCGGCGGAAGTCCTCGGCTGCGCGCTGGACTGGATACTCTCCGGGGGCCAGGACTCCCAGCCGACCGTCGGCCGGGTGCTGCTCGGCAGTGGTCTGGACGAACGGGGCCTCCGCTTCGGCCTGGAACGCTCGTACCGCACGCTGGCCAGACTGGCGACCGGCGGTGAGGAGAGGATCGACCTGGTGGAACGGGCCAACCGTTACCGCCCCCGGACGTGGGTGTAGTTGATGTCGCAGATGCCCCAGCAGGCCGCACCGGCGAAGTGCCCGAGCTGCGCGGAGCCGCTCGAATCGGGTGACCTGTTCTGCGGTGCGTGCGGGTACGACCTGTCGGCCGTGCCCGCCGCGCCCCAGGATCACCCGACCCTCACCATGGGCGCCTCCCGTGTGGGACCCTCCGGTGTGGACTGGCCCCCGCCCGAGCCGGAGAGCTCCGAGACGCCCGCTGCCCCGCATCTGCCGACCGACCTGGCCGGCACCGACTCGGGCGGCAGGCCGCTGCCGGGCTCGCCGCCGCACGGCTCGCCGGTGTTGCCGGCCTCCGGGGTGCGGTTCGACCGGCCGCCGGAGCCGGACGACGACTACGCGCTGCAGGCGCCGGACCCACGGGTGGCCGCCTCCGCCGCCGAGAGCGCCGAGTCCTCCGGGTCCGTGGAGTCCGCCGGGCCGGCGAAGGTGTGCGTGGCCTGCCGGGCGGGCCGGGTCGACGACGACGGCTACTGCGAGAACTGCGGGCACGCCCAGCCCCGTGAACGCGACCACATGGAGCAGGAGTCGGGCCCGGTGGCCGCCGTCAGCGACCGCGGGCTGCGCCACCACCGCAACGAGGACGCGTTCACCGTCGGCCGGGCCGTGCTGCCCGACGGCACCCCGGCCCTGCTCGCGATCGTCTGCGACGGCGTCTCCTCGGCGACCCGCCCCGACGAGGCCTCCATGGTCGCCTCCCGGGCCGCGAGCGAGGCGCTGCTGGCCGCGCTGCCCCAGGGCACGCATCCGCAGGCGGCGCTGCACGAGGCGATCGTCGCCGCCTCCCAGGCCGTCAACGCCCTTGCCGAGGAGCCCCCTTCGGCCCGTGAGCACGCCCCGCACCAGAACGCCCCGGCGTGCACCATCGTCGGCTCGATCGTCACCTCGGGCCTGCTGGTCGTCGGCTGGGTCGGCGACAGCCGCGCCTACTGGGTGCCGGTGGACCCCGCCACCCCGGCGGTCCGGCTCACCGAGGACGACTCCTGGGCCGCGCAGATGGTGGCCGCCGGGCTGATGAGCGAGGCGGAGGCGTACGCCGACGAACGCGCCCACGCGATCACCGGCTGGCTCGGCGCGGACGCCTACGAACTGGAGCCGCACACCGCCTCCTTCAAGCCGGACCGGCCCGGTGTGGTGGTGGTGTGCACGGACGGCCTGTGGAACTACGCGGAGACGGCCGAGGAGATGTCCGAGGTGGTGCCCGCCGACGCCGCCCAGCGACCGCTGCACGCGGCCCGGGTCCTGGTCGGTCACGCCCTGGACGGCGGGGGCCACGACAACGTAACAGTGGCGCTGCTCCCGTTCCCCGCGCCGCCGCAGGGGGCAGGATCCGCCTGAGGCCGCCTCAAAACGGCCGTAAACGGGATAGCGACACCACGGGAATCGACGACAGTCACACGACTCACACCTGAGTCACACACTGAGCAGCACCCGCGGACCGGAGGGGACCGGTCCGCACACCGTCAGCACCCATGCGTGGGTGGAGGGGGACCAGAGCAGTCATGGCCAATTTCTCGAAGTCGAACGTGCCGCAGTTCTCGGTGGACGTGTACCAGAACGAGTACCTGCCGGACGGCGGCCGCGAGGTCAACGCGATCGTCACGGTCACGGCGACCGGCGGCGGCACCGTCGGGACCGCGGTCGGCACGTCGTACGCCCCCGGGCAGGGTCCGTCGGCCGGGGTGGCGATCATGGTCGACTGCTCGGGTTCGATGGACTACCCGCCCACCAAGATGCGCAACGCCCGGGACGCCACGGCGGCCGCGATCGACACCCTGCGCGACGGCACCCACTTCGCGGTGATCGGCGGCACCCACGTCGCCAAGGAGGTCTTCCCGGGCGGCGGGCGGCTCGCGGTGGCCGACCGCACCACCCGGGAGCAGGCCAAGCAGGCGCTGCGGAAGCTGAGCGCGGGCGGCGGCACGGCGATCGGCACCTGGCTGCGGCTCGCCGACCGGCTGCTGTCCTCGGCGGACGTCGGCATCCGGCACGGCATCCTGCTCACCGACGGCCGCAACGAGCACGAGGCGCCGGAGGACCTGAAGGCCGCCCTGGACTCCTGCGCCGGACGGTTCACCTGTGACGCTCGGGGCGTGGGCACCGACTGGGAAGTGAAAGAAGTCACAGGGATAGCCTCGGCGCTGCTCGGCACCGCCGACATCGTCGCCGATCCCACGGGGCTGGCCGCCGACTTCACGCAGATGATGGAGACGGCGATGGGCAAGGAGGTCGCGGACGTCGCGCTGCGGCTGTGGACCCCGGTCGGCACCACCATCAAGTTCGTCAAGCAAGTGGCGCCCACGGTCGAGGAGTTGACCGGCCGACGCACCGAGTCGGGACCTCGGGCCGGGGACTATCCGACCGGTTCCTGGGGCGACGAGTCCCGTGACTACCACGTATGCGTGGAGGTCCCGACGGCCGGCCTCGGCCAGGAAATGCTCGCGGCCCGCGTCTCGTTGATCGTCCCGCAGCCCGACGGCAGCGTCCAGAACCTGGGCGCGCAGGGTCTGATCAGGGCCGTATGGACGGACGACATGGTCGCCTCGACCTCCATCAATCCCCAGGTCGCCCACTACACCGGTCAGGCCGAACTGGCACAAGCCATCCAACAGGGTCTTGATCTGCGCAAAGCGGGCGATATGGACGGAGCAACCGCCAAACTGGGCCGAGCCGTTCAGCTCGCCAGTGCCTCGGGGAACGCGGATACTGCGAAACTGCTTGCGAAGGTGGTGGACGTGGTCGACGCCGCGACAGGTACTGTGCGATTGAAAGCGAAGGTTGCGGAGGCCGACGAGATGACTCTCGAGACAAGGTCCACAAAGACTGTTCGTGTAAAGAAGTGACCTAGCAGTACACGCAGGACACCCAGACAGGCTCAGGACGAACCTGACAGAGAGGGAAGCGCCGACATGCCGACCTGCCCGAACGGACACCAGTCGGGTTCCGACGACTGGTGCGAGGTGTGCGGTCACCGCATGGCCGGTGCCGTACCTCCGCCGCCCCCGCCGACCTCCGGCGGCTACGGCTTCCCGCCGCCCGCGCCCGGCGCCCCGGCCGGCGGCCCCGGCGGCGGCCGCCATCTGTCCGCCGTGCCCAACTCGGGCGAGCCGGAGCTGTGCCCGCAGTGCCGTACGCCCCGGGAGGGCGGTGCGCCGTTCTGCGAGGAGTGCCGCTGGAACTTCCTCACCAACACGGCCACCTCGTACACCCCGGCCGCCCCGCGCCCGCCGGCGGGCGGCGCCGGCCCGGCCGCGCCCCGCTTCCAGCCGCCCGGCGCGCCGTCCTACGGCGGTGGCGGCGACTCGTTCGAGTACCAGGGCTCGCGTCCCTCGCAGGTGAACCGTCCGGCCGAGCCGATCCCGTCGTTCGGCAGCGAGCCCTCGGGCCCGACGCCGTTCGCGGGCGAGCGCGGCCAGTCGGGCCCCCCGGCACCGCCCGCGTTCGGCGGCGACCGCGGCCAGTCCGGCCCGCCGCCCTTCGGCAACGAGCGCGGCCAGTCGGGTCCGCCGGCCTTCGGCAACGAACGCGGTCCGTCGGGACCGCCGCCCTTCGGCGGTGACCGTGGCCAGTCCGGCCCGCCGGCGTTCGGTGACGAGCGCGGTCCGTCGGGCTCTCCGGCCTTCGGCGGTGACCGCGGCCAGTCCGGACCGCCGCCCTTCGGTGGCGAGCGCGGCCAGTCCTCTCCGCCGCCCTTCGGCGGCGAGCGCGGTCCCTCGGCGCCGCCCCCGCAGTACGGTGGCGCCCCCGGCCAGAACGCCGGCGGCCCGTCCGCCTTCGGCGGTGCTCCCGGCCAGGGCCCCGGCACCGGCCAGGCCTCCGGCCCCTACACCCGTGACCCCTTCGGCGGCGGGGACCCGTCCCGGCCGCCGGTTCCGCCGCCGCCCGGCGGTCCCGGCGCGACCACCGGTGGCGCTCCCGGCGCCTTCCAGCAGTCGGCCCCGCCCGGATTCCCGCAGGAGACCACCAGGCGGCCGGCCGGCGGCCCGTCCTTCGGCGGCGGTGACGACGACTGGGTGATCTCCCCGCCCGGGCCGGCCGGAGGTCCGGCGGGCCCCGGCGCCCCCGCCCGTCCCGGCGGCTACGGCTATCCGCAGCCCGGCGCCACCCAGGCCCCGCCCGGCCCCGGCTTCCCGCAGGCCCCGCAGGGCCCGGCGACCTGGACGGCGACGATAGGCCCGGACCGCGAGTACTTCATGGCGATGATGCAGCGCTCGGGCCCGGAGGCGGCCGGCCTCAACCTGCCCGCGTACTCCCCCGAGCAGCAGCGCACGCTCACCGGCAACCAGGTCACCATCGGCCGCCGCCGGCACTCCACCGGCGACACCCCCGACATCGACCTGTCGGTACCGCCGGAGGACCCGGGCGTCTCGCACCAGCACGCGGTCCTGGTCCAGCAGCCGGACGGCAGCTGGGCGGTCGTCGACCAGAACTCGACGAACGGCACGACGGTGAACGGCGGCGAGGAGCCGATCCAGCCGTTCGTCCCGGTACCGCTGCAGGACGGGGACCGGGTGCACGTGGGCGCCTGGACGACGATCACTGTTCGACGAGGCTGAGCTGCAGCGCCCCGTAAGGGGCGCGGGGCTGTGCCGATGTGCGGCTCCGCCGCGTGGGCGTGAGAAACCCCCACCGACCCGCAGCCGAAGAACAATGCTCAGACCGGGAGAGGCCAGACACACGGCCCCTCCCGGTCGTCCAGCCACACCCACTCCCTGTCTTTCTCGACGCTCACCCCGTACCGCTCCCGCCCGGGCATCCCTTCACGCACCCACACCGCGTACGCCTCGCGCGCAGTGAGTACCCCCTGGGTCAGCTCCAGCAGGAACCGGAACAACTCGTCCTCGAGGGCGCGTGACGGCACCCCGCCCAGATCCCCCGCCTCCGCCGCCCTCCCCATCCCCCGCAACGGCACGAAGAACGCCGCCGACGGCAGAAACCTCCCCTCGGCACAGCCGCCCCGCACGGTCAGCGCCAGCAGCCCCGTGGACGCCGGCGTGAGAATCCGCGCCCCCTCCGCGCACTGCCCGACCCACGCCCGCGGCACCCCCGGCACCGCGCAGGTCGCGATGATCCGGTCGAACGGCGCCCGCTCGGGCACCCCCCGCGCCCCGTCCCCGGTGACCACCACCGGCCGGTACCCCGCCACGGCCAGATGCCGCCGCGCGGACTCGGCGATCTCCGGTTCCACGTCGACGGTGGTGACCAGATCGTCGTCGCCCAGCCGACGGGCCAGCAGCGCCGCGTTGTACCCGGTCCCCGCACCGATCTCCAGCACCCGGTGCCCGTCGCCCACCCGCAGCTCGACCAGCATCCGCGCCATCAGCGAGGGCTGGCTGCTGGAGGACAGCAGCTCGCCGTCGCGCAGCCGGGTGGCCAGCGGAACGTCCTCGTAGGCACCCCACACCCACCGTTCCCGGGCCGCGCGGTCAGGGCTCTCGCCCCACCGGCGCTCGTACCCCCGCTCCCCGGCGACGTAGTAGTAGGGCACGAACAGATGCCGGGGCACCGCCTCGAACGCCTCCCGCCAGACCGGTTCCGCGGCCCAGACCCCCTCCGCGTCGATCTCCCGCACCAGCTCGCCCCGCGCCACGGCGGCGAGCCCCTCGATGTCCGAGTCGTAGGCGCCCATGCGTCCACCCTAGAACCGCGGCCCCGCTGCGGGTCCTAGGCCTTGAGTCCTGGGTCACCCCGTCTGAGACCATGTAGGGGTGAGAGAGATTCGGCGCGGCACGCTTCAGGAGAAGACCTTCTACGAGCAGGTCGGTGGAGAGGAGACGTTCCGCCGGCTGGTCCACCGTTTCTACGAGGGCGTCGCCGAGGACCCGCTCCTGCGGCCGATGTACCCGGAGGAGGACCTGGGCCCGGCCGAGGAGCGGCTCACCCTGTTCCTGATCCAGTACTGGGGCGGCCCCACGACGTACGGCGACAACCGCGGCCACCCTCGGTTGCGCATGCGGCACGCCCCGTTCACGGTGGACCGGGCGGCGCACGACGCCTGGCTGCGGCACATGCGGGTGGCGGTGGACGAACTCGGTCTCTCCGAGGAACACCGGGAACAGCTCTGGAACTACCTGACGTACGCGGCCGCGTCGATGGTCAACACCCCCGACTGACCGTCGGCCGGAGCCGGACCACACCGGCGTACGGCCCGACGACAGCGAGGGGGCCTGAACTGGCCCGGGGGAGCCCTGAGGAGACCCTGCTCTCAGCGCACGGTGACGCCGAACGCGCCGAGTCCCGCCCGCCGTACGGCGATCGACCCGAACGGCGTGCGCAGCCGCAGCCACGCTCCCGCGGACAGCAGCACGGCCTCGGCCTCGCCTCCGCGGTCCGGCCGCAGGAAGCCCAGCGACTGGGCCGCGTGCACGGCCCGTACCGGCAGCGGGGTCCCGGCGACGGTCCGGGACCAGATGTCCCGCCCGATCCGGTCGAGTTCGGCGCGGGTACGGTCGTCCGGCCCCAACTCCTCGGTACGGGACCGGAATTCACCGACCGCGGCGGCCACCGTCGCCCGCAGCGCCTGCGGCACGGGCAGTCCCGGCTCCGGCTGCCAGCCACCGCGCGGCGGCAGCACACCGGCCCACGGCGGCCCGGTCACCGCCCCCGGCACGGCGGCGGTGGCGGCCGACTCGTCCACCGACTCCAGCAGCTCTCCCGCCGAGACGGTCACGTCGAGGGTGACGTCGAGTCCGTCCTCGTACGGTTTCGCGAGCCGTACCGCGCGGATCGCCAGCACCTCGAAGGAGGGCGGGCGCCCGAAGACGGCGAGCGCGGTTCCGGCCGCCTGCAGGCGCACCGCGGCCGAGCGGTCGTAGCGGAGCAGCCGGGAGAGGAAGGCCGCGAGATCCGCCGCCTCCCCGTCGTCGGCCAGATGGAGCACCGTCATGCGGCGACGGCCTCGTCCTTGTCGTCGTCCCGGTACTCCGAGAGGAAGTCCCGTTCCTCGGGGGTGATCCGCCGGGGCCGTTCGGTCTCGAAGTCGAACGGCACGATCACCGTCGAGGCCCGTACGTAGACCAGGTCGTCGTCCTTCACCTCGTAGGTGACGGTGAAGGACGCGGCCCTGATCTCGGTGACCCACAGCTCGATGTCGACCGGGTGGTGCCGGTGGACGAGCTGCCGTTTGTAGTCGATCTCGTGGCGCGCCACGACCGACCCCTGCTTGAAGTCCTTGTCCGGGCGGAACAGGAAGTCGATACGGGCCTCCTCCAGGTAGCGGAGGAAGACCACGTTGTTGACGTGGCCGTACGCGTCCATGTCCGCCCAGCGCAGGGGGCAGCGGTAGATGTGGCGCAAGATCGATCAGCCCCGGGTCAGCTTCTTGTAGGTGGCACGGTGCGGACGCGCGGCATCCGCGCCGAGCCGCTCGATCTTGTTCTTCTCGTACGACTCGAAGTTGCCCTCGAACCAGAACCACTTGGACTCGCCCTCGTAGGCGAGGATGTGGGTGGCGACCCGGTCCAGGAACCACCGGTCGTGGGAGACGACCACGGCCGCGCCGGGGAACTCCAGCAGCGCGTTCTCAAGGCTGCTGAGGGTCTCGACGTCGAGGTCGTTCGTCGGCTCGTCGAGGAGCAGCAGGTTGCCGCCCTGCTTGAGGGTGAGCGCCAGGTTGAGGCGGTTGCGCTCACCGCCGGAGAGCACACCGGCCGGCTTCTGCTGGTCCGGGCCCTTGAACCCGAAGGCGGAGACGTAGGCGCGGCTCGGCATCTCGACCTGGCCCACGTTGATGTAGTCGAGCTCGTCGGAGACGACCGCCCACAGGGTCTTCTTCGGGTCGATGTTGGCGCGGCTCTGGTCGACGTACGAGATCTTGACGGTCTCGCCGACCTTGATGGCGCCGGAGTCCGGGGTCTCCAGACCCTGGATCATCTTGAAGAGGGTGGTCTTGCCGGCGCCGTTCGGGCCGATGACACCGACGATGCCGTTGCGCGGCAGCGTGAAGCTCAGGTCGTCGATGAGGACCTTGTCGCCGAAGCCCTTGGAGAGGTTGGTGACCTCGACGACGATGCTGCCGAGCCGGGGGCCCGGCGGGATCTGGATCTCCTCGAAGTCCAGCTTCCGCATCTTGTCGGCCTCGGCGGCCATCTCCTCGTAGCGGGCGAGGCGGGCCTTGGACTTGGCCTGACGCCCCTTGGCGTTGGACCGCACCCACTCCAGCTCTTCCTTGAGCCGCTTCTGCCGCTTGGCGTCCTTCTGGCCCTCGACCTTGAGACGGGTGGCCTTGGTCTCCAGGTACTTGGAGTAGTTGCCCTCGTAGCCGTGCAGCCGGCCGCGGTCGACCTCGCAGATCCAGCCGGCGACGTTGTCGAGGAAGTACCGGTCGTGGGTCACGGCCACGATGGTGCCCTCGTACTTGGCGAGGTGCTGCTCCAGCCAGTTCACCGACTCGGCGTCGAGGTGGTTGGTGGGCTCGTCGAGGAGCAGCAGGTCGGGGGCCTCCAGCAGCAGCTTGCAGAGCGCCACGCGCCGCTTCTCACCACCGGAGAGGGTGGTGACCTGCCAGTCGCCGGGCGGGCAGCCGAGCGCGTCCATGGCCTGCTCCAGCTGAGCGTCCAGGTCCCACGCGTTGGCGTGGTCGAGCTCCTCCTGCAGCTTGCCCATCTCGTCGAGCAGCGCGTCGGAGTAGTCGGTCGCCATCAGCTCGGCGATCTCGTTGAACCGGTCGAGCTTGCCCTTGACCTCGGCGACACCCTCCTGGACGTTCTCCAGGACGGTCTTGTCCTCGTTGAGCTTCGGCTCCTGCATCAGGATGCCGACGCTGTACCCGGGCGACAGGAAGGCGTCACCGTTCGACGGCTGGTCCAGCCCTGCCATGATCTTCAGAATGGTCGACTTACCCGCACCGTTCGGGCCGACCACACCGATCTTCGCGCCGGGCAGGAAGTTCAGCGAGACGTCGTCAAGGATGACCTTGTCGCCGATTGCCTTGCGCGTCTTGCGCATGGTGTAGATGTACTCAGCCAAGAGAAACCGTCCGGCAGCTTGAAATCTGGCAGTGGGCAGATACACCCCATCTTGCCGTACCGCTACCCCTGGGCGGAAACGCGTATGGCCGGGCGCCTCTGACCTGCGGCGGAACCCTCTCGCCTAGGCTCTTCACCTGTCGCTGACCGTCGTCATCCGTCGTCGACGGAGCGGCCTACGGCCGCGCATTCATCGGCAGCTCGCTGCGCTCGCGCGGCCCCCGCCGCCGGGGTGAGGCCGCAGGCGCCTCTCAGAGCGCCTTGCCCCCCCCTCGAACGGGGAGTGACCCCGAAGGGTGTGAACGGCCGCTCACGCCCCCTCGGAGGCGCTGTACGGCGGCAGTTTCCACCCGTCCTACGCGCGCGTGCGCTTAGGCGCCCCCAGCCCCGAAAGCGTGGCGGCGAACTGCCTGCCCGCCTGGATTGCCCGTCCCCCGACGCTCTTCAGAGGGGGAGACGACGAGCGGCACCGCGAGCCCCCTCCTGAAGAGCCTTGCTTCTTCTCTTAAGGTGTTAACCAGTATGGCCGGGGTGCTGTGACCTGGGGTTTCGCTGCCGTCCATGGTGACTCGTCCGTCGCTGTCGGTTGCCGCTGAGTGACCTCGTGCGGCCTCGGACGGCCCGGGGGCGGCGCCGGGTGAAGGTCCGGTCGGGTTCGAGGTGCGCCTCTCCCCGGTGCAGAGCGGGGCGGCCACTCCACCGAAGCCACCGGGGCAAGCGGCTCTGTAGCCACACCGCACTCTTCCGGATCGCCGAGCAACTTACGGAGCGGCTTCGGCACCGGACTGATCGACTACCTGGTCCCCGCGGTTCCCCGCACGACCTCGTCGTCCTGAACGGATCAGGAGAGCCGCCCGGCCTCGTGAAGCGCGTCGAAGGCCAGCTCGTCGACGGCCGAGACCCGATCCCGATCGGCATAGCGGAACCATGCCTTCTCGGCGATCTCCCTCGACGGGGTCAGCTCACCGTGGTGATCGGCGGTGTAACAGATCATCCGGAAGGGGCCGTGATCAGGATGGCCCTCGCCGATCTCGAAAGTGCCGAAGTGGGCGGGGCGATCAGGGGTTGATCAGCCGGGCACCTGCCATTCATCGAGGCGGATCTTCACCTGACGGTTGTGGTCCGCGTGCCAGATCACCTCACCGGCGACGGTGGCGCCCAGGGCAGGCAGTTCCATGCGGTGAGGCATGGCGGTGATCTCGGCAAGGCCGACTGCATTCGGCACGCCATCGAGGAGGAGGAAGACGCCGAACGGCCGTCGGCCGATGACGCGTCCGCTGACGTGAGATCCAAGGGGCAGTGCGGAGACCGTCGCCGGCCAGCTCTGGTCCATGGCATCCGAGGCCGGCATCAGGGAGCGGTCCGGCCAACTGAACTCGGGCATCCGCCAATCATGGTCAGGACGGCGAGCGTTGTCGACAGACGGAGACCCAGAGGGTCTTCCAGGGTCCTGGAGCCGAGCACGCCACCATGCCGCAAGGCCGACGGACGGAGTCCGGCGCTCCAGGCTGCCAACCGGGACGACCTGGGCCCTGCCCTGGTCAGGATCTTCGTGTCCAGGACCCGTACCAGGGCGCGCTACTCACGCGCGCTCCGCCCCGACACCGCGCATCCGCTGTTCCCCGTGGCTCCCCGCACGATCCGGTACGTGTCCGGCACGGTCAGAGCGCCGATGGGCCGCTGGTGCTGATGCTGCACTCCCGAGACCCCTACGACATGGCGGGTCTGCCCGACGAAACGGCCGCCCAGCTCGGGGTGCTCACCACTCACATCGTCCGTCATGCGCAGGCACTACCCCATATCTCCCGGGCCCACGTCCACCGGATCGGGGACGGAGCTGCACACCAGGACATCTGGTTCTTCGCTCGGCCCAAGGGGCAGGCCCAGCTGTACGGGTCGTGGCTGCCTGTCTGGGACGACCTTCTGCCGGATTACCCGGCGGACGTGGTCGACTCGGACGCGGCAGCCGTCGCCGGCGCACCTATCACCTCGTACGGCGGCCGCCACTCCCTGTGACCTGTACAGATGCCGTGGGCTTCTGTCGCCGACGAGTGGCCTCGGGGAGCCACGGGAGGCCCAGGTGCCGTCACCCGTTCGGGGGCCTTGGGCCGTGGCGGTCCCCGGCGAGGCTGCCTTGCTCCTCCAGCGGCGTCTCCATGCCGGAGACGGACATCGGGCGCGGTGTCGTGGAAGCGGGGAAGTCGGGGACCGGCCATGTCGACGGTCCTGAAGGCCGTCGAGGTGGCGCTGTCATCGTGCGTTCGCAGTCACGACGACATCGGATCCTGCTAAGCCGCCTCGGAGCGCGCGTCAGGTATGCCCGGGGCGGGCGCCTGTCCCTCCTCGAGCAGGAAGGTCATGTCTTCCCCGAAGTCCGGGGCCTGGAAGGGGTTTGTCGCCGGAGGCGGCGATGCCGCGGTGGCTCGGCGGGACTGCCCTTCCAGGGCGGAGAACAGCGACGTGGGATCGATGGGAGGTCTCGCTTTCGTTACAGGTCCCCGAAGGGGCCTGGCGTGCCGCGACCGGGCACAGCGGTCCTACAGCTTGGTCATTTTGGCGTACGGGCTCAGGATCCGCATCTGGGCCGAGCCGAAATCCACGAGTGCCGCGATTCCGTCCTCGACGCCGATCACCCGGCCGAGGCCGTACATGTCATGTGTGACCTGGTCACCCACGGCGAAGTGCTTGAGAGCCGGGGTGACCGGAGCCTTGAAGGGGCTGGTGGGCAGATGACGCTTCGGTGCAGCAGGCTTTGTCATTGACCTCAGTATGCGCCAACAAGCCGCACTCGTGGCCGAGTCTCACAGGCCGGACAGCCGATCATCGGACCCCGATCCGGCGGGTGCGGCGCCCGCCGACCGGTCGGCAGACGGGCCGGGTCGGGCGGTTCGGCTTCAAAGACGGCCGAACCGCCCGTACCCTTCGGGGACTACGGCGTCACATAGCGGGCGCCAAACACTGGAGGCAATACCCCGTGCTGATTGCTCAGCGTCCCTCGTTGACCGAAGAGGTCGTCGATGAGTTCCGCTCCCGGTTCGTGATCGAGCCGCTGGAGCCGGGCTTCGGCTACACCCTCGGCAACTCCCT
>NZ_JBIWOA010000081.1:0-13341 GCF_044767525.1 Streptomyces sp. NPDC101234 | reverse complement strand
GTGGCCCCCGGGTCGGTGGTTTGCGTGGGTGCCTGCGCCACACACCATCCTGGGGTGGCCCGGGAAGGGGGTGCCGGGGGGGGGGGCCCGGCCGGGGGGGGGGGGGGGGGGGCCCGGGGCCCCCCCCCCCCCCCCGACACTTGGCCTCATGCCGACAACGAATAGACGATCATTTCGCCCTGAGATGTTCCTGTCACCACAAGCGAGGTTCCGTCCGGCTGGTCAATTGCGGCCACAGAGATCCCCCGAAGCGGGATGTTCACCGGCTCGCCGGTGATCGCGTTCCACACATCGACCACCCCGCTCGACCCTGCGGCGAGTAGCAACGGCGTACCGCCTGGGCAAAGAGTCGCCAGCGTGTATACCTCCATGCCGGTCGCCAGAGGTGCTCCGATCTGTTCCCCTGTGGCGGCGTCCCACCGGCAGATCTCGCCTTCCGCATCGCTCGAAGCGAATGCGTTCCGCACGCTGTTCAAGGGCAAGGCGGCAATGATGTTGACCTGGGAAGCGTGGCCCGAAACCGGATCGCCGAGCGGGTTGCCGGTCTTCGCGTCCCAGCGCCGTAGAAACCCGGCGTCATCTCCGGACATGATCACGGCTTCCGACTCGGAGAGGTAACCCAGTCCTACGGACAGGACTGGGGTGGCGTGTCCGAGCAGCGGGGGACCGAGTGGTTCACCGCTGTCAGCGTCCCATCGATGAACGGCGCCGGCGTGGCCGGCTCCCACGAGTATTGCCTGTCCCTTCGGCAAGGTTCCGGCCGCAAGCCTCCAGACGGTCGAGACCGCCGGGTACACGCCGCTCATCGACTCTCCCGTCAACGCGTTCCAGCACTCCACCCCATCCTCCGTCGAAACGGCAAGGATGTAGCGGCCACGCGTCAGCGAGGCAAGAACGGAGTCGTTGTACCCCGGGAGCCGCTCGACGCTGTGCCAGACGGAGTCACCACTGCCGATGTCCCAGCGGTGGATTTCCGGTCCAATCCCCCATGTCGAGAGAAGGATGACCCCCTCCTTCGGGTCAGCTGTCACCAGCGGGTGCACCGCGTGTGGGCGTCCCGTACGAAGGGAAGCCACCTCTACAACTCGAACCATGGAAGAGTGTTCCTCTCACTACACGGGGGCTCTGTGCTGGGCGTCATTTTTCCGCACCCTCTTCCGCCGCCTCGGCAACTGGACTTGTCCGGCCGATCATGTGACCGCTTCGTGCCGGCGTCGTTGATGTGGACATGGGGCGGGGCGATCTGACAGATGCCGAGTGGGAACGGCTGCGGCCGTTTCTGCCGGTCAGCAACGGTCGTTGTGGCCGGTGGCGGGACCACCGGCAGGTAATCGACGGGATTCTGCACCGGGTCCGGACCGGAGTGCACTGGCGTGACCTACCCGAACGGTTCGGCCCGTGGAAGACGGTCTACGAACGCCACCGGCTGTGGTCGGCCGACGGGACCTGGGAACGCCTGCTCCAGCAGGTCCAGGCCGCGGCGGATGCGACCGGTGAGATTGACTGGGACGTCTCAGTGGACTCGACCGTCGTCCGCGCGCATCAGCATGCGGCCGGTGCCCGCACCGATCCGCCGCCGGCACCCCCCTCAAAGGGGGCCGAGGAGGTGGAACACCAGCACGAGAAGCCATAGCAGAGCCTGGTCGCCCGCCTGGTGGAGGTGGTGCTGGAGGTGAGGGCCTGGGCCGCTCACGCGGCGGGTTCACCAGCAAGCTCCACCTGAGCGCGGACGGCGGATGCCGCCCGCTGTCCCTGATCGTCACGCCAGGCCAGCGGGCGGACTGCACCCCGTTCAAGGTCGTCCTGGAGAAGATCCGCGTTCCCAGACCGGGCCCGGGCAGGCCCCGCAAGAAGCCGGACAGCCTCGCTGCCGACAAGGCGTACAGCAATGGACCCATTCGCAAGTACCTGCGAAAACGAGGCATCCGCCACACGATCCCGGAGAAGGCCGACAGTCAGGTCGCCCGCCTGCACAAAGGATCACGCGAAAGACGGCCGCCCGGCTTCGATGAAGAGCGATACAAGAAGCGCAACACCATCGAACGGGCCATCAACCGACTGAAGCAGCATCGCGCGGTGGCCACCCGCTATGACAAACGCCGCTACGTCTTCCTCGGCACCGTGACTGTCGCAGCCGTCACCATCTGGCTCCGTTCATGACCGGCCATGCTCCGGTGAAGGAAGAGTATGCAGGTCGGGCCGGTTACGGGCCGCCCAAGTTCCGGCAGGTTCAGCCGAGCCCCGTTCCCAGAGCCACTGTGCACCGGCTGCCAAGGCTCGCGCAGCGTCCAGCGGTGTGGCGAAGCAATCCTCACGTTGCTCCAGGTAATGACCACCGCAATCCTCGACACGATCGCAGTCCAACACGATGTCGGCCGTCACGGCCCAGCCACCTGGCAGTGAGTGGCGATTACGGTTGTCCCGCCCGACAGGAACCCGATCGAGGCACAGAACAAACTCCACCCCCGGTGCACTTGCGGCTCCGAAGAGATCCGCCTCGGCAGCGCCAGGCATGTGATGGAACTCGAGACCACATCCCGTCCAGGTCGCTCGCGATCCCAGATGCGACGCCAGCAACACGATGCGCTCATCGGCTTGGCTCACATAGCGGCCGACCTCACCCACGTCGTCAAGGTGGGGAAAGACCCACCGAAGGTCACCATCGTCCAATCGAGTCGCCTGCACGCCGCACAGTTTGCCGTTCTCCACCGAACTCACGCCACCAGACGCCTACAGCACTGGCAACCCGCTCCCAAGCAATCGCATGATCGCCCGCGCTCGCCGGGGTCGCCGCCGCGGGCTCGGCACTGTGGCGTGTTCCCTGGTGGATCGATCACCAGTACCTCAACAACAAGCTGTCGCCAGCCATGGCGACCACCGTCACCGGGGTCCGCACCGCCATGGTGGCACTCGCCGCCGGCGGCCTGGCCGTGGTCGAAATCCTCTACACCCACCGCACTCGGCACCAGGCCCGCGAAGGGCAGGTCACCGACCGGTACACCAAGGCCATCGGACAGATCGCCTCCGACAAGCCAGTCGAGCAGATCGGTGGGATCTATGCGCTGGAGCGCATCATGCGGGTCTCGCCAAAGGACCACGCCACGATCGTCGAGGTCCTCGCCGCGTTCGTTCGTGAACACGCGTCTGTACCCAGTAAGCCCTCCATGCATAAGCGCAGCGTGCGACTGGCCCGTCGGCTTCTGCGAGCCGGAATGTCAGTCGTACCCCCCGCGACACGGGCGCAGCGACGTTCGTGTTCTTGTGTTTCCAGCGCCGAGCGAGCCGGTCCAGTCCGCGCTGGCCGTGCTCGGTCGGCGGCCCCGAGATGGTCACGAACCCTTCAATCTTCGGCTGAACATCACCGACCTGCGCGGTGCCAAGCTGGCTGGCGCCCACCTGGAGGGGGCAAACCTGATCGGGAACCGTCTAGAGAGGGCGAACCTGGAGGGGGCAAACCTGAAAGGAGCGGGCCTGATCGGGGCACGCCTGCAAGGAGCAGACCTGGAGAAAGCCCACTTGGAGAGAGTGCGGAATCTGACAGTCGAACAGTTGCTGGCTGCCCGGCCCCGGAAGAACACTCATCTGCCCGCTGTACTGGCTGCAGACGCCGCTGTCCAGGCGCGGATCGCCGAGGTGGAGCAGGAGTCACCCCAGTGATCTCGGCGCGCAGCACGGCGGCGCGGACGGTGACGTCGCGGTCGGTGCCGGCGTCGCGTGCGAGGGCTCCGACCGGCCCGCCGGGACCGCACGGCGGCGGTCGCCGGCGGTCTCGGCAAACCCGGGGCCGCGGGGCCGATCGCCGTGCGTTCTGCCCGTCAGCTCCCGTGTTTGCGGGTCATTCTGCGAGGGTCAGCGGAAGCAGGAAATAGCAACCTTTATGGTCGTCATCGCGCACGATCGGGTGAACGGCGAAACCGAGCCGGAGCTTGAGCCGGTGATTCCCTGCGTTCTCGCCGGCACTGTGCGACCTGACCTGGTGGCAACCTTTCGTGGCGGCCGCGCCGATGACCGCTCGCTGCAGGGCAGTACCCACACCCCTTCGGCGCCACCCCTCCTGCACGCCGAAGGCAAGGATCTTCGCCTCCGTCACGACCCGACCGTCGACGGTGACCGGTGGGCAGCCTGTGTCCGGGCCGATGGCCTGCACCACATAGCGGCAGAATCCAATGGGACGGCCGTCCCGCGGGACCGCGGCGAACAGGTGTGAACTCAGATGGAAGTCGGCGGAGAACCGCACCCAGTCGGTCTGCCCGAGTTCGTCGATCAATGCCCGCACCGGGTCGTTTTCAAGAGCGCCGACGGGGACTTCCCGGATCTCGATCTCCACCCTTGGGACGCTAACGGTGGTCGGCGGCAGGCGCCACCGGTTTTACGGCCCGTCACGGCAGCGGCTTCGGGCCTGATCGCGCTGGGATGAGGAACAGGTTCTGATCTTGACTCTGTCGGGGATCTTGGAGCTGCCGAGTTGGGCGGTTCCAGCGGGCACCAGAGGAGCGGCTACAACTCTGCGCGAGGCCCCAGTCCCTACCCCCGCCCGCGCGCCTGCTCACCACGCCCTTGGGCTGGCGGCGACGCATACCGGGCCCCTTGCCGGATGAGCTGCCGCGCCCGCAGGCAGGCGAGTCCTGAGCAAGGGGCACGGCATGGGGCATTCGGTATGCCGGAATCGCGTGCACCAAATCGGGAGTTATGCCAACCGCGCCGATATACGGGTTCGCTTCGACGGCCCGGTCTGACCGCCCGCTCGCTGACGGGCAGTTCGCCCCGCCTCCGGACACGGACCGCAGCTGGCCTCGAGGGCGTCGGCGTAACTCCTTCTTCCCTGTCTGGATCGCCGTCGGACGTTCTACCGGGCCGCCCGTCCCGGTTACTGTCGTGGCAGTTCTCTGAGGCAAGCTTGGCGGCGGTATCGTCGATCAGGTGGGCTTCCCTCCCCGCTCCGGCCTCGGCCCTTCTCGCGCCGTCAGGACCGCCTGGCCGACTCGCACGCCGTCGCGGTACTCGTACCACTCGGAGGGGTGGGAGCCCACGACTTCGATGCGCGCGCTGTCCACGGTGTTGACAAGCGTGAGGTGCTCGGCGTAGTCGTGCGGCGCGCCCTCGAAGAACTCCACGTTATAGGTGTCGTCTGTGTAGCGGACAATGAGCTTGGCTGGCAACCGCTCCGGATCGGGGCTCGCGGAGTCCATGTCGAATGCGCCTTCGTACCTCTTCTTCGCCATGACGGACATCCTTTCAGCTTGACTGTGTCGGGGAGCTTTGAGTTTTCCAGTGCGGCAGTATGGTCAACGGGCATGCTCGGGTAGTTCCAATGACTGATGCAGCTGTCGAGGTGCCCGTTGTCCCTCCGCCCTCGTTCCGGTGAGCGAGTCCCGCCTCTGACTGCGCAGGTCGCGCGGGCGAGCAATCCGGGTGGTACGACAGCGATATGGGTGCGTGACCGGCTGGACGGCCTGTGATGCGACGAGGACTTCGTCGACTGGTACCCGCGGGACGGGCGTCCGGGTCTCTCGCCTGCGCAGCTGGCCACCGTCTGTGTGCTGCAGTTCGTGCTCGGTCTGTCGGACCGGCAGCCCGCCGAGGCGGTCCGCTGCCGCATCGACTTCAAGTACGCGCTGGCCATGGAGCTGGACGATCCCGGCTTCCATCACAGTGTGCTGGCCGACTTCCGGGACCGTCTCGCTGAAGGCGACCGTGCCGACCGCCTCCTCGACCTCGCGCTGGCCCGCCTGAAGGAGGCCGGGCTGGTGCGCGAGCGCACCACGCAGCGTACCGACTCCACCCATGTCCTGGCCGCGGTGCGGGATCTGACACGCCTGGAGCTGGTCACCGAGGCGGTACGCGCCGCACTGGAAGAAGTCGCCGGCATCTCTCCTCACCTGCTGGACGAACTGGTCGATGAGGACTGGGGCCGCCGCTACGGCCGTCCGGTCCGCCTGGGCAAGAACCCCACCAAACCCAAGACCAGAATCCTCGCCACCGGAAACGACGCCGTCAGGCTCCTGGAACACCTCTACCGGCACGGAGCAGACCGCACGTCCGGCCCGCGTATCCAGGCCCTGCGCCAGATCATGGTGCAGAACTACCACCGTGACGCCGCAGGACACCTGCTCTGGCGCACCGCCGAAACGGAAGGCGGGCCCGGGCTGCCGCCCTCGTCCCGGGCGATCGTCTCGCCCTACGACACCTCGGCACGCTACGCACGCCACGGACACATCATCAGCTGGAAGGGGTTCACCGCTCACCTGACCGAGACCTGTGCTCCCGACGGCCCCAACGTGATCACGGACGTGGCCACCACCGCGGCCACCACCCACGACAGCCAGGTCCTGCCCGGCATCCATACCCGCCTCGCCCGCCGCGGCCTGTTGCCCGCCGAGCACCTGGTCGACACCGGCACTCCGGGCCGCTGAAGAGCAACCCCACCCGCCAGCACCGCCAAAACGAGGGCTTCGCCCGGGACGACTTCCACATCGACTACGACAAGCAGCAGGTCACCTGTCCCCAGGGCCAGGTCAGCGCGGGCTGGCACGGCCCCTACCCGACCTCCTCACCCACTGCGGCCCCGCTGATCGTGGCACGGTTCACCAAGGGCCAGTGCCAGCCCTGCCCGGTCCGCACCCAGTGCACCACCTCCCACCAGAGCGCCCGCAACGTCGGCTTTCCCCCACGAGAACTCCGCGACCTGCAACTCCGCGTCCGCACCGAGCAGCAGACACCTGAGTGGAAGACCCGCTACGCGGTCCGCTCCGGAGTGGAGGGAACCGTCAACGAGTTCGCCCACGGACACGGCATGCGCCGCTGCCGCTACCGAGGACAGGGAAAGGCCCACATCCAGCACGTCCTGACCGCCATCGCCGTCAACATCGAGCGCCTCAGCGGACTGTCACCAACCGAGGAACCCCCGACGCCCCGCCCACCGACCGCCTTCCAGAACTACCTCGACCAGCGCGAACTACCCCGGCCAAAGTCCTGGCGAACCCTCGGCACCTGACCTCGACCATCCAAGATCACCGACAGAGTCAAGCTTAGGCTGCGGAGGCCGGCGGCGCTCTGTCTGGAGAGGGCCACCGTGCGTTTGAGAAGGGGCGGCACCCGTGCTGAGCGGCGCCGTCCCTTCTGTGTGCCCGGCGCCGTGTCATGCGGGACGTGAGAGCGACGGCCGCGACACCGTCATGGACGACAGGGAGTAAGGACTGTGGGAGAGATCGAGGACACCTTGGACCGCACGGGGCAGGAGCAGTTCACCCGGGAACCGCCGAAGACGGTCAAGGGGCGCGTGGACTTCCTCGTGCGGCAGCTCGGCACGACGCGGGGTGACGGCACGACAGCGACGATCAACGAGCTGTCGCGCTGTGGGTTCTGTAGGCCGCTGGCCGCGCAGAGGTCCCGTCGATGGTCATCATGGATTCCCGGACATGCACGCCGCCGGAGTCTCGACACGGGCGAGAAACGCCCGAGGGCCGGTACGCCGGTAGCGTGATGACGTCCGGGCTCAGGCGCAGGTGGTGGTGCCGACGGTGTGGATGCCGGAAGACCGTACCCAGCCCGCGGTGCTCCGCAGGGCGTCGGCGGCGGGGTCCCTGTCCGGTTGCTGATCACGGTGTCGGCTGCGAACAGGCCGCCCGTGACGACGTCGGTGACGACCGAGGTTGAGACGGTGCCCACGATGGTCGTGTTGAAGTTCAACGACCCGGTCTGTGACGTCGCGGCCACGTCTGGTCGGTTCACGTTCGGCCAACGGAATCCGCTGAGCAACGACTTCACCTTCGCAGTAGGTTTCACACTTCCGCGATATGATTTCGGCGGTTTGCAGACTGGCAGCTGTCGTATCACCCGGGAGTTGGCGTGGCCCTGCCCGTTCATCCCGTTCTGCCTGGCGACGGCGATCGGCCGACCGGTGGTTCCTCTTTGCGTCTTCAGGTCTTGGGCCCGTTGCGGGTGTGGCATGAGGGTGTCGAACTGGATACCGGTCCCCGGCAACAGGCCTATCTGCTGGCCTTGCTCCTGGCCCGGGTGGGCAGGCCGATCAGCACGAGCGAAATGATCGACCTGATCTGGGACCACGACGTCCCCAACAGCGCGCTCAACATCATCCAGAAATACGTCGGCGCATTGCGGCGACTGCTCGAACCCGCGATCCCCGCCCGTGAAACCGGCTCCTACCTGCACCGCCGCGGCAACGCCTACCTGTTCACCGCCGCCCCCGGCGCCCTGGACCTTCTCACTTTCCGAGAACTCGTTGTGACCGCCAAAGAGGCCATGGCAGGGCAACGCCAGGAGACGGCGCTGGATCGCTATGTCGAAGCGCTCGGTCTCTGGCGGGGCTGTGCGGGCGACGGGTTCACCCACAGGTCGACCGCGCTGCCGACCTTCACCGCTCTTGACGACGAGTTCCACGTCGCCTGCACCGAAGCGGCCGAGCTGGCGGTGTCGCTGCGCCGACCGGCATCGGTGCTGTCGGCACTGCGGCTGGCCGCATCGACGGCACCGTTCCACGAACCCGTCCACGCCAGCCTCATCACCGCCCTGGGGGCCGCGGGACTCCGGGGCGAGGCACTGTCGGCGTACCACAGGGTCCGTGCCCGTCTCGCCGACGAACTCGGCATCGATCCTGGCCCGGAGATACAGGCCGCGCACCTGCAAGTGCTGACGCAGCCCCCGGCCTCACCGCCCGTGGCGAGTCCGGCCGGCGCTTCGGCGCGGACGGAAGCCAGCCTCGTCGGCAGGGTCGAGGAACTCGCCGTACTGCGGGAAACCGTGGAGAAGGCTTTCACCAGCGGCGCGGCGCTGGGCATCGTCCAAGGCGAGCCGGGCGTGGGCAAGACCCGGCTGCTGCAGGAGGTCGCCGGCGAAGCAAGCCGGCGTGGCGCGCTGGTCGTCTGGGGTTCATGCCTGGAAGGCGACGGAACACCGTCGATGTGGCCCTGGGAACAGACGCTCCGCGCGATTCTCGATAGCCTGCCCGCGTCGTTGCGGGAGAAGTGGCTCGCCAGCGAGCTCGGCGGCCTCCTTCAATCTCCAGACGACTACGCCGCCGGGTCTGCGATTCCCGACAGCCGTGCGCAGTTCCGCCTGTTCGAGCAGGTCGTCACTGTCGTCGGGCAGGCCTCGGCGCAACGGCCCGTGCTGCTGATCGTCGATGACCTGCAGTGGGCCGACGCCGCCTCACTCCAGCTGTTCGGCCACCTGACGACCCGGCCGCCCACCGGCACGGTGATCATCGGAGCGCTACGCGATCGTGCACCCGCACCCGGCTCCAGCCTTTCGCAGGTCCTGGCCGCGGCCGGTCGGCTGCCCGGCCACCGCAGGATCCGGCTCGGCCCGCTCGGCCTGACCGACGTGACCGAGCTCATCCGCCGCGAAACCGGCCACGAGCCCGGTGCCGAAGCCGCCCGCGGCATCCATGCTCGCACCGCCGGCAATCCGTTCTTCGTCCAGGAGCTGTCCCGGCTGCTCAACGACGACGGCTCGCTCGGCGACGGCGGCACACCCGTGCGGGCCGGGGTGCCGGTCACCGTGCGAGACGTCGTCCGCGATCGGATGGCCGGTCTCGACGACAGCACGCACGACCTGCTGCGCACCGCCGCGGTCATCGGCCGCGACGTGGACCTCGACCTGCTCGCCCGCGCGATCGGCGTCGAGATCGCGGACTGCCTCGAACGCCTCGAACCGCTGCAAGAACTAGGTCTCCTAGAGACCAAACCGGAAGACCCGTTCTCGTGGCGCTTCGCGCACGACCTCGTCCGTGAGTCGGTCACCGAGACCACCGCGCGGCACCAGGCCGTCCAGTTGCATCTGCGCGTCGCCGACGCCCTCGAACCCATCCACGGAGACGACGAGTCCGTCGCCGAACGCCTCGCCTACCATCTGTGGGCCGCGGGCCCCCTGGCTGACCCGGGTCGCACCGCGAAGGCACTGGCGCGCGCCGGTCGCCGCGCGGCGACCAAGCTCGCGTTCGCGGCGGCCTACCGCAACCTGGAATCGGCCGTCCAGATCGCCCGGACGGCGGGGCTGCTGGAACTCGAACTGTCCGTCCTGTCGCTGCTCAACCTCCTCGCCGTCGAGCCTCCGGGAATGGGCGGCTCAACGTACGATCTGCTGGAACGGGGCGCATATCTCGCCCGCAGACTGGGCCGCGAGACGGCCGAGGCCGAGTTTCTCTTCTTTCGGATGACCGGGGCCTACGTCTCCACCGAGAACGACCGTGGAACGTGGGCTCGCCGGCTGCATGAGCAAGGCGAGGCGTCCACGGATCCGATCATCAAGGCTTACGGCCGGCAGGCCTGGGGCTTGCACCAATGGGACATCGGCGACATTGGCGCGGCGTTTCAATGTTTCAGCTGGCTGGGCCGTACCACTGCGGACGACGTCGCCTCGCTGCTCGCGAACTCGGCCAACCCGCACCCGGGACCGGCTCAGGAAAGTCTGTACCACCTTGCCGGCCAGGTCGGGGGTGTCCCGGTCCGACGCCGCGACGACCGCGGACGTTGGCGGATCCCGGATGAGTGGATCGGCTATCTGGGGGTAATCACCACGCTGCATGGCGATGTCGAGACTGGGCGGTCCCTGCTCGGCACGGTGTACCAGGCCGAGGGAGACCTCTTCGAGATGTCGGGCTGGACCCGCTACCAGACCATGGCCGCCTCGATGGCCGGTGACGCGGCCTGGGCGATGCAGGCGACCGAACGGTGGGTCGAGGCCAGCGCCGACCTTCCCGGCGTCGCCCAGGAAGCCTATATACGGCTGGACTGGTACTGGGCCCGTGCCCTCTCCGGCGACGACCCGGCCAGCGCCGCGGCCAAGGCCGAACATCTCCTGGCCGCGACCCTGGCCGACCCGCCGAGATGGGGCCTCGCCTACTGGTACGGACTGATCGCCGAGATGTGGCTGGCAGCCGAGAGGCCCGACAAGGCCGCGACCGCCCTCGAGCAAGCCGACCAGGCCATCAAAGCCCACGGCCAACGCTATGCCGAAGGACTTCTCCTGTTGCTGCGTGCGCGCCTGCTGCACGCCCGCGGTGAACCCGTCGATGTCGTGCGAGCCGCCGGCGACGAAGCCCGCACCCGATCCGGCGAACGCGGGGCCCACCTCTTCGCTCGCCGCGCCGAGAGGTTCCTGGCCGATCTCGACCAGAATCCGGCAGGAAACTGATCGCGATACGGCGAGCACCCTAGTGCTGGGTTCCTCAAACGGTGTAGACATATCGGCGCGGTCGTCGACGGGTTGGCGGTGCGGGTCTGCCCCAGATCCAGGGCTTGGCACGGGAGTTGAGCTGGTCTGTTGCCGGGGTCGTGGCGTATGCGATGTCGTCACTGTTGGCGAATGACCGGCCGGCGAGGGCGGTTTTGCGGAAGATGCGCCACCGGCCTTCCTGCAGGTTGAGCCAGCAGGCGCCGACGGGGACGAAGGCGTGGTGGATGCGGGGATGGTCCTCAAGCCAGGTCCGGGTGGACAGGCTGTTGTGGGAGGACAGGTTGTCGGTGACGATCCAGATCTCGCCCGTCGGGTTGGCATCCTCGACCTGTTGCAGGAACTGCTGGTAGAGGACGCTGTTGCGGGAGGAGGCGGCCATGGTGATCTGCTGGCCGTCCCGGACACGTAAGGCCCCGTAGACCCAGGTTTTCTCCGGTCCGCGGCTGTAATCGAGCTCCGCTTTGATCCGGTGCCCGTCCGGTGACCAGGCGGGTGCAAGCGGGAACGTTCGCGGGATCACGGGCCCCAGCTCGTCGGCGCAGATCACGGTCGCGCCGTCGGGCGGGTCGGCATAGAGGCCGATGATCCGTGTCCTTTTGGGACGAACTCCGGGTTCTTCGACCGCGTCCAGGACCGGGTGCGGCGCCAGCGCACACCCTCGGCGAGCAGAATGCGCCTCACCTGTGAGCGACCCACCTCGATCCCCGCGGCCCGCGCGGCCGCAGCCAGGGAATCCAGGGTCCACTCGGCCGGCCCGGACTCGTCGAAGGCCCACAATTCCCCCACGGGCTCCCATCTCAGACGCCCCGGCGGCACGGTCTTCACCAGCGAGATGATCCTGGAGCGGTCTTCCTCGGTGATCCGCCGCTTGCGGCCCTGCCCGCCCAGATCATCCAGCCCCTGCAGGCCCGAGCGGTTGAAACGGTGCAGCCAGCAGCGGACTGTTTTCTGGCTGCAGTCCAACTCAACAGCGATCGCGGGCACCCGCAGCCCCGACCAGCTCAACTCGATCATCCGAGCTCGCATCACCGCATCACGCGGGGCCTTCCGAGCCCGAAGTCCCGCATGACCCTTTACCGGACGGTTCTGGCCGAAGGCCAGCGCGAGGATCTGGAGGCTTTCCTTCACCATCGGCTGTTGGCCGAGCAGTGGCCCGTTCCACGGCGCCTGGTCAGCCCCTACATCCGCGAGGCCTGGGAGGATGCTTTCCCCGAGCTGCCGTGAACCGCTACCGGCGGCATGACGGCCGCGTGAAGCTCCCCCGCTCCACGAGCGTCTCCTTGCCGACATCCTCGACCTGGGCTCCCCCTATCCTCTGGTCCTCACCGGCGGGTACGCCGTACAGGCCCACGGCCTGGTCAAACGCTTCAGCCGCGGCCTCGACGTCGCCACCGAAAATCCCGCCCCGATGGAGGAGATCGTCGCCTCGCTCACGGCCGGGCTCACCGCGCGCGGCTGGCGGACCGCGCATGTCCAGACCGATCCGCTCAGCGGCCGATTCCTCGCCGCCGATCCGGACACCGGCGAAGAATGCGAGGTCGACGTCCTCAAAGAGGCGTTCTGGGCACCACCCGCCCAGCCCCCCCTGGGGCCCTGTCCTCTCCCTCGACGACGTGATCGGGACCAAGGTCCGCGCTCTTGCCGACCGCGGCACCGCCCGCGACCTCATCGACGTGCAGGAAGCCTCCCGCCACCGCTCCATCGCCGACCTCGAGGCACTCGGCCGCCGCCGCGCTCACGACGAGTTCAGCCTTGAGGACCTTCGTGATCAACTCATCGGGGCCGACTGGTACGAGGACGAGGACTACGCCACGTACGGACTGACCGCCCAGCAGATCAGCGAACTCAAAGCATGGGCGCTGAAATGGGCGCAGGACCTGGGGACACGGATCCACGATCAGGACGGCTGACAGGTAACTGCAACACCCTCAGCGCGGCTTGATCAGACGTAGACCGGTGGTCCGAAGCTCGGCCCGGTGATGCCACTGGAGCAGCCAGCATCGGCAACCAGGTACTGCATGACCTCCGTCACGTGGACAACACCCGTTACTAGCCTCGCGCTTTCAGTGCGACGTGAAGTCGCTGTCATGCAGTGGTAGTTGCAAGGAGAGGAGTCGACTGCCCCGGCCTGTGACCGATGGCCGG
>NZ_JBIWOA010000080.1:0-14820 GCF_044767525.1 Streptomyces sp. NPDC101234 | reverse complement strand
GCACACGTCAGGGCAGACAAGAAGCACCTCGGCGCACGCCACGACATTTACCACGCCCCCGGCGCACACCGAAGGTGCGCTGGGTCGCTGACCTGGGCTGTCAGGCTCTACAACACCGCGCCGGCGCCCACCAGCTGGATCCGCCCGGGCTCATCTCCTCCTGGGGGAACGGCCCCTCCTGCAGGTCGAACAGGCGGCCCAAGGCGCCGGTCGCCAAAGTCTGAGCCCGCCGGGTGCCGTCGCGGCCGTCGGCTCACTGATGCGCGATACTCAGCCGACCGGTCCCGTCATCGCGTGCGGCCGTACCGCCGGTTCGAGCAGTGACAGTGTCCGCTGCTGCGCATCGAGGCCGACGCGGATGCCGACCGGCATCGGAAGATTCGGGCCGGCATGGCCGAACTCGACGTTGCCCAGCACCGGGATGCCACGGTCACCGAGGACGTCGAGGACGATCTCGCGCAGGGTCGGCGACGCGTCGGGCGCGCCCGTCCCGAGTCCGTCGATCTCATGCGGGACTCCCACGACCATGCCGGCGATCCGATCGAGGATGCCGCAGTGCCGCAGCACCTGGAGACAGCTCCACACGTACGCCGCCAGACCCCCCTTCTCCTCCCAGAACAACACCGCGCCGTCGAACCAGTCGAGCGGCAGCGCGTACGGCGTCGCCTGCGCCAGCACGATGCGATTGATCACCCCGCCGATGAGGCGGCCTTCGGCACGACCGGGACGCCAGCACTCCCACGACGGGGTGGCAGGCAGCGCACCGATCGCCTCCGTGCCGGTCAACAGGATCGAGTAGAGCTTCTCAAGCTCCGCTCTGCGCGCCGCGGGCGCGGTCTGCCACGCCCCGCCGAGACCGGGCGTGGCCAAGTCGGTGTGGAACCCGACCAGACCCGTGCGTGCGTAGAGCACCAGATGCAGCAGCGAGATGTCGCTGTAGCCGAGGATCGGCTTGGGGTCGGCGGCGATCGCCTCGAAGTCGATCAGGTCGAGGTAGCCGAGTGCCGTCTGGCCACCGTCGTGCGCGACGATCGCACGCACTTCGGGATCACGTACAAGAGCGTTGAGCTCCTCTACGATCTCCGCCGGCCGAGCGGCGCTCCACCAACGGTGCCGCCCTGCTTCGAGGAGCGGCGCCCGGCGCACGTGGAATCCCATCCGTTCGAGTACGGCCACCGCCCGCTCGAGGTCGGGCTCGTAAACGGTATGGAGCGGCCCGGACAACGACGCGATGACGACGAGATCTCCGGACCTCAGGGCACGAGGTCGAAGCAGTCGAGGCAGTGCGGAACCGGTCATCGACGCAGTCTCCCCACACGCCCGACGACACGCGACTCATTTCCGATCAACCACGCGGCAAACCAGCCCTACTTCGGACTGGATGCCGGTCTGGATCCCGGCCGGCGGATCGCGGCTGACGTTGTGCTGCCCTCACCAGGCACAGCATCGACAACACCCCACGCTGGACGAACTTCGGCGAGCGCAAGTGGACCGCCCGCATCGCCGACCGCCGACCGCCGAGGCGACTGCTGGCTATGGGGCAGCGAGCAACGTCCGGGCCAGGGCGCGGAGTTCCTCGTCCAGATGGTCCTGTCCCGACAACGGCGAGTCATGGATCAGGCGGAGTGGGGAGAAGGCGAAGGAGCGAAGAGTGGGGCGGAGCTCCTCCGGAACCTGACCGGTGGCGGCCAGGGCCTTGAGCGCGCGGACGCCGACCGGCGTAGGACCGACCAAATCGACAAGGACGGGGACAGCGCGGTCGGGGGATCCGGTGATCCAGTGGAGGGCCTCGGCGGCCGCCATGCGCGTCCACTCGTACCGTGCCCCCAGCATTGGCTCGATGTACGGCAGCAGCGGAGCGGCGGCGATGCCGAGCGGCTCCAGAGCGCTCAGGTACCAGTGCGTCTGGCCCGTCCCGGAGAGCAGCTCTTCGAATGTGCGAAGGGCCGGCTCGACGTCCCCGGTCAGCTGGTAGTGGGCCACCGCCGCTGCGGCACGTAGAGCGAGGTCGCTGCTCTGCGCGGCCTCGCACAGCAGGTCGATGGTCTCCCGCGTTGCGATGCCGATGGCTCCGAGCCTGCGGGCGGCAACGATGGCCGCACGGCGGGTCCGGAGGCATTCGACGAGTTCCGGAAGTGCCTGGTGGGCGGCGGCACCGAACGGCGCGAGAGCCTCGACGAGTGCGATGCCTTCATTCCCGGTGGCGCCCGCTGCCAGCTCACCGCGGATCACGGGTATCAGTCGGTCGGCCGCCTCGGGAAAGTGCCGTGCCGCCGCTGCGAGCAGCCGGGTGGTGGGGCGGTGCAGTACCTGTTCCAGGGCGCGGGGGTCACGGGAGCGCACCAGAGCGAGAAGCGCCGGCCCGACGGTCTCTTCGTCGGCACCTGCTGCGTACGCGTGCAGCGTGTCGCGGAGATCGGCATCCGGCTCGCGCAGGTACTCGATCAGGTGACCGATGCTGTGCAGGCGGCTGGCAAGGGCGCGGGGGTTCCTCTGCTGAGGCAGGGCTGCCAGCAGCAGGTCCAGCACCGCCGGTTCCCGGTCTCGCCAGGTCCCGGCGATTTCCTCGGCCAGCCAGGACCCGCGCGAGCCGATGTCTCCGGCCGTGATCCAGCGGGCGGCCACGGTGAGGCCGGCGTCCGGGTCCTCGGTGAGCAGGCGCCTCAGCTGCTCTTCCTGGGTAGTGGTGCCCGGCCAAGGGAAGTCGTCGTCCCCCGGGTCGGGTTCGGCACCGTCCTCGGCGATCACGTCCACCAGGTCAGCCGGGTACGGCGGCCCGGATCGTGCGACGGCAAGCATGGCCGCCGCCAGCCTGACCTCCGGCAGCGGGCTGTCTACTGCTGCCGCCTCCTGTCCCAATCGGGCCAGCACGACCACCGCGTCCGCGCGCACCGCGGGGACGGGATCGGTGGCGTAGACCCCGTCGAGCAGGGCCACGACGGGGGCGTGTTGATCCGCTGGAAGCAGCTCGGCCACGGCCGCGACCACCCGCAGTACGGCCCGGCGTACCTCTCGCTCGGTGTCTTCGACGCCGTAGTGGCGTGGAGTCATAACGACACACCGGGACCCGAGTCCATCTGGACGGCATCAACAGCATGAGTGTGCCTCTTCTTTGGATGGTTCGTGTATTTCCTGAGTTGACCGGATGCGGTGTAGGCATGGCGGAGGCACAGTGACCCACGTGGCCAAGGTGAAAGCACGCGGATGTGGTCCGTTCGTGAATTGATCCAGTCCAAGGCTTCTCGAAAGATGGGGCTACGATGTCGGGCCGCGAAGGTCAGCGGGTCTGGGCCAACGTGTGTGATGCCCAGCGAGGGACGGGGGGCTGATGCTGAGGTGGGCCGAGGCCGCGGCGTACGGTGCGGGGGGCGGACTGATCGTCGAGGCGGTTGTCACCTACGGTCGCCTGCACGCCTGGCAACAGGCGCGGCATGAGGCGAGGATGGCCGACGACCAGTTACCTCGGGTCGGCAAGTTCGTCGATCCCCCCGCGGACTCGCTCGCGGCGTTCTTCCGCGTGATGCTGGGGGCTGCGGCGGGGTGGCTGCTCCATGCCGAGATCACTGGCGTGTATGCGGCCGTGACCGTGGGCGCGTCAGCACCCGCGCTGCTCGCTCAGTTGGGGAGAGCCACCACCGCCACCGATGCTCTCCGGGGTGAGCCCAGGGGTGAAGAACCGAGTGGGTTTCCGGCTCAGGTCGAGCCTCCGGGGCTTGACCCGGTTCGGGGGGAGGCGACTCCATGACCGCCGGGTCGGTCGTTCAGCGTTCCTGGCGGTCGTTCATTGGCGGACGGCTGCCTCGTCCTCCGCGAACGGTGGGGCGCGGACACCACGGATACACCCTGAGGCAACGCGTCTGGGCATCGTTCATCGGCTTCGACCTTCCCACGCGATTCGACGCGGCACCGGCAGCTGCTGCTCGGCCGTCGCCCCATAGGGAACAGTCCCTGAATCGGCAACCGGCTGGTCGCATCGCCTCAGGGTGGTTTGCGCTGCCTCCGTTTCCGTCGGCCGGCACGCTGACCGCCGCCGGAGTTGACGCGGTGGCACTTGAGACGTCATCGCCGGACGGCCGGGTCGGGTTCCTCGTGCGCCATGACGGGATCGACGGGTCCGATTACAGCCTGGAGTTGGTATTGCGCGGTGTTGATATCGACGAGCCGGTGGTGTCCGCGATCCGTTACACGCAGCCGGACGGCCGTGAGCGGATGCTCCTTGTGCCAGTGGTCCAAGGGCAGTTCGGGCCCCCTGCTTCGTATGTCCGGCTACCTGGCTTCGGCGGCGACACAGCATGGACCGCCGCCGTTCTCCCTTCCGTGGATCTGGGCACCGCTTGGGACGCCGCGACGGTGGCCGACTCGGTCCGCGCGGCGCTTAACGAGGCCACCCGCGATGCCTGGCGGCAGCTACGGGAGTTCGTTGACGATGATGTGCGCAACGTTATCGACGGGGCACTGCGATGACGGCTGCCGACGAGCGGGGGCGCACCGAGCGTCCCCCTGGCGGAACGCAGGGGGGTTCCTCGCGGCCGCCCTGGCTGCAGCGGCGCCGATCAGTTCTGCGGCCTGGCCTGTTACCGCACCGGGCCGCACTCAAGGACGTGCTGAGGAGCGCAACGAGCCCACAAGGCGCCGTAAACGAGTTACTCGGTGAGAGGCAGCTGTGGTGGAAGTGCTGCAGCGAGGCAGTTCACACCGATCCTGCCTGGCTGTTGGGCAGCGATAGCCAGGAACTGGCCACATGGATTGACGCAACAGCTCCGGACCGGCCGGCTGACTCGGTCACGCCTACTGACCACGTATACCTGCTGGGCCGAGCCCTGAGCGCACCGGAAGGCCGGGCCGGGGAACACGACGAGGCCCTGGCACGGCTGATGGAAGCGTGGGAGCGGAGCGGACTGGTCTCAGCGAACACCACTCCCGGACCCGCGCAGCCCTCCGGCAGGGGCATCAGCGGCCTTTCTCTGCAGGTCGCGGGCGGGCTGAGCGCCGTCGCCGAGCGCATTGTGCGCCTGCACGCCGTCAGCGAGAGCGTACGGCCGACCGGATCCGACAGCGTGCTACTGATCGCCGCACTGTTGATGGCGGGTGCCGAGCTGCCCAAGCGGCCGCTCGCAAGGGTGCCGGTGGTGTTCGGAGGATCTGCCCGCGAGACCGGACAGGTCGCCTTGGAGCAGGGTGCCACAGGCGTTCTGGAACTGCGCGAATTCCCCGCGGGGCCGTCGGGGTTGTATCCCGATCCGCGGGCGATGGCGGGGGCGCACAGCCCGAACGGACAGTTCGCCGCTTCCCTCGGCCACGCATGGAACATGGCCGGAGACCGGCGCGAGGGTCGCTGTGTTCTGTGGCGCATCGTCCTGTCCGACGATCCCCTGCCTCCTGGGCAGATCGAAGGCCCCTCACTCGGCGCGGCCTTTGCCCTGGGCCTGCGCGAGCTCCTGCGGTATCCACGGTCCCGGCGCCCCAGTGCGGCCGGGGTGCGCGGCTTCTTCTACGGGCTGCGGCCGCGCACCGCGGTGACGGGGGCGCTCGACGGTGGTGAACGCCTGCTCAAGGTCAGCGACATGGACGCCAAGCTCCTGGCCGCGCGCCGCAAGGGGCTGCGTCTGGTCGCGCCCAAGGCGAACCAGCTCGATGTCGCCAACGCACCCGAGCCCGGCGACGTGCGGTTCGCCGAGACGCTGCGGCAGGCCGACCGGTACGCCCGACGGTTCCGCACCGGCCGCCTGATCACCGCCCTGTCCCTCGTTGCCGCAGCCACGGTCCCGGGACTGGTGGTGCAGCACCAGGACGCCGTGGCCAGGGACCGGCTGGCGACCTCACACCGGCTCGCCGACGTGTCGCAGAGCCTGCTCCAAAGCGATCCCGGACTTGCGGAACTGTTCGCGGTGCAGGCGTACCGATACCACCCCGATTCGCTGACCCGCCAGGCGCTCTTCCGGGCGGTCACCGCCAGCCCTCACCTAGCCGCCGGCGTGCAGGCGAGTGGGCCAGTCTCCGCGCTGTCGGCTTCGGCTGACGGGCGGGTCGCGATCGCCGGAACCAAGGAAGGTGAGCTAGAGCAATGGGCGCTCACCGGGACGACGATCGGCAAGGGGCGGCGGCTCGGCAGACTGCCGGGATCCGTCAGCGCGGTCGCGGCCGATAGGGACGGCAGCACCGTAGCCGCGATCGACCACAGCACGATCCGTGTCTGGGCGGCAGGGCAGCAGGTCGCGGCCCCGCTCATATCCTCCGGACAACAGCCCACAGCAGTCGCAGTCTCCCCGTCCGGACGGTTCGTCGCCGTATCAGCACAGACCGATACATTCGGCGTGCCGCCCGTGGTGCGTGTGCTGGACCGCACCACGGGAAACACCGGGAATCTCGACCTCAAAGACATGTCCGGAGGGCCAACCGCCATCGCCTTCCGCAGCGACTCGCAGGTGGTGGCCTTTGCGGACGACTACGGCATCTGGGAGCGGATCTCGCTGCCCGGGCTGACCCGGGCCGACGGGAGCAATGTGGGCTTCGGCGTCCACAACTCGGCCTCCGCACTCGCCCCCGATGGCAGCTACTTCACCTACAGCAACACCGCCTCCCCCCTCCCGATCTGGGCGTCCGACGGCACGCCCGACATTGACAAGCCGTCCCTGCTGGCGGCGACGCAAACAGGTCATCCAGAGGCTCTCGCCCTCAGCCCCGGCGGCTCATGGGCCGCGACGGCCGTCGGCAGCAGCCTCTACGTGTCGCGGACGGTCACGTCAGGCAGGACACCGTTCACGCCCATCGCCCTTCCCGGGGCAGGGAAGGTGTCCCCCGGTGCCCTCGCCTTCCTCGGCAAAGTCGGCAGCAGGCTGATCTCCGCTTCCGGCGATGTAGTGAGCCTGTGGGATCTCGCCCAGTACTCCCGGATCGCGACGCAGGCAGAAGCCACCATCCCGGTTTCCTGTAACGGATGCCGGGGGCCGAGCGTCGCTCTGTCCGCGAACGGCGGCTCCGCAGCGGTCATCGACGGCAACAACGTGACGGCGGACGTCCAGAAGCTCCATCCGCCCGGTGCCGGCCATCAGTTGGCGCAGAAACCGCCGTATTACGGCTACGGAGCGGCGTTGTGGAAGAAAGAGGGGTCGGGAATCATCGTGGTTTCGGCTGACGGCAGCGCCCAGATCCTCGACCCCCGCAACGGGTTGCGGATCACGGGCACCTGGCCGCGTGTGCCGGACCCGCTCCAGCGCACCGACGCGCCAGCTCTGCTGCAGCTTCTGCCGGATGGCGGACAGGCGGCCGAGCTGGACAGCTCCGGCACGATCCGCTTCAGAGACACGGTCACCGGAAAGGTGCTGCGCCAGGTGGACGGCCCGAGGAACATGGCCCCAACGAGCAACGATTCCGGGCCACTTCCCCAGGGATGGGCGGCGATGGACACACAGGCCGCCCACGCGGCCGTGATGGACCAGCAGGCGGCCGCGATCAGCGGCACCAGCCCCAAAGTCGTCGTCACCGACACCGCCACAGGTCACTCAAGGTCGATCAACGAGGCAGACGTAGTCGGCGTCGCCTACGCGGGGGAGCATCTGCTCGTCCAACGGAAGGCCGGTGACCTGGAGATCTGGACCGCTTCCGGGAGCCGGCGCCTGAACACGATCGAAGGCACTCCCGACACGGCCGTCGGCCCCGTCGTCGGCACAGATACCGTCGCTGAGAAACCGTCCGACAACACCGTCCAGCTCATCGACCTTCCGTCCGGCAACCGCCTCGGCACGCTGACGCTCCCGCCCGGCGACAAAGCCATGTCGACCGGACTCTCCTTCTCGGCAGACGGCACAGTACTGGTCACCGCGACCGAGGGCGACTCGGGCAATACGGCAACCATTGGCATGGGCCAGCTGATCAGTTGGCGGCTGGAGCCGGACGCATGGATCCGCACCGCCTGCGCCTCGGCAGGCCGGGACCTCACTGCCGGCGACTGGAGCCAGTACATGGGCTCCCACACCCCGTCGAACCTGCACTGCCCGACATGAACGGACCCGTGCCCGCCGACGACCAACCAACCGAACCACAGCTCGCACCGGGCGATGCCCTGACCACCGCGACGCCCGCAGACCGCTTCAGCCACGGCCAGACCGTGGAATGGAACTTCGCCTCCGGATTGGACGGCCACAGCATGCTCGACCGCAGCATCGGACTCCTCCGCCGCGCAAGGGACGCAGGACAGCGGCGGCCCGCCTTCTGCCGGCCCGCCCTGCGCACACGCCGTCCGGTGCCCGTGCGCTCCGCTGCACGCGCCCTCGCATGCCTGACACTCACGCTAACTCTCACCGGGTGCACCCACACTCAACACCCTGCCACCCCCAAGAACAGCAGCAGCACCACAACCACGGTGTCACGCTCACCCCAGGCCGTCGAGCTGCCCGGCAACTCCTGGCCGTCCCGTCTCGCCATGTCACCAGACGGCACTCTGTGGGTTACGGAGACCTCCCTCGGCTTCCTCGCGTCCATCAGCCCCGGCGGTCAGATCACCCAGCACCGCCTCGCCGACGCTGACCACGCCCCGTCTCTCGAGCCCAGCGACCTTGCGATCGCCTCGGACGGCTCCATCTGGTTCACCTGCCCGCTCAACGTCGGCCGACTCACGCCGGACGGGAAAGTCAGCCTCTTTGATCAACCCGCCATTGAGTACGGCAGCCCGGACGCCATCACCGCAGGCACCGACGGCTCCATCTGGTACGGCGGCTCCAACTACAAGGGATCGCAACTGATCCACATCACCGCCTCGCTCTCGGCCACCCACTTCACTGTGCCGACGCCCCGGTTCAAAATGCCGGGCTCACCGGATATCAGGGGGCTGACATACGGGCACGGCGGACGACTCTGGTTTACCGCGAGCGTCGACGAGGCCCCCAACGAGGTTGGCTACGCGGACTCCAGCAGGCACACCAAGGTCTGGCAGTTGCCAGCCGCTGCCGGGCCCCTCGGCTCAATCGTCCCCGGTCCCGACGGCGCATTCTGGTTCGCCGAGACCAACGCCATCGGGCGGATCACCCCGAGCGGGACCATCTCGACCTACCGAACGACGGCGAAAATGAAATACTTGGGGCCTATCATCGCCGGGCCTGACCACGCCTTGTGGTTCACCTCCTCCACAGACGTGGGCCGAATCACCACGGCGGGTGTGATCACACTCTGGCCGATTCACGGCGCCCAGGAACTTACAGACCTTGTCTACGACCCGCGCCACCACGGATTCCTGATCGCCGACGCCAAAGCCGCTGTTCTGCGCTGGTTCCCGATGCCCGCCTGAGGGCGCGATTACGAATCACCAACGCAGGCGGGGCCGCTGGCTTCCGGTTCCCGCTCCGTCAACACAGGGAAGGCTGCTCCAGTCGCCGACCGCTGATCGCTGACCTCGCTCCCCGACGCAGCTGACTTCTTCGCCTGCGCCGATGGCACCGTCGCCAGCTGGCTGCACATCCGCTGTGACCTCAATCCGCTCGTCGCGCGTGCCGCTTGAAACGGCGAAATCCGTGGGTCGCACCCGCGTCCCCTGGCCACAGGAAGAGTGCCTGGTCCAACAACCCTCACGGACGGTGTCGAGGCCAAGCTCAAGACAGCGGTCTGCAAGGACATCATCACACTGGATCAGGCACAGTGGGCAGTCGTCACCCACGTCACCGACTGCTCCGCCGTGCTGCGGACGCTCGGGCTAACCCGCCCCGGGTCGTGGTTCGGCGGGACGCGCGGGGACAGCCGCCGCCATTCCTCCTCGTTGGCGGACGACCGGCTGACGCACGGACATGGCGTACACAGCTACATTGGGCCTCAAGGGACAAGATCGTGAGACACCAGCGCCGTGTCCCTTGAATGAGACAGTCGGGAAAGTACAGGCCATCACATCGGAACGGGACATTCCGAATGCGGGCCTACACCTGGACGGCGACGCGGTGGGCGCCCCACCAGCGCCGGAAGTCGGGGTCCTGGAGCGACAACTCGCCCACCAGTTCGGCCAGCCGCGGATCCTTCGGATCGCGGGCGGCCTCCATCCGCAGCTTTGCCAGGGTCGTCTGCGCCACCCACTCCCAGTTCGGGTACAGCGCCCTGATGGCCGGTTCGCGAAAGACCAGCCGTACGAAGTTGCGCTTCTTCTCGGGGATCCGCGCGAAGTCGGTGAACAGGGCCGCCGCCATGGCGTTCCAGGCGAGGATGTCCGTGCGGCGGCCCAGGACGACGGCCGGCGTGGTGGAGAGGTCCTCCAGCAGGCGCCGCAGGTGGGGCTGGACCTTCTGCGTGATGCGCCGACACGTCCGTACCGCGTCCCGGCCGGACAGTTCGAACAGGTAGGCACGCTCACCGTCGTCGAGCCGGAGGACACGCGCGAGGGTGTCCAGCACCGGTTCGGCTGCCTGTCGGCGGCCCTGCTCCAGGCGCGTGTAGTAGTCGGGGCTGATCGACGCCAGCAAGGCCACCTCCTCGCGGCGCAGGCCCTTGACCCTGCGCCTGCCGGCTGTCTCGGGCAGCCCCACCTCGGCCGGGCTCAGCTCTGTGCGCCGCGCCTTCAGGAAGGCGCCCAGTTCGCTGCCGTGGGCGTCGCTGCTGCTCATGGGAGAAGTCTTGCAGCCCGGCGGGCCGGTGACAGGGGGCCTGCCGTGTCCCAGAACCGCGGTGTCCGGGGACAGGACAAGCCCCTTACCCGCTCACGTACCGCGGTGCGAGTGTCGGTGACGTGACCGGCTGGCGGGCAGGCCACCCCGAAGACGAAGGCGCCGCCAGAGGTCCCGCCGGAAGATCCGTGCCGTCCGCGGTCACCGCACTTCCCCACCCGTACCAGGAGAGACAGGCCGTGAAGACCAGCATCGCCTTCCCCAGCAACGATCTCGCCCTGGCCGGGATCCTCTTCACCCCCGACGACCACGTCGACGGCCGGCTGCCGGCCGTCGTCATCTCCCATCCCGGAGGCGGCGTGAAGGAGCAGAGCCCGAGCGACTACGCCGAGCGGCTGGCCCGTGAGGGATTCGCCGCGCTCGTCTTCGACGCGGCCCACCAAGGCGAGAGCGAGGGCGAGCCGCGGGGGATGGAGAACCCCTTCCAGCGGGCCGAGGACGTCAAGTCCGCCGTGACCTACCTGACCACCCGTGGCGACATCGCCCCGGGGCCCTGGGCATCTGCGCGTCCGGCGGCTACGTCCCCTACGCCGCACAGACCGACCACCGCATCAAGGGCGTGGCCACGGTGAGCGCCGTCGACATGGGCTCCGTGATCCGTGAGGGGCTGGGCCGCACCCAGGACCCGGCGATCCTCACGGCCATGCTCGACCGGGCCTCGGCAGCGCGCACCGCCGAGGCACGCGGCGCGATTCCGGAGCTGATGCCATGGATTCCCGACAACGCCGAGGAACTGCTGAAGACCGCCACCCGGCAGTTCCGGGAGACGTTCGCGTACTACCGCACCCCGCGCGGTCACCACCCCCGTGCGGTCCAGGGATGGGTGCTGCGCAGCGTCGACCAGCTCGCCCAGTACGACTCGTACGCGATGATCCGGCTCATCTCGCCCCGTCCCCTGCTGATGATCGCCGGTTCGGAGGCCGAGAGCGCCTACTTCAGCCGGGAGGCGATCGAGCGGGCGGTCGAACCCCGGGAACTGGTCGTCATCGACGGTGCCACCCATATCGACCTGTACGACAGGGACGAATACGTCACCCCCGCCGTGGCCAAGCTCACCGAGTTCTTCGGCAAGCACCTGGCCGGATGACCACCCGCCACTCCGAACCCTCAGGCAGTAGAGGCGGCCATGAGCCCGCATCCGCGCTCGGCTGATGCCCACCCTGGCCCGCCTGTCGGCAAACGAATGAAGACAGGCGCAGCGGGCGTCCAATGAACCAACGCGGTTACGAACGTCGTGAACTGCCGTGGGCTCAGCCCGGTGAACGGGCTATTCAGGAGGGTTCCGACGCCGCGATCACACCAGCCACGGCGAGATCGTCTCACCCTCATCCAAGGTCCGCAGCCTCTGGCACGACGTTTTGGTGCCTGATGCGTCATCAGAACACCGCAGTTACAAGCCTGTTGAGATTTCACTCATACTGTGGTGATCAACACCGCGCTCGTCAGCGCGCCTTATGCAACGGAGAATCAACATCATGCGTCTGCTCCACTCTGCCACCGCACTGGCTGCCACGTCGGTGCTCGCCCTGGCGCTCACCGCCTGCGGAAACGGCAGTGGTAACGACACCTCGGGCGGGCAACCGTCCGCACCGACGTCCTCGTCCTCGACCACTGCGGACGGCGGCGCCACGGCCGAGAATGCGGGTGCCACCACGGACGCGGGCAGCAGCACCGGAAGAAGCGGCAGCAGTGCCGCGGGCAGCAGCACCGGCGGCGGTACGAGCACCAGCAATGACGGCACCAGCACGAGCCGCTGCCACACCGCTGGACTGGGCATCTCGTTCGGCTCCGGCGACGGCAAGATCAGCAGCTCGGACGACCAGCAGCAACTGCCCGTGGTGCTGAAGAACAAGACGTCCGCCGCGTGCACCATCCAGGGCTTCCCCGGGGTCGACCTGAAGTCCTCCGGGGGAAGCTGGTCGCTGACCCGCAACAGTGCGACGCCCAAGAAGATCACCCTGGCCGCCGGCAGCAGCGCGACGTTCACCATCACCTACCTGCCGTGGACCCAGGGCAGCGGCACCGAGTTCAAAGCCACCTCCGTCGTCGTCACCCCGCCGAACGAGACCACCTCGACCACCCTGGCCTGGCCCGGCGGCAGCGTCCTGCTCCAAGACGGCGCCACGCATCCCGGCACCTACACCGGCCCCGTCGGCAGCTGAAGGCTGGACTGAGACGTACACACGGTCGTGTGCCTCCAGCAGACAGGCAGGAACGCGGCCGTGACCGTACCTCCAACACCCAGCCGTGACGGGTGGCGGCTAGCATGACCACGTGAGAAAGCCGGGTTTCAGGATCGCTCCCAGACGCCTCACTCACCCTCTCCGTGCTGGGTCACGTGGCCGGCCGGCCACGGTGCCGTCCCGGTCATCGGAGAGTCGGGCGACACCATCACCGGCAACACTCGAATTTGAGTCGCGGCGAACATCCAAGATGGGTCATGTCCCCAGTGCGACGCCTCGCCCTTGAGCGTGGGCGTCATACGCCGAAGGACCGGCGCGGTTTTCAACTATGTTTTCTAAAGGCGCCGCTCAGGGCATGGAATCTAGAACCTAGCGGTGGTTTGTTAGGTCGGGATGTAGGGGTTCAGGGTTCTGCCGCTGCCGACGGCGTTGATCAGTTCTTGTAGTGCTGTGGGCGGGGGTTTCGTGGACCATGCCCGCCAGTAGCGTTGCAGCGTGACCCAGGGCGTCAGCCAGCCACGGACGGCTCGCAGTGCCTGGGGCCAGCAGGGCGGTCGGGGCTGCTGGGACCCGGGTTCTCCCCCTCTCTGCCGGTCCTGACGGTGTGTCGGGACCGGGTGGTGGGTCGACCAAGGCGAGCGGGGGCGGGTCGGGAGCGAACCAAGTGTTCCAGCAGAAGCTGAACGCGCAGTTCACGAGAGTCTGGTGGCGGCGGATCGCGGCATCGGAGCGGACCTGGAAATCGGCCCAGCCGAGTTCGTCCTTGACCTGTTTGTAGCTTTGCTCGACCCAGTGCCGCAGCCCGTAGATCCGCACGACCTCGGCGAGGGCAGCGGGTGGGTAGGCCGATTCGGCGACGCGTGGGGAGCCGGGGCGGGGCAGGTCGGTGGCCAGGTACCAGGTCGCCTTGGCCGGCAGGGTGGCCGGGTCGGCGGTGGCCACCACCAGGCGGACGTTGCCGTCCGGTCCCCACCAGCCCAGATGGGCCTCGGCGGCCCACCAGGTGGTGGTGTGCCCGTCGCGGAACGTGCGCTCGATGCGCGACCAGTCTCCGGGATGATGTGGGTCCTGCCAGGTCAGGAGACGGGCGGCGTCGACGGGCGTGTGGGTGTCGGGGCCGTAGGACCAGGTGCCGTGCCGGGGCTTGAGAGCCATCACGAACGGCAGGCCGGTGTCGTGCAGGCCGGCGCGGAAGCTGTCCTGGTCGCCGTAGGCGCAGTCGGCGGCCACCGCGCGGAAGACCAGCCCGGCCGCCTTCGCCTGGGCGGCCAGATCGGCCGCGATCTGTAGTTTGGTGCGAAAGCCCGGGTCGCTTTTGCCGCGGGGGAAGTGATGGGCGGGGGTATAGGGGCAGGCGTGGGCCGGGTAGTAGACGCGCTCGTCCGCCCAGCAGGTGGTCACCGTGACCACACCACGGTCGATCTTCCCGACCGAGCCGAGATACTGCTTGCCTACGTGGGTGGTCGCCGTCCCGTCCTTGCGGTCGCCGGAATCATCGACGACCAGGACCCCGCCCGGGTGCGGGGCGGTGGCCGGGTCAGCCAGCAGTAATTCCAGGCGGCAGGCATTGACCTCTTCCTGGCTCCAGGTCGACTCGGACAGGAAGAACTGCAGCCGCTGCACTGCCGCATGCTGGGCGCCAGCCACCGGTTCGGCATCGGCCAGGCAGGTCAGCGTCTTGTTGCGGTCCCGAGGCAGCAGCAGCCCGGCCAGGTACTCGCGAAACCCACGCCGCTGGGCCAACGTCCCGAAGAGATGATCAAACCGGACGGCGTACCCTTCCAGTGGACCCGGTGCGGGCGGACAGGGCAGCCGTTTCGTCATCTCAGGCCCTCCCGACGGTAGTTGACGCCTTCATCTCACGGCGTACTCCCGCACGAACCCGCCGTCAACAAACCACCGCTAGTAGGACTCCGTTAGGTCTGTCTCGCGGCACTGTTCGGGGGCATGCTGGAGGCGTGGACGCACATGAAGTGAACCGTGCTCGGGCGAAGTTG
>NZ_JBIWOA010000079.1:0-14967 GCF_044767525.1 Streptomyces sp. NPDC101234 | reverse complement strand
GCCGACATGGCCATGAAGATCGCCGCCGCCCGCGCCCTCACCTACCAGGCCGCGGCCGCCTCCGAGCGCGGCGACGCCGACCTCACCTTCCAGGGCGCCGCCGCCAAGTGCTTCGCCTCCGACGTCGCCATGGAGGTCACCACCGACGCCGTCCAGCTCCTCGGCGGCTACGGCTACACCCGCGACTACCCGGTCGAACGCATGATGCGCGACGCCAAGATCACCCAAATTTATGAAGGCACGAACCAGGTCCAGCGGATCGTCATGGCCCGCAACCTTCCCGGAGTCCAGGGGGGAGCTCGATGAGTGCGAACACCGATGCCATACGACGGGTCGGCGTCGTCGGCTGCGGGCTCATGGGCTCGGGCATCGCCGAGGTCTGCGCCCGCAATGGCCTGGACACGCTTGTCTACGAAGTCAGCGAAGAGGCGCTGGAGGCCGGCCGGAGCAAGATCGACCAGTCACTCGACCGGGCCGTCAAAAGAGGCAAGCTGACGGCCGGGGAACGCGACGCCGTGGCGGGAGCCTTGAGGTTCACGGTCGATCTGGCCGACTTCGCCGATCGGGATATCGCCATTGAGGCCGTGCCGGAGGACGAGGAACTCAAGACGGGGATCTTCTCCACCCTTGACCAGGTCATGCTTCGACCGGATGCCCTGTTCGCCTCCAACACCTCGTCCATCCCCATCATGAAACTCGCCGCGGCCACCGCCCGTCCGGGTCAGGTGATGGGTCTGCACTTCTTCAATCCCGTCCCGGTGCTCGATCTCGTCGAACTCGTGCCGTCACTGGTCACGAGTGACGACGCCTGGTCGAGGATGCGCCAGTTCGCCACGGCGGTCCTGGGACGGCATGTCATCGTCTCCCAGGATCGGGCAGGCTTCGTCGTCAACTCCCTTCTGATTCCCTATCTCCTCGCGGCGATCCGCATGTTCGAGTCCGGGTTCGCCGTCGCCCAGGACATCGACGAAGGCATGGTGCGCGGGTGCGCTCACCCGATGGGCCCCCTGGCACTTGCCGATCACATCGGTCTGGACACGACGCTGGCCGTGGCAGACTCCCTGTACGCCGAGTTCAAGGAGCCCTTGTACGCGCCGCCGCCACTGCTGTCCCGGATGGTCGAAGCCGGCCACCTCGGACGCAAGACCGGACGAGGGTTCTACTCGTACTCCGCCCAGTGACTCGACGACCGGTTCGCGGGAGCCCGCGCTCGAGCGCGCTGCCGGTGGGGAGCCCTGTCGTTCCCGCGAACACCGTTGCCCGGCATGGTTCGCCCTCCCACCGGCAGGCCGGACCAGGGAGGTTGGATCTTGGGGCACGGTGTCCATGAGGCATGTGGCGTCCCACGGACCACAGCGGTGTACACAATCTGCGCCACCGGGACGAAGGGAAGTGCCATCACTATGTCCACTTGGCTGATCACGGGATGTTCGGCCGGGTTCGGCCGCGCCCTCTCGCAGGCGGTCCTCGCACAAGTTTGGAACGCCGTCGTCACCGCGCGGAGTGTCGCGTCGATCCGGGACTTCCAGGCTCTGTACCCGCACACCGCGCTCGCGTTGCCGCTCGATGTCTCCGCTCGGGCGTAGGTGGCAGAGGCCGTTCAGGTAGCCGAGAACCGGTTCGGTGGCGTGGACGTGTTGGTCAACAACGCCGGGAACGGTTATCGCGTCGCGGTCGAGGAGGGCGAGCGGGAGGACGTCGCGGAGCTGTTCGGTACCAACCTGTTCGGCGCGGTCGAGATGATCAAGTCAGTGCTGCCGGGCATGCGGAAGTGGGCCAGCGAAGCGATCGTGAACGTGTCCTCCATCGCGGGCCGCCTGGCCATGCCGGGATCTGGCTAGTACGCGGCCACCAAGTTCGCGCTTGCCGGCGTCTCCGATGCGCTGCGCAAGGAGCTCGGTCCGCTGGGCATCAAAGTTCTGCTGGTCGAGCCAGGGGCCTTTCGCACGGACTTCGCCGCGCGGTCGCTCCAGAAGTCCCGGACCGTCATCGCTGGCTGCGCGGACACGGCCGGCCGCCGGCGCAAGGAGAACGACGACTCCCACGGCTGTCAGCCCGGCGATCCCGCCCGGGGTGCCCAGGCCGTCATCAAGGCGGTCGAGTCCGCGGAGGGGCCGTTCCGGCTCCTGCTGGGCAGCGACGCCGTCAAGGTCGTCGGAAACGAGTTGCAGGCCCAGCTGGACGAGCTCCAGGCATGGAAGGAGACAAGCCCGAGCCCCGACTTTCCCGAGTGAGACGGCCTCCGCTGAACGGAGGACCGCGCGGGCCCCGGAGATTCGTTCCCGGGCCCGCGGCCGTATTGGCTCAGCAGGCGTTACGGCTGTTCGGTGAAGAGTTGCAAGACCTCACCCACGTGCTCCAGATCCTCCAGCTTGCGCATGCGGGAGATCCAGGAGCCCACATCCTGGTCCGGCAGTGCTTCGCTCCATATGGCGTCCAGGTCGTCCCAGGTGACCCCGCCTCGCGCGGCGTGACCACGGGAATGGCCGACGCGTTCGGAGTGGACACCGCCGTCGCGGGTTCTGATGGTGACCACGGCGCCGCGTCCATCCGGTCCTGGGCCTCCAAGAGCGGATTCACGATCAGGGTGATCCGGGCCCGCAACGGTGCGAAGGCGGGATCGGCGAGGAGGGCGGGGAAGTGAGTCTTGTCGAGTTTCAGGCCGCCGCGCAGCAAGGCGGCGGCGAGCATGTCCTGTACGCAGATGTTGTGCATCCTCCGGTCATCGACGATGCGTAGTGCCCGGACCGGCGTCCCCACCTCGACCGCGGAGATCGTCTCCGTCTCGATGCCGTGTCGGGCGAGGAGCGACAGGGCCGCCTCTGCCGGAGCGTGGATCGGGTAGCTGGCCCGTACGAACTTGAAGTTCGCGCCCATCACGGCGAAGTCACGGCCAAGTGCCCGCGTCGCCGTTTCTGCCGTGGCATCCGTTCCCAGGCGTCGAACACGCCGTGCGGATCTCCCAGGACGTCGTCGCACCCCTCGAACCCCGTGCACGCCATGGGCGCGGCGCTGACGCCCGCCATGGCGTACTGGCCGTTGCAGAACGCCTTGCTGATATGCCGTTGTTCGTGGAACAGCGCGCACAGGCTGTTGGCCTGGAACGTCGCCAGCGCCATGGCATGACCGTACTGGCCCGGGTCGAGCCCCATGGGTCGGCCGCACGCGACCGAAGTGGCGATGGCATGGAGGAAGTCCGAGTTCAGGTGGTGCCGTTCCTTGACTTCGAAGAGGCCGCCGCATGCTTCGACGAGTCTGATACCGACGTCGTAACCCAGAGCAACGGCGTTCAGCGCTGTCGCTCCGGTCGAACCCTGTCGTTCGGCCATGGCCATCACGGCGTGGACCAGCGTTGCGCCTGGGTCTGACGACATGGGCACCGTCGATCTCGTTCGCGTGTCCCGCCGTACCGTTCGCGAGGGCGGCGAGGGGCGCGCAAGGAGGTTCCGATTACATGGCATTCAGGAGTGCCTCCCATTCCTACGACGTAACGCGCCGTTAGCAGGCTGGCCGGCTGTTCCATGTCGAAGAGGTCACTCGCCAACTCGTCCAGGATCACCTGCTTCGCCCATTCGCGGACCGCTTCGGGGATCGTGTCCACCGACATCGAGGCTGCATACCGACCGAGCGTGAGTGTCGTCGATTCGCTCACGGATCCACCGCCTCAACGAGCAGATCGGCCGCTGCCTAGGGTGCGGTGATCATCGCGTCGTGGGTGGCGTGAAAGATGCGATAGCCGAACTTCGGGTCTTCGGTGTGTCGCTTGCGGGCTCTGGCCAGGACGTGCGGTTCCAAGGATGATGGAACGCATTCGATGAACAGGCCAGGGTGGCTCCAGGCACGGTCCGTGACACCCACCCGGTCCTGACACGTCTTGAGGGGCTGTGGTGCACCGGTTGACCCAGACGGCGTCGTCGGGGTCCGTGACCCCGTACCAGGAGGCGTCTGACGGCGGCAAGTACGAGCCCTTGCCGCCGTTCCCCGCCGCTGCGACATGCTTGGCGGCGCGGGTGGGTCCGATCATGTCGAACACCGACTCTTCGGTCCCGGGACGTGGGCGTCGAGGTAGACGAGGCTCCGGACGTGCTCGGCGATCTCTTCCATGGCACCGGACACGATCTGCCCCCGTAGCTGTGCGCGACGACAACGGCGTCTTGGATGTCCTTGAACTCAAAGGTGGCCACAAGGTGCCCCTCGATGTCGATCTGCAGTTCGTACTGGTCGTCCGGCGCCTCAGCGTTCCGGGGCGGTTCCCAGGAGAGGCGGGGGCGGCCGCCGGACACCGGTCGCCGCCGAAGTCGACCGCTGACTCGGAAAGGTTGTCGAGGGCGTTGAGAGCCATTCGGTCTGTGTCCTCCGGTGTCCGGAACCGGAACCAACTGGGTCAGCTGCCGTTGGCCGGCTGCGTGTAGGTGGTTCCGTCGATGGTCGTGGTGAGCGTGCCGACCGCCTGGAAGTCGTTCCTGAGCATCACGGACGGGCCGAGGGTGAACCCCCCGGGTCCGGTGCGCTTGGTGCCGGTGTGGCGGCCGGACAGCGTCAGGTTCTCGGTCCAGGTGACGCACGCGAGAGCCGAGGCCGTGCCGGGTGTGCAGCCGAGTGCCGTCTCGGAGACGCGCTCCACCTTCTCGGTGCCGCTGATGATGTTCGTACCGTCGTCGCTGTAGGCGCGGTACTCGACGCCGATGCTCAGGGTCTGGGTGCCGGCGCTGTTGTCGGCGATCCGTACGACGGCCGATCCCTGAGCCTTTCCGCGCAGCGTGTACGTACCGGTCGGCACCGGCCTGGCCTGCACCGGAGTCGTGCCTGGGGCGTAGGGCAGGCCCCAGGTCTGGTCGGAGACCGGCGCGGGAGCCACAGGCGCGCTGGGCTTGAGGCCGGGGAAGCGGGCGATCATCAGCCGGCTGTTGCGGCCTCCGGGTTCCGTCGAGTCGGCGCAGCGATGCGGGGCAGGGTTGGCACCGCAGGCCAGGTTCTCGGTGTAGACGACAGCGGTGCTGTCGGCGAGCCACACCGGGTCGGCGGCGGCGTTCCAGTGCGGATCCGATCCGGCGTTGACCTGGACGCCGTGACCGGTCCTGGGGCCGACGAGCCAGGGCGAGAAGTAGCGGCGGTTGCCCTGGTTGCGGATCCCGGCGACGTATGCGGTGGTGGTCAGTTGGGCGGTGAGCGGCGGGACGCCCGGCAGGCCGGAGAGGAAGTCGAGGCGTCCGGAGCCGTTGACCTCCTCGGCGAGCAGCCATCTGCCGTCGGGGGACATGGCCATGGGGTCGGTGTAGTGGGCCTGCCGGGTCAGCGGCCGGGAGGAGCCGGTGGCCAGGTCGGTGGCCCAAGCGTCCATGCTGTCGGACCGAAGGCTCTGGATGCCGAGGGTCGCCCGTCCGTCGGCGGTGAAGCCGCGCGGCTCACCGACCATGCCGGCGTGGTTGAGTCGCAGCCGGTTGCCGTCCTCGACCCGCAGAGGCTGGTAGGCCGACGACGGATTCTGCAGGACCGAGACCTTGGTGAGCCGGTAGCGCCGGTTCTGCCGGTCGTAGGCGAGCCGGCCGACGTATGGGATCTCCGTAAGGGCCCTGAAGTCGAGGACGTCCCACACCATGTGCACGCCGTCGGGGCTCAGCCGCCACTCCCGGCCGTTGTTGATGCCGTTGCCGTCGGGGGCGAAGAGAGGCTTGTCGTTCCAGTAGATGGGGACGACGCGGGTGTCGGCGGGGGTGCAGCGTGGGTCGGTGACCGCGTAGTCGGCTCCGTCGGTCCCGCATTCCAGGATGCCGTTGCCCACCAGGACGCGCTTGCGGTCGGGCAGTTCGTTCGCGGGTGGGTAGACGAACTGGCTGGTCTCGATCTCGGAGCCGAAGGACACCCCGCAGGTGAGGCACTTCCATGCCTCGCCGTTCGGGAAGGTGCCGCCGTCGGTGCGGACGACCAGGACCTGAGGGCCGCTGTAGACGCTCGACGGGCCGGAGTCCGGTGCCCCGGCGTAGGTGATTCCGAGGAGTACGTACTTCGGGTCCCTGGCGGGGCCGGGTGATCCGATGCCGCCCCAGTCGGCCGAGACGCAGCCGGTGGGATGGGTGCACACGCCGTCCGGCGGGACGGTCGGCGGCACCGGCAGCTCCTTGATGTCGACCCGCGGCCGATGTTCCGGCGCCGCGGCCGGGGCCGGCTGGGCGGCGGCGGGGCCCTGGGTGCCGGCCAGGGCCGCGGCGAGCGCCAGTACGGCGGCCGCGGTGCCTCTGGTGAGGGTGGAACGCGTGCTCCGGACTCTCCTGATCATTGCAGCTCCCTCGCTGGTCGTTCCCTGGGCACTTGAGCGACTGGTCGTTGCGTGTTCATTTGAGCGACTGGTCATCGCGTGGTTACTTGAGCGCTCCCGCCGAGAGCCCGCTGATGATGTGGCGCTGCGCGATCGCGTAGAAGACGACGATGGGCAGCACCGCGATGAGCGAGGCGGCGAGCAGGATCTGCTGTTGCGGGGAGTCAGCGGAGACGAAGTTGGTGAGTCCCCGCTGCACGGGCATCAGCGAGCTGTCGTTGAACAGCACCAGGCCCATGAGGTACTCGTTCCAGACCTGCATGGCCTGGATGACGGCCACTGCGACGAGGCCCGGCTTGGCGAGGGGAAGGATGATCCGCCAGAAGGTGCCGAGCAGTGAGGCGCCGTCGATGGCGGCGGCCTCCTCCAGTTCCCTGGGCTGGCTGGCGAAGAACCCGCGCATGATCAGGATGGAGATCGGCAGCCCGCCGGCGATGAGCACCAGGATGTAGCCGATGCGGGTGTTGGCGAGCCCGAGTGTGATCAGCAGCTTGTACTGGGCGATGAACGAGGCCGGCAGCGGGATGATCACGATGATGAAGACGGCGGCCACGACGGCACCTCGTCCGGGGAACTCGATACGTGCCAGGGCGTACCCGGCAAGGCTCGCGATGATGAGGATGCCGATGACCGCGGCCGTGGTGTAGAGGAGGCTGTTGGGCAGGTACTGGCTGAGACCGCCCTCGTTCCACGCGGTGGCGAAGTTGCCCCACTCGAAGGGGTGGGGGACGGGGTCGGCTCCCTTGTACAGCTGCTTGGCGCTCTGCAGGGATCCGCTCAGCATCCACAGCACCGGCACCAGCGCTTGCAGCGCCCCGGCGATCAGCAGGGCGTACAGTGCGATTCGCGGACCGCGCAGTCGGCTTCGGCGTCGCCGACTCCCCTGCGCAGGCGTCGTCGCCGTCTTCGTCCTCGGCGCCGCGTCGAGAAGCGTATTCACCGTCAAACACCCTTCTTCGCACTGGAGTCCGTGCTTCCGCCGAGCCTGCGGGATACCCACAGCTGAACGCAGGCGAGAACGACCAGGCACACCCCGAAGATGACCGACATCGCGGCGGCGGGGCCGTACTCGTTGTACTGGAAGGCCTGTTGGTAGATGTGCAGGGTGGGGACCTCGGTGTGACCGGCAGGGCCGCCGTTGGTCAGCACTTGCACGGTGCCGAAGATCTGCAGGCCGCTCAGCAGGGTCAGCACGCTGACGACACCGGTGACATGGGACATCCCGGGCCAGGTGACATAGCGGAACTGGGCCCAGCCCCGCGCCCCGTCCAGCGACGCGGCCTCGTACAACTCCTTGGGCACGTCCTGCCGACCGGCGAGAAAGAGGACGAAGCCGAAGCCCCAGTGGTACCAGACGAACACAACGGCGACCGCGATCAGGGCCGTCCTGGGGTCACCCAGCCAGTTGTGCGCGAGACCGCCGAGGCCGAGGGACTTCAGCGTCCGGTTGACGATCCCGATGTTCGGGTCGAGGAACCACGAGAACATCACGCCCACCACCACCGTGGAGAACACCCCGGGCAGGTAGTAGAGGGTGCGGAAGAACGCCGACCCGCGGCGGGCCCGGTGCACGGCCAGGGCCATGACCATCGACACCACGTTGGCGACGACCAACCCGACGACGCCGAAGACGACGCCGTTCTTCATTGAGCCCCAGAACCCGGTGTCGTGCATCACTTGGCGGTAGTTGGCGAGCCCCACGAACGGCGTGTCCAGGCTGACCCCGTCCCAGGACTGGAAGCTCAGCAGGATGCCCTGGACGAAGGGGACCACCGTGAACACGGCGATCACAGCCAGCGCCGGCGTCAGGAAGAGCCAGGCGGCCAGCACTCGGGTGCGGCGCCGCACTACGCGCTCCGCTGTGCCGCGTCGAGGTCGCCGAGGACCTGGTCGACCGTGCGCTCCTTGAGCATGATGGCCTGGACGCCCTTCTGCAGGGCGGTGATGACCTGCTGCCGCATCTGGTTCGGGACGAGTTGGACGTCGGAGATCTTCGCGGCGATACCGGCCAGCTGCTGCGGAATGTTCTTCTCCGACACCGTGCGCGCGGAGGGTATGAGCGGAACCTTCTGGGCGAAGACGGTCTGCTGGGCCGGCTCGGTCAGCCACTGGACGAACTTCAGTGCCTCAGCCGAGTTCTTGCTTCTGGGGTTGATCGCGGCGCCCTTGGCGGCACCGCCCACCAGGCGCGGCGCCTGCGTGCCGTCGTCGGCTTTGGGGAGCGGGAAGGATCGGAAGGCCGTGAAGTCCGGGGCGGTCGCGCGGGCCACGCCGACGGCCGAGGTGCCGTCGAAGATGGCCGCGACGCCCTGGGTGCTGAAGAAGGCCTTCTCCACGGTGGGGTTGTCGGTGTTCCCGGACGGAAGCGAGCCGGTGGCGATCACGCCGGCGTCCCGCAGGTCGATCAGGATCTGCATGCTCTTGCGCCAGCCGTCACTCTTCCAACCGGACTTGCCGAGGAAGGTGGCGTTCAGCTCCTCGTCGGTGAAGTAGTTGGACGCGTAGCCCTGGACCAGCTGGTTCGCAAGGCTGGTTGCGAACCAGAAGGGGCTCTTCCTGGACTTCTTGATCTTCACCAGTTGATCGATGAACTCGCCCATGCTGGTGGGTGGTTGGTCCGGGTTCAGACCGGCGGCCTTGAACATCGTGGAGTTGACGAAGATGCCCAGTGCCGGGACCTCCCAGTGCGCGCTGTAGATGCCCGGCTTCACTCCCTGCGGATTGTCCGCCCCGAAGGTAGTTGTCCTGAGCGTGGCGGGCCGGAAGGTGTCGCCCCAGCCTGACTTCATCCGGTCGGTCAGGTTCATGGCCCAACCGGCCTTGTAGTACGGCGCCATGGAGAAGGCGTCGACCACCGAGTAGATGTCCGGCATGTCGCGGGACTGGGAACTCGACTGGAGCTTGGTCAGGAAGTCGGTGGGGCCGACGTTGTCGATCCTGATCTTCACGCCGGTCTGCTTCGTGTACAGCTTGGCCAGTTCGGTCAACGACGCGGCCTGGCCGCGGGACTGGTTCATGAACACGATCTCCGAGCCGCCCGATCCCCCCGACCGGCCGGAGCCGCAGGCTGTCAGAGATGTGGCGGCGAGACCTGTGCCGAGCGCTCCGAGGAGGAAGCCGCGTCGGGAGGGCCCCGTGGCGGTGGAGGCTGAACCTGTCGGGCCTGACATGTGGAATCGCGTCATCTCGGGTCTGCCCCTTCGGGTCTGTGGCGAGGACGTCGCGCGAGGAGCCGCTGGTCGCGGAGAATCGAAAAGATGGGCCCTAGGAGCTCGAAATTAATTTCTGTCAACCACGCTGGCGGTGAACGCTAGGTGGGCGACAACCGCCCGTCAACCCTTATTGCAGGGTTAATTCCGCTGGATATCACAGGGTGTTGACCCAACGATCTTTCGAAAATAATTTCGGTGTTAGGCTGCCGAACAGCGCGGGTCACTGACCCGCCGCCCTGCCTCGGGAGAGCTATGGCATCCGATCCTCAACGCGTGACCCTTGCGAAGATCGCCGAATCCGCCGGTGTATCGGTGGCCACCGTCTCCAAGGTCATCAACGGTCGCCCCGACGTAGCTCAGCAGACACGCGACAAGGTCCTGGACCTGATGCGCCAGTACAACTACGGCGGCTACCGCGACGACCTGCGGGCCTATCCCACCGTCGAGCTGTTCTTCGGGTTCGAACGCCTGAGCATCTACCACACCGAAATCATTCAGAGCGTGGTGGACGCCGGGGCCCGTGAGGGCATCGCCGTGGTGGTGGGCAGGCGCGGCGACCACGATCCGGCGGCTGATCCTGCGGCCTGGGCCCGCGGCTTGGCTGCCGCTGGGCGGCGCGCCGTCATCGCCGTCACGGCGAACACCTTGTCGTCCCCGATCCGCGCGGCCCTGGACAGGGTTCGGATGCCGCTGGTGCTACTCGACCCGGAGTCCCTGCCCGACAATTCGATCGTCAGTGTCGGTGCGACCAACTTCTCAGGCGGGCATGCCGCGGCCGCGTATCTGCTCTCGCTCGGACACCGTCGTATCGCCTACCTTGGCGGCACGGAGCACGCGGGTTCCAACCAGGCCCGGTTGCACGGATTCCGCAGTGCCATGGAGGCGGCCGGCGCACGGGTGCCGACCGAACTGGTCTGCCATGCCGGCACGTTCCATGCCGCCGAGGGGATCGAGCACGGTGGGCGACTCCTTGCCCTGAGTCCGCCGCCCACCGCGGTGTTCGCCTCCTCCGACGAACTGGCCGCCGGCGTCATCGAGGCAGCCCGGCGGCGCGGCCTGCGTGTACCGGAAGACCTGAGTGTCGTCGGCTTCGACGACACTCCGCTGGCCCAGGTGACCTCCCCGCCGCTGACCACGATCCACGGCCCTGTCCGCGAGATGGGGGCCGTGGCCCTGCGCACCGCTCTTCAACTGGCCGCCGACGAGAAGATCGACTCCCACCACGTCGAACTGGCCACGCAGTTGGTCGTACGAGAGTCCACTCGCCCCCCGCGCGACTGACACGGGCAGCCTCCTTCGTCTCTGCGGGCGCGCGGCCGCCCACTGACGGCTGCTCTTCACCTGTCGCACACCGCCACCACGGGCCCGTCGTCGTCACGCGGACCCGTGGACCCCGGCGACGCGCCGCCCACCGTCAGCGCACCACCCGATCCGAAGGAAAGCCATGTTCCAGCTGCCGCAGCGGATCCTGTTCGGCGCCGCGTATTACCACGAGTACCAGACCTGTGAACGTCTCAAGGACGACCTCGACCTCATGGCCGAGGCTCGCTTCACCGTCATCCGCGTCGGTGAGTCGGTGTGGTCGACGTGGGAACCCGACAACGGGCGTTTCGACCTCGACTGGCTCCAGCCGGTCCTCGACGGCGCGCACGAACGCGGCATCGCCGTGATCCTCGGCACCCCGACCTACGCGATACCCCCGTGGCTCGCCCGCCAGTACCCCGAGATCGCCGGCGAACGCGGCCCGAGGCAACGCATTCCGTGGGGCTCGCGGCGAGAGGTGGACTACACCCCCCCGGCGTTCCGCTTCCACGCCGAACGTGTCATCCGCGAAGTCGTCGGCCGGTACGCCGAGCACCCGTCCGTCATCGGATTCCAGGTCGACAACGAGCCCGGCCTGGAGCTGTTCCACAGCCACGGCGTGTTCCAGCGCTTCGTCGACCACCTGCGCCACACCTACGGCGAGGTGGACACCCTCAACCGTGAGTGGGGTCTGATCTACTGGTCGCACCGGGTGTCCACCTGGGCCGACCTGTGGACACCCGACGGCAACACCCAGCCGCAGTACGACCTGGCCTGGCGACGCTTCCAGGCCCGCCTCACCACCGAGTTCATCGATTGGCAGGCCGGCATCGTCCGCGAGTACGCGAACCCCGGCCAGTTCGTCACCACCTGCATCGCCTACGACCGCCCGGCAGTGGAGGACGACGCACTCACACGCGGTCTCGACATCGCCGCGGGCAACCCCTACTACGCGATGCAGGACTTCCTCGCGCTCTCGGACACGCGCCCCTCGCACGCGGCCACCATGTCCAACGACGGAACCTGGGCGCTCTACCGCATCGCCGACCGCGTCTATGCCTCCTGGCAGGAGCCGTTCCTGGTCACCGAGACCAACGCCCAGACCATCGGCGGCTCCTGGCGCAACAAACCCGCCTACGACGGACAGTGGCGCCAAGCCGCCTGGGCCCTGATCTCCAGGGGCGCCTCGATGATCGAGTACTGGCACAGGCACACCCTGCACTGGGGCACCGAGACTTACGTGGGCGGCATCCTCCCGCACAGCGGCCGATCGGGTCGGATCTACCGCGAACTAGCTTCTCTGGGAGCCGAGTTGGAGACGGCGGGCGAGCTGGTCGCCGCTCTCACCCCGGACGCGGACGCGGCTTTCCTGTTTTCGCTGCCCAGCAAATGGGCGTCCGCAGGCCCAGCCTTCGCTGGCCAGGCCGGACGGCTCGTCCGACGAGCGCTCCTACGAATCCCTCTTCGACGCCTTCTACCGCGGCGCGTTCGACGCGGGCCTGCAGGCGCGCCTGATCCATCCCGGCCAGCTGGGCACCATGGACCTGCTGCCGCTGCTCGTCGCCCCCGCGTTCTACGTCGCGGACGACCCGACGCTGGACCGGCTGCTCACCTACGCGGAGTCCGGTGGGCATCTGGTGATCAGCCCGCGCACCGGCTACGTGGACCTCGAAGCCAGGGCCCGCACCGACATCCAGCCGGCCCGCCTTGCCACAGCCGCCGGTGTCTCCTACGACGAATTTACCAACCTGGACGCACCGGTGAGAGTGCACGGCAGTCCCAGGCTCCCGCTGCCGCCCGAGGCCCAGGCCCTGCACTGGGCGGAGGGTCTCGTCCCCGACGGGGCAGAAGTGCTGGCCACCTACGACGATCCGTACCTCGTTCGCTGGCCCGCCGCCACGACCCGCTCGTACGGCACCGGCCGTATCACCTATATCGGCGCGGTGCCCGCCCCGACCTTCGGCGAGGCACTGTTCCGCTGGGCCGCCCACGCCGGGGCGTGGGGCCGCCCCCACCCGAGCGTCACCGCGACCTCCGCCACCGCCCGTGACGGCCGTCGGGTCCGCTTTCTGCATAACTGGTCATGGGACCCGGTGTCCGTTTCCCTGCCCATGACAGCGGAGGACGTCCTCACCCACCTCGCTCATGAGGCCGGCCAGCCGGTCGAGCCCGGCCCGTGGGACGTGTAGGTGTTCACGGAACGCGGCTGACCTGGCCGCCGTCACGAGCTCACCGTCCACCGTCACTCACCCCAGGAGACCCGGCGATGCGTCCTTCCCAGCGTGTGATCTGCAATCCCCTCGACCTCGCCTACCGCTACCAGGACATCCGCTCCACCGACGGCGCCGACGGCACGCGCGGCGGCGAACGGCGTCGGTCCGTCCACCGGGAGGCGGCGGATCCCTCCATCGTGCGGTACCGGGGCCGCTTCTATATGTTCGTGTCGATGTCGGCCGGGTTCTGGCACTCGGAGGACCTGCTGCGGTGGGAGTACCGCCCGACCTCGAAACTGCCCGCCCTCGACTACGCGCCGGATGTCCGGGAGGTCGACGGAGCGCTGTACATCAGCGCGTCCAGGAGAAGGGACAACTGCCCCTTCTTCCGCAGCGTGGACCCGTTGGCCGACGACTTCGTCGAAGTCACGCGGGGCACCTTCCCCTTCTGGGACCCGAACCTGTTCCAGGACGACGACGGCGCCGTCTACCTCTACTGGGGCTGTGACAACGACACGCCCCTGAAGGGGGCGCGACTCTCGGACACGTTCGAGCGGATCGGTGAACCGCTGCCCCTGGTCCGGGCCGATGTGGCCGCCCGCGGCTGGGAACAAGTCGGCGAGGACGACGTCACCGCGTCCACCCGACCCGACCAGGAGAGACTCCTCTCCCGGCTGCGGGGCAAGCCCTATATCGAGGGTGCGTGGATGACGAAGCGCGGCGGGATCTACTACCTTCAGTACGCGGCGCCCGCCACACAGCTCAACACCTACGCCGACGGCTACTGCACGGCCGCATCCCCGCTGGGACCGTTCGAGTACTCGCTCGACAGCCCGTTCTCCTCGAAACCCGGTGGCTTCATCACGGGGGCAGGCCACGGAAGCACCTTCCAGGACCGTCATGGGAACTGGTGGCACGCCGCGACCATGCGCATCTCGGTGAACGACGACTTCGAACGGCGCATAGGGATCTTCCCCGCCGGATTCGACGACGACGGGGTCCTCTTCTGCAACCAGAACTTCGCCGACTACCCGTTCGTCGTCCCGGACGGCCCGTTCGACCCGTGGACACCCCCGGCCTGGGCGTTGTTGTCCTACAAGGCGGTTGCCTCGGCCTCTTCCTCCGCCCCCGGCCACACCCCGGCTTCGGCGGTGGACGAGGACGTCCGCACCTGGTGGGCGGCCGGGGGCCGCGATCCGGGCGAGTCCCTGACCGTCGACCTCGGCGAGAGCAAGACCGTGTACGCGGTGCAGGTCAACCTGGCGGATCACGAGCTGGGCGACATCGCTCCGCAGGTCCCCGAGGGGGCCGACTGGAACGCCGAGATCTGGCGCGGCATCTTTCCCAGCCATCAGCCCGTGGAGACCGTGGTCGAGGTGTCCCGGGACGGGCGGCAATGGACTGCCGTGCGCGACTCCCGGGGAACGGACGCCGACGCACCGCACGCGTTCATCGTGCTCGACGCACCGGTGCGCGCCCGGTTCGTCCGGGTCACCGGGGGCCGCATGCCGTTCGAGGGCGTCTTCGCGGTCAGCGGTGTACGGGTCTTCGGCACAGGCGACGGCGCGGCTCCCGGCCCGGTCCGGGCTCGAGCCCGCCGTGTCGACGGCCGCACCGCCAGGATCGAGTGGGACGCTGCGAGTGGGGCCACGGGCTACAACGTCCGCTACGGCCGCCATCCGGAGAAGCTGTACCACAGCTGGCAGGTCCATGAGCAGACCTCGCTCGACCTGCGCTCGTTCAACGCCGACGCGGATTACTGGGTAGCGGTGGACGCGTTCGGCGAGGGCGGTATCACGACCGGGGAGCCAGTGCCGGTGAAGTGACCGGTGGTGGGGGGGGGGGGGGGGCCCCCCCCCCCCCCCCCCCCGGCCCGCCCCCCCCCCCCCCCCCCCCCCCCCCCCCCCCGCGGCGCCCCCCGCGG
>NZ_JBIWOA010000078.1:0-19093 GCF_044767525.1 Streptomyces sp. NPDC101234 | reverse complement strand
CGGACGGAGGATCTCCCACTCAGGATCGGACAGATCCGTCGAGTAACGGGTACGCAGCCCGCACACCCCAGCCCCCGAAAGTGCACCACCACCCCGCTACCAGGCAACTTGCCCGCTGACAGGCTTGTCAGACGCTCTCTAGAGATCTTTAACGGTGCGGGTTACTTCGGGTCGTGACGGGACGGTGTCCCGCCGGATGGTGTAGGCCGTTATGGCGGATCTCCGCAGCGGGTGTGGCATGGACAGCGCCGTAGGGCTCGACATATCCGATCGACTTCCTGATCTCGATCGGGTTGGCTGGGTGGCATGCCAGAGCTGCGAACGGGTCGTCTTCTGCTGCGCCGGTGGCGGGAGTCCGACCTGGGACCGTGGGCGGCTATGAATGCCGATCCTGAAGTCCTAGAACACCTGGGAGAACTGCTGACGCGGGAGCAGAGCGATGCCGCGCTGGCACTCATGCAGGCTGAGTTTGACGAGCGAGGTTTTGGGTGGTGGGCGCTCGAAGCTCGGGAGACTGGTGAGTTCATCGGCCGTGTCGGCTTGGACGAGGTGGGCGAGGACATGCCGTTCGCGGGGGTGGATATCGGTTGGCGGTTGATGCGTTCGGCGTGGGGTCACGGTTACGCCACAGAAGCCGCCCTGGCCTGCCTGGCTTTCGGCTTCGAGGTCCTCGGGCTGCCGGAAGTGGTGGCGTCGACGACCGTCCACAACCTTCGTTCCCAGGCAGTGATGCGCCGGATCGGTATGACCCGGGATCCGGCCGACGACTTCGAGGATCCGAGCGTGCCCGAGGGGCCACTTCGCCGCTGTGTGCTGTACCGGATCCCCGGAAGAGATGCTCATGGCCTGCGCCACGCGGCGAAGCACGACCGATGACGGCCGTTGTGGGCCGCGCTATGCCGGGAGAATGAGGTATCCCGATGGCGGTGGATTGACGGCCGAGGAGCGGGCTCGGCGTGAGAGGGTTCGGCTCGCGGCCGCTGATCTGATCGACGCCGGGGCCAGTGACCGTGAGGTGGCCCGGCGGTTCAGGGTTACCAGGATGTCGGCGAACCGCTGGCGGCGGGCGTTGGCTTCAGGCGGTCGGCAGGCTCTGGCCTCCAGAGGTCCCGGCGGGGCCCGCTGCAAGCTCGATGCGGGACAACTCCGTGTGCTGGAGACGGTGTTGGGCGCCGGCGCGGCGGTCTCCGGCTGGAGTGACCAGTGCTGGACGCTGGCCCGGATTGCCGAGATCGTGCGCCGCCGGTTCGGTGTCGAGTACACCCTGGCCGGGCTGGACCTGCTGCTGCACCGCATCGGCTGGAGCGTGCAGGTGCCCTCCCGCAAGGCGACCGAGCGCGACGAGGAGAAGATCGCCGCCTGGAAGGACGAGCAGTGGCCCGTCATAAAAAGAGGGCGGCGGATTCGGGCGCCTGGCTCTGCTTCGAGGACGAAGCGGGCCAGGGCCTGAGGCCGCCCAAGGGCCGCACCTGGGGCCGCCGTGGTCACACCCCGGTGGTGCGGGTCACCGCTGCGGGCACCAAACGTGTCTCGATGGCGGCGCTGATCTGCACCAAGTCCGGCCACCGGTCCCGGCTGATCTACCGCATCCACCTCGACCGTGGTCCCGCCAAGGGCCGACGCAAGGGCTTCACCGAGACCGACTACGCCCGTCTGCTGGATGCCGCACACCAGCAGCTGGGCGGCCCGATCGTGCTGGTCTGGGACAATCTGAACACGCACGTCAGCCGGACCATGCGGGAGCTGGTCGACGCCCGATTATGGCTGACCGTCTACCAACTCCCGCGCTACACCCCCGAGTTCAATCCCATCGAGGGCGTGTGGTCGCACCTGAAGAGATCGCTGGCCAACCTCACCAAACACAGCCTTGATGAGCTCGCTGCGTTGGTGAAGACGCGGCTCAAACGGATGCAGTACCGACCCGGCCTCATCGACGGCCTTCTCGCCAAGACCCGTCTCGACTTCCAACCGCCGTAACCCCAGCCATTGAAGATCTCTAGCCACAGCGGCCAACGGTCACGTCAGCGTCGTGGCGTTCAAAACCACAGCCGGCGCCGCGAACCGCTGGAACCTCACGGTTCAGCAGCTCCACGCGTACTATGTGCTGGCAAGGGGCACTCCGGTTCTGGTTCATAACTGCAATGACGGAATCGCCCCGAATGGGGTTGCGTGCTCTTGTAATGGCTCGACGAACCCTTCTACTGCGGACCTCATACAAGCGATTGCCACGCGCGCTCAGGCCCGACTGGGCGACAGCGGAGCAGTCTCGGGTACTGCTAAGCATCTTTATGCCGACACTCTCCTCACTCGCTACCAGGGCATCTAAGGAAATCGTGGTCTGATTACCGAAAAAGGCTACTTGCTGCAGGTGCTCGTTTCGAGAGGCACGAAGGGGAGTGCCCGGCCAGATGTGTTCGATCCGGCCTCAGGTATCGTGTATGACTACAAGTTCGTCAAGAATCCCAGATTCGCGCCTGGGACGTTTAGGGCATTCTTGTCCGCCTGCCACTTCCCGATCCCTTGACCGGTCTGACCGTGGAGGTGAACCCGTGAGCAAGGTGGATGCAGCGACCGTCAAGCGGGTTACTAAGGACTGGGCGGCTCTGTACCAGGGTTTCGATGTCTGGCGGCCTTTGAGACTGCTTAGGCGTATTGGTCCTGTGCTTCAAGGGGTCACGCTCGACCGATCTGCCTCGGGTGATGCGTACTTCCCGACCGTGCACATCCATGCTCTCACCCGAGAGTTTCCAGTCATCTCCCTGACTCTTGGGCAGCGTCTCGCCGCAAGCTCAGGTGCGCAGGAGGCCGTTAAATTCTTTAGCCACGGGGAAGGCTACTCTGACACTGCTAGACGGCTGGCTGAGCAGGCGCGGTTGAGTTTGGATTTGCCGCCTACGATTGAAGACGTCGTCCGAGAGTTGCGCGCCTTTGCGGTCTCTCAGCAAGCCCAAGGTGGCCCGCCTGCGGTGAATGAAGTTGAGGATAGCGTTCTCATCCCCGCGGCAAGTGGCTCAGTTGATACCGCCATGGAGGGCATCCAGCTCGCACAGGAGCTTCTGGGGAAGTGGCCTAAGTCGCGACTTCCGATTAATTGGACCTCGGGAGATGAATGGCTTGAGGGGTTATCGGCGAAGGTTGGTAATGTTGATTCGCTCCATGCGGTTGTCGACGGCCAGATCACCTTTCATAAACTTGAAAAGGTGCGGCAGGAATAACCCTTGGTGATGAAAAAGAGGCTCCGCCGGAATGCGTCTCCGACGGGGGTTCTGGGGTTTGACGGCAGTGGTTGACGCTGAGGTTGAATGGGTGGATGACGGCGGACGTTGGCGGTGCTACATCCTCGTCATGCGGTACGCAGGCGGTATGGAGGAGGAGCACCTTGATGCAGAACAAGGTGGAGGCGTACTACCGCGAGGAGCACGCCCAAAATCGGCCAGTTCTGACTAGCGCTGAGGATGTCGACGTACTGATCGACTCGCTTCTTACGACTCCGCCCTACCACAACTTGGCCGAACTCCATTCCTTGACGCGAACGCTCCTCCCTTCCGGATTTCCTGACCACGAGCTTTTGGTGGGGGTCGATAAAGATCTCCAAGTAGGCGTCCTGGAATTCATGGATGCCGACGGCAATGCGGTAACGGTCGGATCGTTGAAAAGAGGGGATGGAATCCCTTATTTCTGCGTAGGAAATGCGACCGATTTCCCGGACGGCTCGGAAATCTCCATTGATCTTATCCGTCAGGCCGTCAAGGAGTTTTTGGCTTCCGGGGGACAACGCCCAACATGTATTGAATGGCAGGAACCAGAGTCTTGGTGAATTACCTGCGTATAAATCCATCGCGGTTTGTTGCGTCTGCTATGAGGTGACCGTGCTGATCGCGGCCATCCAAGAGTGGCTGCGATCACCACCAATTTTGAGCCAGTAACAATGGTTAATGCTCCAGCTGTAGATCGTGATCTTGCTGGCTGTGGCCGGGTACCCCGTCATCGCGCTCAGCCAGCCGTCCCGGCTACCCTCCGCCCATGGAGCAGGACCACCCCCTCGTTCGCAACGTCTTCCCAGATCTCATCACCGAGCTGACCGCCCTCCTGGAGGATGAAGGAGAACGCGAGCTGGCCGTCTGCGCGTGGGATCTGCATCTGGTTGACGAGTGCGGCTGCGGCGATGACTTTTGCCAGAGCATCCGGACGGCAGATCGTCCGCGGGGGCAGCCGTACGGCCCGGGCCATCGGTGTGTGCCTCTCTCGCCCTCGAAAGGCATGCTGATCCTGGACATCGTGGACGGCCGGATCATGTACATCGAGATACTCGGCCGGCCACCCATGCACCGCCAGAGTGCACAGCCATGACGTTCGCCCGAACGGACCACGAAGTGCGGGCTCGGTCTCGCCAACTCGGGTGCTCGGGCCTACTGATGGAGCCTGCTTCGGGTACGGGCACGGCCACCGTTGATCATCGTGAGTTGTGTGGACAAATGACGAGACGGTGGCCGCAGGTCACAGCATAAATCCCGCCCGTTGGCGGGAGGCGTTTGAGATGGCCATGGGCCGTATTGCAGGGCGGCTCGCCCGGGTCGAACCACGGCGGTGGGCCGGGCGGTTGGTGCTGGGCCTGCTGTCGGACCTGCCACGCAAGAACTGCTGGACGATCGCGGAGTGGGCCGGGGAATCTACCCCGCACGGCATGCAGCACCTGATGTGCCGGGCCTCCTGGGACGCGGATGCTGTCCGTGACGACGTGCGCGAATACGTTGTTGAGCACCTCCGGACGAGAAGGTGCTGGGCGTGGCCGGTCGGCTCGGGTCCGACGCCGGCAGACTGCTGGCTGAGTGGCTGTGCGCGGGCGGTCTGCCGCACTGGGACCGCGTGCCGGAGAACTGGGCCGACACCCACCCGGGCAAGTTCCCGTCGGACTGGGTGAGCCACATACGCCCCGAGCCGGCCCCCGGCCCCCCGCTCCTCCCGCCCGCCGCGACCTTGATCGGGCCGTACCGCAACAGCGGCCTCCACGAACCGATGGTCCCCTTCTGGCTCGCCCAGCTGCCCCACCACCGCGAAGTCGTACTGGCTCGCGACTACTTCAGGTACCGCGTGTCCATGCGCGGCTGGGCGCACGCCCTGCCGTTCGCGGCAGAGTCCGGCGGCCCGGCGGGATTCGCGCTGCACCTGGCACTGACGTTCACCCTCACGTACGACCAGCAGCGTGAACGCGACGCGGCGGTGGACGCGCTGCTCGTGCTCGCCGGGCGGGAGCAGCTGGACACCGCCCTGCTCGGACGGCAACTGGCCGAGACGCTGCGCGGCAGATGGATCGAGGCGAACCGGGTGACCGCCTCCCTGCGCACGGCCGCCGAGACGGGCGCGTACGCCACCGTGTGGTCCGTGCTCGAAGTCGCCCTGCCCCACCTACTGCGCGACCCCGTGGTCCGGGGCACCGGAGCGCTGCTCGCCCTCGGCGTCGACTGCGCCTCGCGCTGTGCGGCGAAGGGGGAGATCCCCGAGGTCACGAGGGCCGCTGCCCACACGGGATCGAGTCAAGTGGTGAAGAACGCGAGACTGCTGCGCGACGTACTGGGCTGAGCGGCTCTGACCTGCACCCGTCGTCACCTGGAACTGCGCCACCGACGGCGGGCCCGCTGCGGGGACCGCATCCGAAACGCCCGCGACACCGGCCTGGGCAACCTGCCGCTGCACGAGACCGCACAGAACCCATCCTGGCTGGAGGCCGTCTCCCTCCCGCTCGACCTCCTCGCCTGGACGCCCGCCCGTTCCGCCAGTCCTGGACGAACTGCCGGAGTAGGACTCCGTCACCCCAACGGCCCCGCATCTGGGAGCCCTTCATCGACCTGCCGATCCCACCGGAGACCGAACCACCCGACGAACCACGATCGGCTGGGCCTGGACTCCCTCGGTGGTAACGCGGGCGCTCACCAGGGTTGCGGAAAGGCCGACGCGCACTGTGCCCAATGCGTGGGGATCAGTTGGGGACCACACGGTGCTCGCGACCCTGAACAGCATCCACGGGGGCGCACGTTCTGTGCCCCGGTTCGGCATGGTATGCACAGGTGATTCCTATGGCCCTCACTCCTGGGGGCCAAGGGGTCGTAGGTTCAAATCCAGTCGTCACGGGAGACAGTCGCAGGTCAGGGCCGGTTTCGGAGGCATCCGAATCTGGCCTTTGATCATTCTTGGGGACCAGTTGGGGACCGGCGCCCTTGACCCGGGTCAGCGGGTCACGACGATCGGGCTTGGCAGCGAGCGCGGTGTGCGCAGAGCGCCGCCCCGGCGGTCGTGATCTTGTGGACATCGGGGTGCAGGTAGCGCTGGGCGGTGGTCAGGGAGCCGTGGTTGGCGATCCTGCGGAGGACGTGTACCTGGACTCCGGCGTCGGCGAACCAGGTCAGTCCGGTGTGCCGGAGGTCGTGGCGGCGCAGGTGCTCGTGGCCGGGCTCGGTGACCACGTCGTCCCAATGGATGGCGTCGCGCAGGACGGCGGTGGAGATGCGCCCGCCGCGCGGGCCGGTGAGCAGGCAAGGGTCGGGATCGGAGCCGGCGGACAGGACGCGCTGGGCAACGAGGGGACGGATCTCCCCAGCGATGGGAACCTTGCGGTCCTGCTTGCCTTGGCGCCCCCGCCGCTCAGCTGCAGTTCCTTGTTCCGGGCCCAGTCAACTGGCATCGCAACGAACTGCTCGTCCGGCACCCCACTCGACGGTGCCTGAACCACCTGCTCGGCCTGCTCGTTCGCCACGACGGTCTCCGTCATCGGACAGATCTCCTTGATGATCAGACCTGCCGTTGATCCGACACTCCCGCTCGGACAGTTCCTGGGCTGTTTGCAGCAGGGCCCTGACGGGTGTGCTCACGGCATGTCCGGCCGGCACGGCCAGCGAGAGCGTGAGGCTGGGCGCGTCGGATCCGAGCGAAACCGCCCGGATGCCGTTCTCGGGATTGATGAACGACATCGGGCCGATCGCTACTCCGAGGCCGTGTTCGACGAGGGAGGCCAGGCCTGCGGTGTCACCGATCTCGTAGGCGACCTTGCGGGTGAGTCCGGCGCGGGCGAACGCCGAGTCGGTCGCGAGCCGGTTGCCCCAGGTAGCCGGGGTATCGATGAACGGCTGGTCCACCAACTCCGCCAGCTGCACCTGGTCGCGTTCTGCCAGCGGATGGTCGGTGTGGCACAGCAACTGCAGCTTCTCCGATGCCAACACGTACATGTCGAGCCCGGCCGTGGCTTCGCGCGGGAGGATCACAAAGGCCACGTCGAGGCGCTTCTTGCGGAGGTCCTCCGCGTGGCTGACGCTGCCGCCGGCTTGTATGGAGACGGTCACGCCGGGATGCTTGGCGCGGAATTTCGAGATGAGCAGCGCCGGTTGGGCGACGACGTGCTGGGGGGTCTGTATCACGCCGAGTCGGACCTCGCCGCGCAGTCCGCCCCGCATCTGCTCGATCACGTGTTGGGCCTCCTGCGCGGCGGCGAGCGTCCGCCGGGCCTCGGGCAGGAACAGCCGGCCTGCCTGGGTCAGATGCACGTGGTGGGTCGTGCGTTCGAACAGCTCCGCTCCCAGGTGCCGTTCCAGGTTGCGTACCGCGGCCGAGACGGCCGACTGCACCAGGTTCAGCCTGGCCGCCGCGCGCGTGAAGCTGGCCTCGTCCGCGACGACGACGAACGCCCTGATCTGCCGTAGCTCCACGGTCCGCCTTTCATCGCAATGTGCGATAAGCAAAAGCAATTTTACTCGCTACCGATGCCGACCGAACTGCCTGATCATGGTGCGGGAGAAGCGCAATTGGGCCCGGCCTGACGGAAGTGGCCGTGGTCTTTCAGAGGAAGAGGCTCTTTGCATGACGCGAGTTGTTGTCGCTGCGTCGCCGATCTACGGGCACTTCACGCCGATGCGTGCGATCGCCGCCGATCTGGTGCGCCGCGGTCATCAGGTCACCGTGACCACCGGTTCGCGTTACCGCGGTGCGGTGGAAGCCGTCGGCGCTCAGTTCGCGCCGTTGCTGGGTACGGCCGACTTCGACGGTGACAACGTGCCGGCCTTGTTCCCGGAGATCCTCTCCATAGCGCCGGGGCCGGAGCAGTTGGGTTTCGGACTGCGTCACCTGTTCATCGATCCGGTGCCGGATCAGCACCGCACGGTCCAGGAACTGCTCGCGGCGGCCGAGGGCGAGCCGGTGGTGCTGTTGCACGAGACGGGTTTCCTCGGAGCATGGCCGGTGCTGCTCGGGGCGGCGGGGGCACGGCCGGCCGCGGTGGTCGGGCTCGGGGTGGTGCCGTTGACGATCAGCAGTGAGGACGCCGCGCCGTTCGGACTCGGTCTCGCCCCGGACAGTTCGCCGGAAGGCAGGGAGCGCAATCGGGCGGCGAACACGATGGTGCAGGAGGTGCTGTTCGGTTCGACGCAGGAGCACCTGGTGAAGGTGCTCGCCTCCTGCGGGGTGACGGAGCAAGTGCCGTTCGTCATGGACGGGATGTCGCGTGTTCCGGACCGGTTCCTGCAGCTGTCGATCGCACAGCTGGACTATCCGCGCGGCGACCTGCCGGACTCGATCCGCTATGTCGGCGCACTGCCTCTCGGATCGGACCGGACGTCGCAGCTTCCGACGTGGTGGGACGAGGTCGTGTCGGCGCCCCGCGTGGTCGTGGTGTCCCAGGGGACCGCGGCGAACGTCGATTTCACCGAGCTGGTCCAGCCGACGCTCGATGCGCTGGCCGACCTGGACGTGCTGGTGGTCGCGACGCTGGGGCGAGCCGCCGAGCTGGAGCGGGTGCCGGCGAACGCCCGGGTGGCCGAGTTCATCCCCTTCGGCGATCTGCTGCCGTACGCCGACGTCCTGGTGAGCAACGGCGGATTCGGCGGGGTGCAGCAGGCACTCGGCCACGGTGTGCCGATGGTGCTGGCCGGCCAGACGGAGGACAAGACCGAGGTGACGGCGCGTGCCACGTGGGCGGGTGCGGCGATCAATCTGGTCACGCAGCGCCCGAAGGCGCGGGACGTGCGCGCGGCGGTCGAGCGGGTGCTGACCGAGGCGGCCTATCGAGAGCGCGCCGCGGAGTTGGCGGCGGAATACGCCCGGCATGATGCGCTGACCGCGATCCACGAAACCGTGACCGAACTCGGCCGCTAGACATACGGATCCGACGTGCACGGCGGGCCCGCTGTGCACGTCGGCGCGAGCCGTGCCACGGTGCCCGGCCCACCGTGCGGCCCTTGTCCATTCAGTTGGAGAAGGCATTCCGTGAATACTGTCCTCTCGTGCCGCGGCGCGGCTCAGGGCGTCGTTCGGCGATCCGGACCCGACTTCCTCTGCGGGCGCGGGCACGGACTGTCAATCCCGTCCTACCGTGGAGTCCTTCTGTCATGACGACTGTCCCGACCGAGCGTGAACCGTCCGAGGAAGCGGAGATCCGGACGGCCGCGGCCGAGCGGCTCACGTTCTTCGGCGACGCGGTGATCGCTATCGCGCTGACCCTGCTGGCACTCGAACTGCCGGTTCCGGAGGGCTCGACGAACAGTGCGCTGCTGCGGTCGGCGGCGGACCACCGCGCCGGCTACATGGCGTTCCTGATCAGTTTCGTGGTGATCGCCGCGCACTGGAGGGCCCACCACCGGGTGTTCCGACATGTCGCGGCCGTGAGCGGCCGGTTGACCAACCTGACCGTGTACTGGCTGCTCCTGCTGGTGGTCACCCCGTTCGCGACCGACGTGATCGGCGGCGACGGTGCGTTCCAGGTCCGGTTCGACTTCTACGCCGTGGTGCAGTTCTCCGCCTGCGCGCTGTTCCTGCTGATGGTCCGGGAGATCCGTCGTGCCGACCTGAGCCGGTCGGGCACCACGACGGAGGTGTTCTCCCGGGCGACCAGGGGAGTCGGCGCAGCCGCAGTGGCCTTCCTGGTATCCGTCCCGGTCTCGTTCCTCACCGCGTACGCGTACCTGTGCTGGATCCTGATACCCGTGCTCGGGCCTGTGGCCCTCACCCGCCTGCGACGCCACGGGCGAAGCTGAGGGTACGGGCCGCACGCGCCTCCGCCCCCGGCCGATGGCGGTCGGGGGCGGAGGCGTCGACTGCCTCAGGCATCCGTTCGAGGATGGGGCGGGGCGTCCGGTCCGGCAGGGCCGTCGGCGCGCTCGCTGTCCCGCAGCGCGGCCCGGGTGAGGGTTGTCGCGGTATGCACGAGGCTGGTGATGGCCTGCTCCGGGTCCAGTCCGTTCAGGTCGGTCAGGCTGAAGAGGGCCTCGGCGCTGATGACGACCGAGAGGTCACGCCTGAGCTGGTCCAGTGCGGCGGGCTTCAGGGTGCCGCTGTCGGCGGCCGGCGCCAGCGCGTGGTCGATCAGTCCGAAGCGCAGTCCCGGGCGGGCGGAGGCTTCCGCCGGCCGCACGACGGTGGCCGCGATCATGGCGCGCACCACGCCCTGGCGGCTCAGTATGTGGCGCAGCAGGGACCTGGTCGCGGCGGCCACCCGCTCCACCGGGTCGGTGGAGTCGGTGACGGGCCGCAGTGCCTCGGCGGCGGTGGGCAGCTGCCCGGTGATGGCCTCGCGCAACAGGCTGAGCAGGTCGGGGAAGTAGCGGTAGGCGGTGGCCTCGGAGACCAGGGCCGCCTTGGCCACCTCGGGCATGGTCACCTCGCGGCCGGTGCGGCTGAGCTCGGCCGCAGCCTGCACGATCGCGGTGCGGGTGCGCAGTTTCTGGTTGGCACGCCCTGTCGTGCTCGGTGTTCCCACCGGTCCACCTCTCGTCGTCCGCGGCTCGGGCGGGTTGAACCCTGATGAGAGAAGGCTTGCATCCTATGAAGCGAGCGCTCTACCTTCACGAGAGAATACTCTCACGAAGGGGGGACGGTTCCGTGAACAAGGTCTCTGTCGTCGGGTCGGCGGGTGGCGAGGTCATCGACCTGGGTCCGGCCCGCATCCGCATCCTGGAGGACGGCGGGACGACCGCGCACCGCCTGGGGGTCGCCGAGATCACCCTCGCCCCGCGCGCGGAGGGCCCGCCGCAGCATCGGCATGCCGGCCATGACGAGGGCTTCTACGTCCTGTCGGGCGCCGCTGTGTTCACCGTCGGGGACACCGTTCACGAGGCCCCGGCCGGCACGTTGGTGATGGTGCCGCCCGGCGCCCCGCACACCTTCGCCAATCCGGGCGACGAGCCACTGGTCATGCTCAACACCTTCACGCCGGATCGCTACGTGCAGTACTTCCGGGACCTGCGGGACGTGATCGCCGGTGGTGGGGAGGCGGACGCGCGGACCGTCGCGGAGGTGATGGGCCGTTATGCCACGACCCCGGCCGACGACTTCGCCTGAGTCCCCGCGGGTTCGCCGTGCCGTCGTCGGAGCCCGGAGGCGTCTCCTTGATGAGCGTCAACTCTCTTCGTGAGAGTCAACTTGCATAAAGTGACGGGCTCATCTAGCTTCATGCGAGTCAGCTCTCATGAATGGGGACCACTGCTGTGAACGCTCCGACCGCTGCCTCCACCACACGCACCGTCGACCTCGCCGACGGCCTGTCCGTCACCATCGACGAGTACGGCACCGACACCGAGGGAACCGGTGTCCTGCTCCTGCACGGCGGCGCCGGCCCCCGCACGATGACCGGCCTGTCCACTGCCCTCTCGGAGCACGTCTACGCCGTCACCCCGACCCACCCCGGCTTCGACGGCACGCCGCGTCCCGAGTGGTGCGACTCCGTCGCGGACCTGGCGGTGGCCTACCTCGACCTGCTGGACAGCCTGGACCTGACCGGTGTGATGGTGATCGGCAACTCGCTCGGCGGCTGGATCGCCGCCGAGATGGCCCTGCGTGACACCAAGGGCCGTATCGGCGCCCTCACCCTCCTCAACGCCGTCGGCATCCACGCCAACATGCCGGCCAACCAGGTCATCGACCCCCGCACCCTGCCGCCCCAGGCGGTCACCAAGCTCTCCTTCGCCAACGCCGCCTTCCGCCCCGACTTCTCCACCTTCACCGAACAGCAGCGCGCCGCCGCGGCGGCCAACCAGCAGACCCTCGCCGTCTACGGCGGCCCCGGCTTCACCTACGACCCCAAACTCCGCGGCAGGCTGCGCCGCATCACCCTGCCGGTCCTGGTCGCGTGGGGCGAGGAGGACGGCATCGCCAACCCCGTCTACGGCCGCGGCTACGCCGACTCCTTCCCCAACAGCCGCTTCGTGCCCATCCCCGACGCCGCCCACTTCCCGCAGATCGAACAGCTCAAGGCGACCCTCGCGGCCATCGGCGACTTCGTCGACACCGTCGTCAAGCCGGGCCCGGCCGACTGACCCCAGGACCTCGCCCCGCCCCACGCCGCCGCCGGCGGACAGGACCGCCGACGCCGGGCGGGCTCGTCGCCACCGCAGGCCCACCCTTCTGACGTCGCTGAACCCTTCGCATGCCGATCACACAGAACGGGACTCCGCCGTGAGCATGGCCTACCTCGCCCAGCCCGACCAGCAGCAGAAACTCGAATGGCTCGACGGCGGCCAGTTCGCCGTACTCCTGGACAGCGCGGCCACCGAGGGGCAACTGACCGTCGGACGGTTCAGCGTCGCCAAGGGCGAGGCGCCGCCGTACCACCTGCACACCCGCGAGGACGAGATCTTCATGCTCATCAAGGGCACAGCCCTGCTTTGGTCCGATGACCAGGAGATGGAGCTGACGGAAGGCGGCATCGTCTACCTCCCCAGGAACGTCCCCCACGGCTACCGGATCACCTCCGACACCGCCGACCTGCTGATGATCTGCACCCCGGGCGGCATCGAGGGCATGTTCCGGCACGCCGGACGCGACCTGTCGACCCCCCGGCCCGAAGGATTCGAGATATCCAAGGACCGGATGGCCGAGGCCGCCGACCTGTACGGCCAGATCATCCTCGGCCCGCCCCGCTGAACACCAGCACAACTACCCCCCGGGGATCTGCACCCCCTCGTACGAGAGGCACCACTATGTCCGGGCAACAACGCCGCGACCTTGATGACATGCTCCGGCACGGCCCCCTCGACGTCGGCGGCGACGTCACCCAAGCACGCGCCCTGTTCCACGCGATGATGACCGCGATACCGCTGCCGCCCGATGTCACCACGACCGCCGGGCAACTAGGCGGCGTGCCGGTCGTCACCGTCGACGCCCCCGGCAGCGATCCGGACCGTGTCCTGCTGTACTTCCACGGGGGTGCATACGCCATCGGCTCCGCGGCCGACGCGGCGGGCCTGGCAGCCGACGTGTCCCGGCGCTGCGGCGCCCGCGCTGTCTGCATCGACTACCGCCTGGCACCCGAGCACCCGTTCCCCGCGGCCGTCGACGACGCCGTGGCCGCCTACCGGGGGCTGCTCGACCAGGGCGTGCCCGCCGAACGGATCGCGTTCGTCGGCGAGTCCGCGGGCGGCGGCCTGACTGTCGCGACGATGGTCGCCGCCAGGGACGCGGGCCTGCCCCGGCCCGCGTCGGCCGCGGTGTTCTCGCCCTGGGCGGACCTCACGGTGTCCGGCGCCAGCGCGACCCGTAAAGCCCACCTGGACCCCGCCCTCACCCCCGAGGCCCTGCGCACCCGAGCCCGGGACTACCTCGGGCCGACCACCGGCACCGAACCACTGGCCAGCCCGATCTTCGCCGACCTCACGGAGCTGCCCCCGCTGCTCATCCAGGTGGGCTCACACGAGATCCTGCTCGACGACGCCCTGCGACTGGCCGCCCGCGCCGCCGACCACGACGTCCCCATCGAACTCCAGGTCTGGCCCCAGGTCCCGCACGTCTTCCAGGCGTTCGCTGCTCTGCTCGACGAAGCCGACGAGGCGCTGAACTCCGCCGCCGCCTTCACCCGTGCCCGCTGGAACCCCATCAAGCAGTGACAGGACAGAGGTTCGTGAGGTCGCCGGTAACTCAGTGACATCGCCGCACCGTTCTGACCTTAGTGGTGTAGTCGCCGGAGCTCTCGACGAGTGCCATACGGTCGATCGCGAATGATCGGCTATCGAGTGCGGGTCGGCAATGGTTGCTGCGCCCGCCCGACTGCGGCAGACCGTGCATCGTGGTGAAGACGTAGTCCGGGATTTGCCATATCCGAGGAACCGAAACGGACGTCCGCCGAGATGACAGCAGTGCGACGGGGCATCGCGACAGTCAAGGTCCAAGTCGGTGAGGAGCACGACGAAGCTGGGCCAGTACGACATCGAACCGACATCGGGCGTCGCCCTCACCACCGCCGTCAGCGGTCAGAACCTCGCAGGCAGGAGCTGGGGCCCGGGCGAACAGATGACCTTCCCCGCAATCCACAGCCATCGCGACGGCTGCAACACCTTGCGCCCAGGTGACGCCTTCTGCCCTGCCAAGGTCAAAAGACGGTGCGCCAGCCGCCCAACACGTCCTGCTTCGTAATCCTGCCCATGGAGAACACCTGGACACCGGCCCATCAGGCGGTGGAGAGCGAGGACGCACAGACCTGGCCCACCCGCTGGCCAAGGGAGTCGACCCCGATGAGGTATGCGACAACATGACGCTCCTGACACACGCCATCGACATGGAAGGCGATGGCGCCCTGCAAAGCGGCAGCCCGCTGACCGTGCATACCACCGCAGTGCTCCTGGCCTTCGGTGCCGACCCGCAACTCCCGGCCCCGGACGGGCGAACACCCATGGACCTTGCCCTTCACTACGGCCATGACCTGGCAGTCAAGCTGTTGCAGCGGCATATCAGCGAGTGAGGCAACGCAGGCGAGCCGGGGGTCAGCGGGTGGCGATGACTCCACCGTCGACGGGGATGACGGCTCCGGTGATGTAGCTGCTGGCGGGGCTCATGAGGAACACGGCGATGCCGGCCATGTCCTCGGGGCGGCCGATGCGCCGCAGGGGGATCTGCTCGGCGATGGCGTCGGCGCCGAAGCTGAGGATGCCGGCGGTCATCTTCGACTCGAACAGTCCGGGGGCGATGGCGTTGACGAGGACATCGGGAGCGAGGGTTCCCGCGAGCTGCTGGGTGAGGATGTGGACGGCGGCCTTGCTGGCGCTGTAAGAGAAGTTGTTGAAGCCGGGTGCAGGGGCACGCAGGCCGTCGACGCTGCCGGTGTTGATCACCCGGGCGGGGTCGTCCGGCGTTGACGCCGCCTTCAGCAGTGGCAGCAGGGCCTGGGTGAGGGCGAAGACGCCCTTGACGTTGACGGACAGGACCTTGTCCCAGGCCGAGTCGGGGAACTCTTCCAGCGGGGCGCCCCAGTTCGCGCCGGCGTTGTTGAACAGTGCGTGCACGCGGGTCTCGCGTTCACCGACGTACGAGGCCAGGGTTTCGACACCGTGGGCGGTGCCGAGGTCGGCGGGCACCGCGTGGATCTCTCCGAGCGGGCTCAGTTCCTCGACGGCTGACGTGAGGTCGGCCTCCTTGCGGCTGGAGATGTAGACCTTGGCGCCTGCTTCGAGGAGTCCTCTGGTGATCATCTTGCCGATGCCTCGGCCGCCTCCGGTGACGACGGCGACCTTGCCCGCCAAGGGGGGAGTGTGCGTGCTCATGTGATGCTCCGGGTGGAGGTAGGGGTCCGACGCGGTCGGGCAAGGGGATGGTGTCCCTGCCCGACGTGGCGTTGAGCCGTGTACGGGGCGCACTGCGTACGGGGCAGTGCGGATGGTGCTTACTGGATGCGGCGGCCGGAGATGGCGCGGCTGATGGCGAGGCGCTGGATCTCGCTGGTGCCTTCGTAGATGGTGAAGATCTTGGCGTCGCGGGCCCAGCGTTCGACGGGGTAGTCGCGGGTGTAGCCGTTGCCGCCGAGGATCTGGATCGCGCGCTCGGTGGTGCGGACGGCGACCTCGCTGGCCTTGAGCTTGGCCATGCTGCCCTCGGCCCGGGTGAAGGGCTTGCCGCGCATGAACATATGGCTGGCGCGCCAGACCAAGAGGCGGGCGGCGTCGATCTCGGTGGCCATGTCGGCGAGGGTGAAGGCGATGGCCTGGTTGTCGATGATCGGGCGGCCGAACTGCTCACGGATGCCTGCGTATTCGAGGGCGTACTCGTAGGCGGCGCGGGCGACGCCGACGGCCATCGCGCCGATGGCGGGCCGGGTCATCTCGAAGGTGGCCATGGCCGCCGGGACGCGCACGCGGGTGCCTTCGCGGGCGATGGCGAGGCGCTGGTCGAGGGCTTCCTTGCCGCCCAGGACCAGGTCGGCGGGGATGCGGACGTCGTCGAGGACGACCTCGGCGGTGTGGGAGGCACGCAGGCCGTGCTTGTGGAACTTCTGCCCCTGGCTCAGGCCCCGGGTGCCGGGAGGAATGAGGAACAGTGCGTGGCCGCGGGCGCCGAGGTCGGGGTCGGTGACCGCGTTGACGACGTGGACGCGGGCGATGCCGCCGTTGGTGGCCCAGGTCTTGGTGCCGTTGAGCACCCATTCGCCGGCGGCCTCGTCGTAGCGGGCGTGGGTGCGGATGGCGGCGGCATCGCTGCCCGCGTTCGGCTCACTGGCACACAGAGCCGCGACGGCCAGATCGCCGGGGGTGCCGAAGAACTCGGGCAGCCAGGTGTCGATCTGCTCCTTGGTGGCGGATCCGAACAGAGCGGCCACCGGCAGGAAGGTGCCGAGCAACGCCTGGCCCATGCCGCCGTCGCCCCAGAAGATCTCCTCGCAGACCACCGGCTGCAGGAGCCCCGAGGAGTCGGCGAGCAGCTGGAGCGCGAACTCAGGGGTGTACAGGCCGATTTTCGCAGCTTCCTCGATCACGGCCCAGGGCATCTCCTCGCGCTCGTCGTACTCGGCGGCGACCGGCCGCACGTACTTCTCCGCGAAGCCGTGGGCCCACTCACGGGCCTCGGCGATGTCGGGCGGCAGATCGAACAGGTTGGCGGTGGTCACAGCAAGTCTCCTGAGGACGGTGGTGCGGGCTGGTCAGCGGCCGGTGAAGGCGGCGTCGCGGCGCTCGATGAAGGACTGGATGCCTTCGGCGCCGTCAGCGGTGGCGAAGAGGCGGGCGATGTCGGGACGGAGCCGCTCGATCGCGGCCCTCTCACCGGATTCGTGTGCCAGGTGGGCGGAGTCGAAGACGGTCCTGACTCCCAGCGGAGCCGACTTCTCGGCGATGACCCGGGCGATCTGGATGGCGCGCTCGAGCGCGGCCGGTCCGTCATCGGCGAGTTCCTGCACCAGGCCGATGCGGTGGGCCTCGGCGGCGTCGAACTCCTCGCCGGTGAGGATCCAGCGCATGGCGTTGCCCCAGCCGGCCTGCTGCGGGAAGCGGAAGGTGGCGCCGCCGAAGGGGTAGATGCCGCGGCGGATCTCGTACTGGGCGAAGCGCGCGTCCCGGGCCGTCACGCGGATGTCCGCGGCGAGCAGCAACTCGATCCCGAGGGTCATGACCCAGCCCTGCGCGGCGGCGACGACCGGCTTGGTCCAGGGCCCGTCCAGGCGCCAGGGGTCACGGCTGCCCTCGGGCACGTCGAACTTCCCCGAGGCCAGTTCCGCGCCGACGTCGAGCATGTCCAGGCCGCCGGTGAAGTGGTCGCCATGGGCGAACAGCACTCCGCACCACAGATCGTCGTCGGACTCCAGCAGGCCGTAGGCGGCCGCCAGCTCGGCGAGCATGCGCCGGGTGAACGCGTTGCGTTTGGCCGGGCGGTTCAGGCCCATCAGCAGGACGTGTCCGTCCCGTTCGACGGTGACCTCGGCAGCGTCCGCAGGCGTGGAACCCATCTGCCCTCCTCCTCAGTTGCATGATGAGACCTACCGGACAGTAGCCTTCCGAGGGGACCGGCACAAGTTCATCTCATGATGAGACTGATAAGGTGAAGAGCATGAGACGGACCTCGTTCGACAGCTGGCCCTGCTCCATCGCCCGCACCGTGGACATCCTGGGCGACGGCTGGACGCTGCTCGTGCTGCGCGAGGTCTTCTACGGCGAGTCCCGTTTCGACGGCTTCATCGACTCACTCGGCATCGCCCGCAACACCCTCACCGACCGACTGCGACGCCTGGAAGGGATGGGACTCCTCCAGCGGCGCGCCTACCAGACCGAGCCCGTCCGCCACGAATACCTGCTGACGGACAAGGGGCGCGACTTCTTCGGTGTGCTGGCCGCGATCAACGCCTGGGGCGACCGCTGGCAGACCGGCGACGAGGGCGTTCCGGTGATCATGCACCATGCCGCCTGCGGCCACGACACCCAGGCACAGGTGGTCTGCTCCTCCTGCGGCGAGCCACTGCGCCACGAGGACATGTCCGTGCACACCGGGCCCGGCTACCCCGACCGGCTGCTCGACAACCCCGCGGTGCGCGCGCGCTTCAACGCCGACACGAACGCCTCCTGACGAGAACAGGGGGCTCCGGGGCGAGTGAATCCCGTACGCCCGTGCCTGATGTGTTCGACGCGGTATTTGACGCTGTGGACACGCTGGCAGCCCCGGCCGAAGTGGACTGCGGCAACGCACGAGCCGGCCGCGAAGGCGTGACCAGCACCGTCTGCCAGTGTGATCGTCGGTGCGGTTCTCCAGGGTTCTGGGACCAGGGACCAGAGACAAGAGAAGATGGTCATTGAGGTGTCTGCGCGCCGTATGATCCAACTCATTGCCGAGGGCGTCGTGTCGTGGGACTTCGAGGGAACGTTGGCGTTCCGGGACGGCATGTGGCGTGGCTGTCTGGTGGAGGCCCGGACCGCGATCACTCCTGGCCACCGGGTGACCGTCGACGATGTGGCGCGCGGGCTCCACGATGGCTTCCCTCGGCATCGCCCGGAGATGGAGCACCTAACCCTGAGCGGCCCTGGCGCGTGGTGGAGTGCGCTGCGGCCGCTCTTCACGAACGCATATGTTCGTGAGGGTGTCGATGCATATTTGTCGACCTGAGCCGGGACACGGTGCGCAGTAACGGTGCATCCCCGGACTTCCCGAAGCGATCGGGGGAGCGCGGGTCTGGCGTCGTCCCGTACCGCTTTGGACCACCGGCTGGTTGCATCCCCCAGACAGCGCGCACTCGCCAACCGGCATCATGCCGTGGTGGCCGGGGGTTTGAGTGAGTGTCAGGTCCATCATGCCTGCTCGGACGTGGTTTGCGGTAGGACGGAGCGCACGTTCGTTGTGGCTTGTCCCAGGTGGTGGCCTGCCCGCAGAC
>NZ_JBIWOA010000077.1:0-19101 GCF_044767525.1 Streptomyces sp. NPDC101234 | reverse complement strand
GACCCGTTCCCGGCTCACGCCGCAGCATGCTGACGTCCTCGACTGGCTCGGGCGGCTGCCCGGTCCGGTCGCGGTGGCTTACGAGGCCGGCCCGACCGGGTTCGGTCTGGCCCGAGCGCTTTCGGTGGCCCGGGTGCGCTGCGAGGTGCTCGCTCCCTCACGGTTGCAGCGTCCGGCCGCGGAGCGGGTCAAGACCGATGCGCGTGACGCGCTGCACCTTGATGAGCAGGGCGCAGACCCCTTTGAGACTGGCAAATGCCGCCTGCCACTCCACCAGCGGCGCGCTGTTGCAGGTCCTGGCCAACGGCGCTTCACTCGAGGACATCGTGCCGACGACCGAGGTCATCCTCGCGACGCGCGCGCTGGTTCAGAATGGCTTCTCCGACGACGAGGTCATGAGCGGCTACCGGGTGGGCACTGCGTACTGGTGCGAGATCTGGGCGAGTGCGGTAGACGAGTACTGCCCAGACCCACAGTTGTCAGTGAGGGTTGCCAGCTACGGAACCTCACTCGCCCTCGGCTGGCTGGAGAAGGTCATCGGTCAGGTCGTGGCCGACTACCGGGACGAGGCGGCACGGATGTCGCGGGAGGGCTCAGTCGCGCGGGCCGCGTACGTCCGCATGGTCCTCGCGGAAACCGACGGTGACCTTGACACCGCGACCGTGAGCAAGGACTTGCGGTACGACTTGACCGGTCGTCATGTCGCGTTCGTCCTCAACCGTCATGCCGACAGCCGGGATGACACACCGCTGGACCCGATCGCATTAAGCCTTGCGATCGGGACCACAGCGTCTGCCCCCTTGATCGTCCGAGTCGACCTCGACACCACGCTGTGCTGGGTGCCCACTGACGAGATTCGTGCCTTGCGTGTTCCGAACGCCCCCGTCCTGATCGGTCGGGGGCGGCCGGCACGTGGGCTGGACGGGTTCCGCCGGAGCTACCGCGAGGCCTCTGAGGCCGTGCGGGTCGCACGTCTCGCGGGCCGTGCCGCGGCGACGGTGACACGTTTCGACGACGTCGAAATCGTCGCGTTGTGCAGCAACGACGCCGCCTTCTGCGAAGCCTTCGTCCGGGACAAGCTCGGCCTGTTCGCCGAAGACACCGATGAGGCCCATGGGCTGCGTGCGACGCTCGGGAACTACTTCGCGTCGAACTGTAATTTCCGGGCCACCGCAGTCCGACTCGGTGTCCATCACAACACTGTCCGCTACCGGCTCGAGCGGATCGGCCCGCTGCTCGGCCGCTCACCTGAGCAGAATCGTCTGCACCTCGAACTCGCCCTTCATCTGGCGGACGGTCTAGGTCTCTTCGCGGACGCCGGCATAGCCGCCGATAGTCATTCCTGATCTGCGACGACGCGTATCGCGAGTGCAGGTGCTGCAGCGGCCACGGTCGAGCTGGTGAGCAGGCCGCTCGCCCCGTGAAGCAGCACTGCGCCCGCCGTGTCCTCAAGGACTTCGGCGCCACGGTATGCGATTCCTCGACAACCATGCGTCATGGCGTGATCCCGATGAAACTTGGCATTCATGCCATGGCGTCGGAGCGCGGCAGGCGGCGACGCTGGGCGTATGACGAATAGCCCCACGCACACGATGCGCGCCATCCAGCAGGAAACCCACGGTTCCCCCGAGGTGCTCAAGGAGGTCGAGCTGCCGCGGCCCGAGCCGGGCCTGAGCGAGATCCTGGTCGCCGTCCGGGCAGCCGGCGTGAACCCCACCGACTGGTGGAACCGCGGCCAGCCCATGACCATCAACCGCCTGCCCCTCGTCCTGGGCTGGGACGTCTCCGGAGTCGTCGAGGCCGTCGGCACCGGTGTCACGATCTTCAAGCCGGGTGACGAAGTCTTCGGCATGCTGCCATACCCGCACGGGGTCGGCGCGCACGCCGAGTACGTGACCGCCCCTGCACGCTCCTTCGCCCACAAGCCTGTCGGCATCGATCACGTGCAGGCCGGGGCCATTCCCCTCGCGGCCCTCACCGCCTACCAGGCCCTCGTCGACACGGCCGACGTCCAGCCCGGTCAGCGCGTGCTCATCCATGCCGCGGCCGGTGGCGTCGGTCACCTCGCCGTGCAGATCGCCAAGTCCCGTGGCGCGTATGTCATCGGCACGGCCAGCGCCGCCAAGCACGACTTCCTGCGCTCCCTCGGGGCGGACGAGACCATCGACTACCACGCTGTCGACTTCGTCGAGGTCCTCAAGGACATCGACGTGGTCCTCGACCCGATCTCGTTGGACACCGACGCCCGTGCCCGTTCCCTCGCCGTTCTGCGTCCGGGCGGCACACTCGTCTCGATCCTGCCGGTCCCCATCGACCCCGACGAACTCGCGAAGATCGCCGAACGTGGCGTCCGGTTCGAATCCCTCCTCGTGGAGGCCGACCAGGCCGGCATGAACGCCATCGCCGCGCTCGTCGAGAGCGGTGAGCTGCGCGCCCACATCGAGGCCACCTTCCCGCTCGCCGACGCGGCCAAGGCGCATGCCCTCGGCGAGACCGGCCGCACCACCGGCAAGATGGTGCTGACCGTGGAGGGATCGCGGAAGGGGCAGATCTCCGTCCAAGTGCTCAGGGCCGCGTTCGAGGGGAGCGACCCTGCTCTCATCGACCATTACGTGCGCCCGGACTACATCCAGCACAACCCGCTGGCCGCCGACGGCCCCGAGGCCATGAAGGCCTTCGCCGCCGCCTGGCAGCAGCAGTTCCCGGAAGCCACGTACGAGGAGAAGCGGGTCATCACCGAGGGTGACCTGGTGATCCTGCAGTCCCACGGTGTCCTGGTCCCCGGCACGCCCGGGCTCACCGTCTTCGACATCTTCCGTTTCCAGGACGGAAAGATCGCCGAGCACTGGGACATCCTCCAGGAGGTACCGGCGACCACGGCCAACGGCAACGACACGTTCTCCACCCTCAGCCTCCCGAAGATCGAGGGACCGAGCCAGCGGCAGTACACCGCCTACAACAAGAAGCTCGTCACGGACTACATCCACCAGGTCCTGGTCCTCAAGGACCTGACCGCCGTCGACACCTACACGGGCAGCGAGTACCACGAGCACAGCCCGGACCGTCCCGATGGCGTCGCGGGCGTGAAGATCGGCCTCGCCGCGTACTTCGAGCGGTCCCCCCAAGCGAGCGTGACGCCGAAGCGGGTCATCGCCGAAGGCGACCTGGTGGCCGTCCAGAGCCACTACGTCGACACACCGGGTGAGCGGGGCCGGGCGGTCATCGACCTCTTCCGGGTCCGGGACGGAAAGATCGTCGAGCACTGGGGCGCCTCGCAGGACGTGCCCGAGACATCCGCCAACAACAACACGATGTTCTGAGCGGTCGGCGCATGGCAACCTCAGAGAGGAGGGGCGTATGACCGCACTGCAGTACGACGTGTTCGTGACACCGGCGATCGCGCAGAGCAACGGCACCCTCACCCTGCCCAACGGGGACCCGATGGTGTGGTCCCCCATCGCGACGACTCTGATCTACGGTGAGCATGACGCCGTGCTCGTGGATCCGCCGTTCACCACCGACACCACGCGTGACGTGCTCGCCTGGGTGGAGAAGACCGGCCGTGACATCACGGAGATCTACGTCACGCACGGCCACGGAGACCACTGGCTCGGCGCTCCCGTCCTGCTTGAGCGGTTTCCCGACGCCGTGGTCCGTGCCACAGCCGGGACGAAGGTCCACATGGACGCCACGACTTTGGAGTCACGCGCGGAGTTCTGGGATGCTCTGTTCCCCGGCCGGATCCCGACAGCCCCGGTCACCGTCCAGGTCGTCGGCAAGGAGGGGCTGAGCCTGGAGGGGAACGCGCTCATCCCCGTCGAAGTCGGCCATAGCGACAGCGACGACACCACCGTGCTCTGGGTGCCGAGCCTGAAGCTGGCGGTCACTGGTGACGTCGTCTACAACGGCACCCACCTCGCGATCTCGGAGTCCGCGAACGGAGGCCGCGACGCGTGGCGATGCGCCCTCGACCAGGTGGAGGCGCTCGGGCCCGAGGTCGTCGTGGCCAGTCACAAGGACCCCGCCAGTCCGGACTCGCCGGCCGACATCGGGCGTACAAGACGTTACCTCGACGACGTGGACAGGCAACTGGAGAGCTCCACCACCCCGATGGAGTTCTTCGAGAAGATGACGAGACTCCATCCCGAGCGCATCAACCAGGGCGTTCTGTGGTTCGGAGCCCTTGCGCTCCTCGGCGATGACGTGGCCCAGTAGCTCCGTACCCGGGACGATCCGTCGCCCGCGCGGTCATAGACGGACGGGTTGACCTGTAGGTCCAGACCCGTCCGGAGCTGCGGTGTCGACCCCGTTCGACTGGGGCCTGGCTGATCCCAGGTCCCAGCAGCCGGCGGAGCAATCGCCTGGACCGGCATCGTCCTCGAAGACTCTCCATGCCCTGTGCTCCGCTGCGCAGTTTCCGCCTGAGGTTACATCCGCCTGGCCGTCGGGCTGGAAGACGGGTCTGCTGCGCCGACGTGAAACGGCCAGCTGATCAGTGTCTTGACCTGCGTCAGTGATCACCGTTGGTCTGTCCGGCCGTGGAGCGAGGGATTCGCTCCGGCCTGGTGATGTGCGCAGCGCTGAGGCGAGCCGAGGTCGCCCTGGAGCGCCGAGACGACTCCTGCCTCGTCGCACTCGTACGACGCCCGGCGCCACCACCGACCATTCACTCGTTTGAACCAGTGGCGGTCTCCGGGCTTACCTTTCCACCTTCGAAGCGAACGACAGTCGCAACCGCGAACCGACCCGTTCGTTCCCGCACGGCCCTCGCGATGCCGCACATCTCACCGCGGTGACCGCCTCACACCCACCGAGCCGACCGGCCGTTGGCAGGTGACTTTCTCGATGTTCAACTTTCAGCCGACCGCGCGTGGTCAGGTGGCCGGGGCGCGGAGGTCCTTGCGAAGGATCTTGCCGCTTGCCGACTTGGGGATGACGTCGATGAACTCGACCTGCCGGACCTTTTTGTACGGGGCCACCTGGCGTGCGACGAAGTCCATGACCTCGTCGGCGGTCAGGTGCGCACTGGGCCGACGGACGACGAACGCCTTGGGGATCTCCTCGCCGTCGGCGTCAAGGACACCGATGACCGCGGCATCGGTGATGTCCGTGTGGGTCAGCAGCAGGGCTTCGAGTTCGGCGGGCGGAACCTGGTAACCCTTGTACTTGATCAGCTCCTTGAGCCTGTCGACGATGAACACGCGACCGAGATGGTCGACCTGGGCGAGGTCGCCGGTGTGCAGGAAGCCGTCGGAATCGATGGTGGCAGCGGTGGCTTCCTCGTTGCCGAGGTAGCCGGTCATCACGTTGGGTCCCTTGACCCACAACTCGCCTGGCTCACTGAGCCCTTCCGCGGGATAGGCGACGTCCTCGCCGGTGGCAGGATCGACGATCTTGTTGATGGTGTTGGGGACGGCCCATCCGCAGGAGTTGAGTGGCGCGACCTCACCGAAGTACTCCTGACCGCCGTCCGCGGGCATGCAGTGGCTGACAGGGCTCAGTTCACTCATGCCGAAGCCCTGGAGCACTTGTACGTTCAGCCGCTCGGCCACTGCGGTTCCCAGTTCGGCGTCGAGCGGTGCGGCACCGGACAGGATGAGGCGCAGTGATGACACGTCGTACTGGTCAACCAGAGGATGCTTGGCCAACGCCACCGCGACAGGAGGGGCTATGTAGCCGTACGTCACCCGGTGCTTCTGGATGGTCCCCAGGAATTCGGCCAGCTCGAATCTGGCCATGACGACCAGGCTCGCCCGTGCCTGCAACGCGGCGTTGAGCAGCACGGTCATTCCGTAGATGTGGAAGAACGGCAGCACGGCGAGGACACGGTCGTTCGAACTCATCGCGAACAGCGGCCGGATCTGGGCCATGTTGGCGACCAGGTTGCGGTGGGTGAGCATGACACCCTTGGGATTACCAGTGGTTCCGGAGCTGTAAGGCAACACGGCAAGGTGCGTGGTGGGATCGAATTCCACCTGTGGTGCCTCAGCGCCCTGATTCAGGAGATCGTCGGCGTTCGGATGTCCGGTGGCGGCTTCACCGTCGGCGTCCAGGACGATCAGGTTCGCCCGAGCGAGTCCGACCGTCCGTGCCGCCTCCACCGCCTGCGGAAGCAGCGCACTGACAGTTATCAGCATCGTTGCCTTCGCGTCGGTGAGCTGTTTGGCGATGTCCTTGGCGGTGAACAACGCGTTGATCGTGGTCGCGGTGGCTCCGGCTCGCAGGATTCCGTGGAAGGCGACGGCGAACAACGACGAGTTCGGTGACAGAAGACCCACCACATCCCCGATGCCTATGCCGCGATTGGCCAGCGCGCCGGCCGTCGCGTTCACCCGTTCCATGAGCTCCCTGTACGTGATCTGCGCACCCCCGGCGGCGTCGATCAGCGCGACACGCTCCAGATCTGCTGCGTCGACATTGGCGAACAGGAAGTCGAAGACGCTCACTTCGGGGATGTCAACGTCGGGGAAGGGACTGGCGAACATGCTTGATCTCCATTACTTGCGCAGCGATCAGGGAGTGGGCGCTGGGTCGTGCGGGACAGCGTGATGGGCCGAAACCGTCGGGGGCAGTGCCGGGCCTGGATGGTCGGCTGGTTCTGTGTCTGCGAGAAACTCCAGGACACGGGTGGCGAACGCATCAGGGCATTCGATCTGTGGCATGTGACCGATCCCGGTGTACAGATGGGTTTCGGCGTGTGGGAGGAGGCTGCGGGCAGCGTCGAGGTGGTGGGCGGGCAGCACGCGATCACGGTCGCCCCAGACGATCAGGGTCGGACGGCGATGCCGCGCGACCGCGGCCGTGAGCTCGGCGCGCCACTGGGACTTGGCACCGCGCGGAGTGGCGAGTTCGCGGATGAGCTCGAGCAGTACGATCGACGGATCTGGCTGACGAGATATGGCCAGGGCGTGATCGATTCGCTCCTTGGTGGCCAGCTTCGGGTTGTCGACGGGCAGGAGCTCGGACAGGCGGGCGCTGGCACGGGTGGTGCGTAGAGTAGCGAGACGGCCGAGGAGAGGGACGGTGAGCAGCCGTAGCGGGAGCGCGACCTCGGAGCCGAATCCGGCGCTGTTGACCAGTACTAGCCCGGCCACCCGCTCCGGAGCGAGGACGAGCAGCTGCTGCGCGACCGCGCCACCGAGGGAGTTGCCGAGTACATGCAGCGGCCGCTGTTCGCCGAGGGCATCAAGAGTCTCGGCCACTCCGCGGGCCAGCACCTGCAGCGTGGCGGGTTCGGGGGAGCGGGCCGAGAACCCGAAGCCCGGGAGGTCGAGGGCGATCACCCGATGGGTGCGGGACAGGCGCGGGTACTGCGGCGCCCAGTCCTCAAGGCTGCGGCCGATGCCGTGCAATAGCAGTATCGGTGGTCTGTCCGGGGCGCCCACGACCCGGACTCGGGTGCGTCGGCCTTCGACGGAGATGAAGGCGGTGACAGTCACGCCGCCGCTTCCCTGGGCGTCGCCGACGAGGTCACCACGCCGGTGGTGAAGTTGAGTGCGGGGTCTTCGATCGGGCCATGCAGCCGGGCACGGTCGAGCGCGTAGTTCTGGTCCACCGTCCACGGCCCGCGGGAACCCTGCTGCGGGAACAGGTGCATGGCGCGCTTGATGTACGCCGTGTCCATGTCGAGGAACGGTCCCCGGACGAGCGTCGGATCGTCGACCACCGGGGTGACGATGGAATATCCGTGGCGGTCCATGTGGGCGAGCAGCCGGCACAGATGGTCGGCGACAAGGTCGATCTTCAGCGTCCACGCGTTGGTGGTGTACCCCAGCGCGAACGCGAAGTTGGGTACACCGCTGACCATCATGGACTTGTAGACGAGATGGTCATGGAGGTCGATCGCCTGCCCGTCGACCTGCAGATCGATGCCTCCGAAAGGCAGCATGTTCAGCCCGGTGGCCGTGACGATGATGTCGGCTTCGAGTTCGGTACCCGACTGGAGCAGGATCCCGTTCGCGGTGAACCGCACGATGTGATCCGTGGCGACGGACGCCCTGCCGCTGGAAATGGCCCTGAACATGTCGGAGTCGGGAACCACGCAGAGCCGCTGGTCCCACGGGTTGTACCGGGGATTGAAGTGAGTGTCGACGGCATAGTCCTTGGGCAGCGCACCGGCGTTGAGCCTGCGGATCAGACGGCGTACCTGCTTCGGGTAACGTCGGCTGAGAGCGAGGATCAGACGCTGGCGGTTGATGTTGATCTTCCGAGTCAACCGCCAGGCAGCAGTCTCCGGCAGCAGCTTGCGCAGCGTGTTGGCTATGGGGTCCTGGCGCGGGACCGGCAGGACGTACGAAGGTGACCGCTGCAGCATCGTGACGTGGCCGGCCTGGGCCGCCATCGTCGGCAGAAGCGTCACGGCGGTGGCACCACTGCCGATGATGACGACCTTCTTGCCGGTGTGATCGAGATCCTCCGGCCACAACTGCGGGTGGACGATCCGGCCGCTGAAGTTGTCACGCCCCTCGAAGTGGGGAGTGTACCCACCGGAGTAGTCGTAGTAGCCGGCGGCGGAGAACAGCACGCCGCAGGTGACGTCGAACTCCTCGCCGTCGCTCACGCGCTTGAGGGTGACGGTCCAGCGTGCCTCGCTGGAGGAGAAGGCCGCGCGGAGCACTTTGTGCCCCAGGTGAAGGTGGCGATCGAGGTCGTTCTCGACGATCGCCTCCTGCAGGTAGTCGAGAATCTCGCGGGCGTCGGCTATCGCGTTGTCCTTCGTCCACGGCTTGAACTCGAAGCCGAAGCTCTGCATGTCGGCGTCCGACCGAATGCCCGGGTAGCGGAAGAGGTCCCATGTGCCGCCGATAGCGTCGCGGCCGTCGACGATGGCGAAGGTCCGGCCCGGCTGCTTCTTCTTGAGGTGGTAGCCCAGATCGATACCGGAGATGCCGGCGCCCACGATCAGTACGTCGAAGTACTCCAGTCTCGGTGATGCAGCAGCGGCGCGGCTCATGTGCGTCTTCTCTCGACTCGTGGTGTTCGTGTGATGTGCTCGGACGGCGAGGTTCCGGTCCCTGGAACCGCGTCGCCGTTCCCCGTCGCGGCTACGCCCTCCGCGCCCTGGCCCACTTCGGGTGCTTCAGGCCGTTTTAGGGACGCGGCGTGGAGTAGCGTGATGCTGGGAACTGTTTGCCGCTGGGCCCGCGTTGCCTCGACTCAAGCAGGCGTTCGTGACGCCTTGAACGGGTGCTGCGGGTACTGGATCCCCCCGGTCTCGGATCGGTTGGCTTACTCCTGAAGCACGCGGATGCGGTCCAACAGGGGATCCGATGGGTTGGGTCAGACAGGTCGGATCTGATGATCCTCGGGTCTGTGTCGTTCGTCGGTGAGACCGGGTTACGGCCGACGCGGATCAGCGAGCTCGCACATCGCGGCGAGGCTGTTCATCGTGCACCAGCGACACGGAGCGCACGATGAAGCAGAGGGCTCACCAACCGACGACCAGCGCGGTCACGTCCAGGCGTCCAGCGGTGCGGCTGTGCCCGCGCTGGTCAGTATTGGAATATCCGCTGTCGACGTCCTCGGTGGTACGAGGCTGAGCGGGTTACTGCAGCGTGCCACGCTAAGAAAGACGAAGACGTAGGCGACCCGCTCACCGAGTAGCTCCGGACTGGCCTGCAGGCGTGATCGCAAGACGGCTGACCGGGATGTGTGCATTGCGTTGTGGGTAGCGGCTCCCTGCGCGGGGCCTGCTCGCTTGCTGAAGCGCTCATGGCACACCTCGTCGTGTGGCTCTTCTGGCTGGCAGCGGTCAGCGACGGTGCTCGGCATGTCGTCCGAGCGGGCCGCCTGGGTGTTCTCGGCCCGTTTGCGGGCATGGCCGATACGGTAGGGGAGTCACTATCGTCATGCAAGTAACTGGCTATCGTGGCGATAGTCACTCTATGTTCGTGGGGCTGTGTCTCTCTGTTCGAGTGCTGCTCGGAGCAGATCGTCGGCCGCTGGTCCGGGTAGGAGCGTCGTGTGTTCCTCGTCGATGGGGTGGCCCGTCAAGCGGTCGATCAGCACAGGATCGACATCGGTGCCGGACTCTCTGTCGACGAGCCGGACGTTTGGTGAGGCGGGCGGGTAGTGACTGTTGCCCCAGGTGGTCAGGGTGACGAGTACGGGTTGGAAGGCGCGCCCCGCCTCGGTGAGGATGTACTCATCTCGTGGAGGGCGTTCGCTGTAGCGCCGTCGTTCGAGGAGTCCTGCTTGGACGAGCGAGTTGAGTCGTCGGGTCAGGGAGTTCGGCGAGATGCCCAGACTCTTCTGGAAGCCGTCGAACCGGGTGATGCCGTGTGTCGCGTCGCGCAGGATGAGGATGCTCCACCATTCGCCGACCCTTTCCAGCGCCAGTGCGATCGGGCAGTTCATGTCCTGAAAGCTCTTGCGTTCCATGATGGAAGCTTATGGCTGAGGAGCCGCCGGTCCAATCAGATGGACCATGACCCGTTATGTGCGGTGCCCCATTGTCCCAGATGTATTGGGCTTCACCTCGAACAGTGGACGCTTCTGAGAAGCGGATCTACGGGTCCGTGGAGAGGATGTCTCCATGGGTACTGCGAGGTACTCGGGGGAGTTCACCCCGGAGTCGCTGCGCCAGTGGGTCGCGCGGTCGCGGGCTGCCTCGGCGGCTTCGAGTGCGGGCGGTTAGGGTCCGTTGAGTCCGGAGGAGCGGGAAGAACTGCTCCGTGGCGGCAGCCACTGCCGGACAGGGCTACGGCCGAGTTCGCCGCAGCCCTGTGTCAACGAGTGGCGATGCTGGTCAGGCGCCGAGGTGCGTGCGGAGCCACTGCCCCATCTGCCCAATCGCCTCGTCCACCTCGGGCACACGGCCCGCGCCCAGGACGAACGAGTGCTGTCCCTCGGGCACCGAGTGGACCTCGGAAGTGACCTTGAAGTCCGCGAGCCGCTGTCCCAGCGCGGCACCGTCGTCGGCGAGGGTCTCGTACTCCCCGTAGAAGACGATCGTGGGCGGCAGACCCGTCAGGTCTGCGTTGGCGATGCTGACCTGGGGGTCGGCGAAGTCCACCGCGGGGTCCTGAAGCCAGGCTCCTCGGAAGAGTTCGAGTGTGGTCCTGCTGAGCATCTTGTCGTTGTCCTCGTTCTCGTCCACCGACGCGTGCTGGATGGTGAGGTCGGTCCACGGCGAGACGCTGACGATCGCGCCCGGGGTCGCCTCGCCCTTCGCCAGCAGACGCAGCGGCAGCAGCACCGCGAGCGTTCCGCCGATCGAGTGGCCGGTGCTGCCGATGTTCTGGGGCTCGTAGCCCTGGGAGAGCAGCCACCGGTAGGCCGACTCGGCGTCGTCGAGCTGGGCCGGGTGGGGGTGTTCGGGCGCCAGACGGAAGTCGACCACCAGGGAGCGGGCGCCGGCCGCCTTCGCGATGTGGCCGGCGGCCTTGCGGTCGGAGTGCATCGAGGCGGTGACCGATCCGCCGAAGTGGAAGTGGAGCAGGGCCCGGTCGGGGTCGGCGCCCTCGGGGATGCACCACAGGGCGGGGACACCGTTGGCATCCACCTCGGCGTAGGTGACGCCCTCCGGCTCGGTGGAAGCCTTGTGGTTCGAGTCGACGATGTCGCGGATGACGGCGAGGTCGAGGCCCGGTGTCGACGACTTCGCGCTCACGCTCGCGAGGAACTCTGCGAACTGCTGTGCCTCTGGGCTGATTCCCATGATGGCGATCCTTACAAGGTGGGTGCCGTCACGGGGTCCCCGTGCGGCAGTCGGGTCGATGTGCTGATCGTGACGCTACTGGCTGAGTATAGAAAAGTAAACTCAGGGAGCGTGGATGTGTGGACCGAGATTCGTCGGGGTCTCGTCGGCCGGGTCGCATGTGTGGTCGCCGCCGGGTTGAGGTGCCGGTGTGGGTAGTCCGCGCCCCGGCCCGTTACCGCTGCGGATCGGTGGCGCGGGACCCGGCTGACCTTGCCCGACGCAAACACGTCACGGGTGATGGAGACGGCGGCAGCGGACCACACTGGTCACGTTGATGAGCACGCTGAGGAAGACGACGCACGCCAAGAGGGTGATGAGCACGACAGGCCCCGCCGAACCGTCACCGAGTACGTCCCAGGTCGGCAGGGTCGAGGATGACCGCCCAGTGGTATCGACTGCGGTGCTGTCTGTCGCGCCCGCCACGGCGCCGATGCGAAGCCGGTGGATCAGGAGGAGGGCGAAGACCCGACCGGGGTCGTGACGATACTCATGGAGCTGGGCAGTACGCCCGGTCCGCGACGCGCCGACCCGCACCATCAGGTGGGGCATCACGGCCGTACCGAGGATGAAGACCACGTGATTGCCGAATGTGTCGAGCGACCTGAGGCTCGCCGTGCACGATCAGAAGCCCGGCCTCGGACGGCGCCCGGTGCCATGCTGCGCGCCACCGCGGCCGGGAGTAGAGAGCCGGGATCCCGGTCGAACCCTCTGAGGGCCGGCATGGTGATCACCGCGAGCGTCACCAAGGTGATCGGGACCTTGGCGACGTGCACGAAACTGGGGCCCCGCAGACCCGCCGCCGCGGCAGAGCAGGCGACGAGGCGGCCCATCAGTACCGTGCACTGGGGCCTGGGCGCCGTCGCACGACAAGCCGATCAGGAGTGCCGTGCCGATGTCGGCGGCGCACAGCCGGATCATGGAGGGGGGAATCGTGATGGCGTGGGTCGCCGCCGTCGCCGCGACGTGGGGCCCCGAACCCGAAGACACCCCGATGAAGACCAAGAAGGCCACGATCATGGGGTGTCTGGAACCGCAGTGGTCAGCCACGCAGCGCGGCGGCGAAGATTCCGGGCAGCGCGGACCAGCGGGGCGAAGCGGCGAAGCGGGTGATCAGACGTCCAGTGGTGACGGCGGTGCGGTTGGTGACGAACCACGAGAGCCTGGGGGACATCGAGAGCTCCCCCGTACAGGACCGATCGGGGGCGGGACGGAAGGGGCCCTGTATGACAGTGCGTTCCGGACCGTCCAGGAGTGCGGCGTTGTGCGCTACGTCGATCCCGCTCTGTACGTCGTCGAGGGTGTGGCCGGGGAAGGCACCCCAGCTGGCCGTCGCGGTCGCCCGTGCACGCGTTCAGCGCGACCGTTCCGTAGCGCAGTTCGGCGATCGCCTCGTCGAGGGTCGGGCCCAGCGCGGCGATGGTGCGGGGGTGCGCGATGAGGTTCACGCCGAGCGTCCCGGCGAACTTCCCGTTCGTGGTGCGGACTGCCTTGTCCAGGAACCCTCCGGCGTTTCCGGGCAGTTCGAGAACGGCCAGGACGGAGGCGAAGTACGCGGTGGTCAGCGCCGGTCCCGGCGCACCGGGGTCGAGGTTCTCGATGAGCACTCGTCCGCCGACGCGCTCCGCGCCGGGGTACGACGCGAGGGCCTGCGCCACCCGATCGTCGCTTCCCGGGTAGTAGGCGGGACGCGCGGGTGCACTGGCCAATGCGTCCCGCAGCTGCGCCAGGAACCGATCCTTCTGTGCCCAGTCGGAGCTGACGACGACCACCTGCCCGCCACGCAGTTGTAGCCGCCGTTGTGCAGCCGATGGGTGGCGACGTGCTCAGCCTGGAAGCGCAGGTCTGCCTCGGACCAGTCACCCGGTATGACGGACGATGCGTGCTGGGCTGATTCCAGCGGGCCGTGCCCGTGCCGCGCCGCTTCCTCGACGGCACCCGACTGGCCCGACTGCCGAGCAACAGAGGGGGATACCACCCCTCGGCTCTCGAAGAACGGAGCGTGGCAACCTCTCGTTCCCCGCGCAGGGCCACGACGCTGCTCGCCGAGCCGGTCGCCGGTTCCCTCGGTTCCGGCCGCGATGCGGTCGGCCGCCACGGCATTGCAGCAGGGCCGAGTCCCTGGCACGACCGGCTCATTGTCGTCTCTTGTCAAGTATTGGTCGCATGAAGCCAAGCTAGAGGGACGGCCAACTGACACGATCGTGGGGCTGATGCCACACCCGTGCCGGAGATTTCGACGTACAGGCGACCGCTGAAGGGGGCCAGGCCGTTGTCATCATTGGACGGCGAACTTCGACAGAGCGTGGTCGCCAGCGTGGCCGACCGGATTGTCCAGGTCAAGGGCACCTTCCGGGGCATCGGCGTGCGGGCTCGGACGACGGGGCGAGGGGTACGGCTTGTGAGCGCGTCGCGTGCGCCGATACCCGGCGAGATCCTCAGACAGATGGTCGTCCGGCTCTGAACCGCCCGCACGGAACGAGCAGCCATCACGGAATGGAGACGATCGGATGACCCACCCCAGCACGATCCGCCTCGAGCGTACGACCCCGCAGACCGCCAGGATCATGTTCGCGAATCCTCCGGCGAACCTGGTGGTTCCCGAGACGGTGGTGAGGTTGCACGAGATCGTCCGGGAGTTCGAGAGCGACCCCGATATCCAGGTTGTCGTCTTCTCCAGCGAGACTCCCGACTTCTTCATCAACCACTTCGACGGCGCCGCCGCCAACGACCTCCCTGTGCCCGAGCACGAGGACGACGCGCCGGTCTGGACCGACATGGTCCTGCGGTTGAGCAAGGCCCCGTTCATCAGCATCGCGGCCATCCGTGGCCGCACTCGAGGTGCCGGCAATGAGCTGGCCCTTACCTGCGACCTTCGGTACGCCAGTCGCGAGACAGCGGTCTTCGGCCAGCCCGAGGTCGGAATCGGGATCGTCCCCGGCGGAGGCGGAACCGAGCGGCTTCCCCGCTCCATAGGCCGCGACCGGGCGCTTGAGGCCATCCTCGGCAGCGCCGACTACGACGCCGACCTGGCCGAACGCTGGGGATGGGTCACGCGAGCACTGCCCGACGCAGAACTCGACGCCTTCCTCGACGCGACAGTCGCCCGCCTCGCCTCCTTCGACCGGCAGGCACTGGCGACCGCGAAGGCGATGGTCGGCCGGGCGACACTGCCGCCGGACACCGACCTGGTCACCGCCTACGGCGAGTTCACGCACTCGTTGACGACCCCCGGGTTCATGACCCGGGCGGCGGCGCTCGGCGCGCTGGTCGCCGACAAGGGGCTCGACGCCGAGTACCAGCTGGGTGAATACCTGGGCCTGGTCAACCAGACCCCCTGATCGCCTCTCGCCGTGGTGGAGCCGACCGTGGCGCTCGACCACCACAGCAGGCGCCACCGCCCCGTGCCGGCCCTCACCTCGGCGCCCCCGCCAGCCTGCACAGACAAGAGACGCGATCGCCCAGGCCGGGGATCACGTCGATCTGGCGGCCGGAACCCAGGTGACTCCGGATCTCGGTTCAGGCTGACAGAGCCGCCTCGCACACGAGGTGTTCGTGGCAGGGGGAGCCGTCCCAGCAGGCGTAGTCCGACGCATCGAGCTGTCGGACGCGGGTCTGCCGCGCCGGCGCCGGGCTGGGGGGTGAAGCGGTCAGGCGGGTCGGGTGCCGAACAGGTAGTAGTTGCTGATGTCGATCACAAAGGGAACGCCGAGGGCGGGGAAGCGCTCGATGATGGCCTTCTTGTAGGCTTCGCCGTCGTCGCCGAGAAGCTCGCGGGCGGCCCTCAGGTACTCGGCGTTCTCGGCGAGCACGGCCGGTCCCGCGGGCAGCCCGTGCCCAGGCAGGATCGTGTCGTAGGCCGGGTCGGCGAGCTCGGCCAGGATGACCTCCCAGCGGGCGATGTCGTTGTTTCCGACGAACATGTGCGTGTGGTGGTAGACGAGGTCCTGTGCCACCAGCACGCCCTGCTCGGGCAACCGGATCAGCAGCTGATCGGTGGTCTCACCGCCGGAGACGGCCTCGAAGACGAACGGAACGCCGTCGACGACCTCGGTACCCGGGGTGATCAGGTCGGTGGGGGCCGTCTCCGCTGCCGGCACCGGGACGCCGTTGAGGTCCTGAAGGTCGCCCCGCGCCGCCATCTGGTCACGTACGACCTCCAGCGCGTGGATGGGGGCGCTGAAACGGGCCGCCCCCTGGTAGTGGTCCGGGTGTGCATGTGTGACGATGAGCCGGTCCAACGGCTTGCCGAGCTCCTTGGCGTATGCGACGACCTCGTCGGCGTCCGCGACGTTGACCTGGCCGTCCACCGCGACGAGCCTGCCCGGGGTCTCGATCAGCTGGGTGGTGACGTTCAGACCGGCGTCGGGAGCCATGTAGCTGTGCACCCGTACGTTGCCCTTGTCGATGATGGTGACAGTGCCTCTCACTGCTCTGCTCCTTGTGATGTTCCGTCGTTGATCTGGCGAGGCCGGAGGCCATGAAGTGGCCGACCGGCAGGGGGCGACGGCGTTCGCATCCGTATTTCCCCTTTTCTCCGGTTCTCGGACCCGCGGCTGCCCGGCGATGTGACCCGAAGCTGAAGGTGTGCAGGTCGGAGTCGGACCGGGTGCACGGGCAGCGGAAGGGGTCCGGGGCCGCGCCCATCGGGTTGCGGCTGTCGACGATCGCGAAGGCCCGGGCCGGCTTCCTTCTCCTCAGGTGGCAGCCCAGGCGATGCCGGGGACGCCGGCGCCGACGACCAGCACGTCGACATCTCCAGGTTTCGTCGTCGTCGCGTCGACCGCGGTCATGCCGGATCCTCTGTCTCCGGCGACATCAGCGTCACGAGGTCCGGTACGACGGCGATGTCGGGAACCGCGAGGAAGTCGGGGCGTTCGAAAGCCGGATCGGGATATTCGTAGTAACCCCTGCCGGTCTGTAGTCCCAGCAGCCCGCGGTCGAGGAAGCGCGTCTTGATGTACTCGGCGTTGGCGTTCATCTGCGCGTCGCCACTCACACTTCCCCAGTAGGAGAGGACGTTGTGACACGTCTTCATGCCGATCATGTCGATCATGCCGAACGGCCCGACCTTGCCGCCCGTGAGTAGGTACGTGCGGTCCACGTCCTCGGGTGTGGCAATGCCGTTGGTCACCAGCGTCTGTGCGGCGCTCAGCATGGGAACGACCCAGCTGTTGGCGACATAGCCGTTCTGCTCCTTGCGGAGTGCGATCGGCACCATGCCGATCTCGACGGCGAACTCCGTCACCTCCGTGAGCGTTTCGCGCGAGGTCAGGGGGTGGGCCATGACCTCGGCGTAGTTCATGGCCCAGATCATGTTGGCGAAGTGGAGTGCGCAGAACTTGTCCGGACGGCCGGTGGCAGATGCGAAGTCACTCGGCAGCAGCGTGGAGGAGTTCGTCGCGACGAGCGTGTGCGGAGGGAGGAGCTTGGCCATCTCCTCGAAGACCGCAGTCTTCACTCCGGGGATCTCCGGCACCGCCTCGATCACCAGGTCGGCCTCCGCGACCGCGGCAGCCAGGTCGGTGCTGTAGGCCAGGCGCTGTCGCGTGGCGCTGATGTCCACGTCGCCGGCGCCGAGCTCCGACCGGTAGACGGCGGCGTACTGCTCGTGCGCGGTTCGGCAGCGGTCGACGGTGTCCTGCGTGATGCCGTAAACGGTGACCGTCTTGCCCTTGAACGCGCTGTGCCAAGCGATCTGACTACCCAGTACGCCTGGTCCCAGGACGGTGAGTCTCTTGAGAGACGACATAGCTCGCACTCCCTTTCCTCTGCGCGACCCTCTGACCTCAGGGGCCAGCGTGGCAGTGCGAGGTGGTGAGAGCTTGACTTCACGCGACAAATGCTTAGCATATTGCGACTGTGGTGAATCTCACGAGGGGCAGCGCACTCCTCGCGTTCGAGGACCTGGTGTCGAGCCTCGGCGGCGATGCCGAGGCATTGATGCGCGCGCATGGGGTCGACCCCGAGGCGGCCGGCGACTACGAGCGCTTCATCAGTTACACCGCGGCGGCGTCGGTGATCGGTGCCGCGGCGCGGGAACTGGATTGCCCCGATTTCGGTATGCGTCTGGCGCGCAGCCAGGACATCAAGATCCTCGGGCCGGTCGCGGTCATCATCCGCCACTCGGAGACCGTCGCTGACGCCATCGAGGGGGTCTCGCGATACCTGCACAACTGTGCCCCCGCCGATACCGCCGGGCTCCGGCGCGGACCGCGAGCTGCGGTGTACACCTTCACGATCACCCTGCGGCAACTCCCGCACCGCGATCAGGTGGTGGAGAGGGGGCTCGGCATTGCGGTCGGCGCCTTCCGTCTCATGGCTGGTGACGACTTCGTCCCGCTCAAGGTCACCATGCAGCACCGCCGGATCTCCCCGGCCGAGACGTATCGCGACATGTTCGGCTGTCCACTCGAGTTCGGAAGCGACCTGAACTCCGTGCATCTGCCGAACCACGTGCTGACCAGGCCGATTCGCGGACGGGATGCCGCGGCGCTGACACTGGCGGAGAACTACCTCGCGCTGGTCCGGCGCGACCACTCGTTCGCCGACCACGTCCACGAGCTGATCCAGCGGCTGCTGGCGGTCAACCGGGCCAGCCTGCCCGTCGTTGCGCGTGAGATGGCCATGCATCCGCGGGCCGTCCAGCGCAGGCTCGCCCAATCGGACACATCCTTCGAGGAGATCCTCGACGACGTTCGGCGCACCATGGCCTGGCGACTCGCCGCGACCGGGGTGCAGGCATCGCAGATCGCGACCATGCTCGGCTATTCCGAGCAGAGCAGCTACTCCCGAGCGTGCCAGCGCTGGTACGGCGAGTCGCCGAGCCAGCTGGCCGCGCGTCGGCGGAACACGAGAGCGAACGTCTAGTGCCGAATTCGTCAAGGGATGTGCATGGGGCGACGGGGCATCCGGCTCCGAGCTCCGGCCTCTGACCCGCGTCACCGGGCTCCGGCCGATGTGGCCCCAGGTCCGAGCCCGTCGCGTACGGCGGCGCGAGGGCGACCGCCGTCCCTCCGGACCGTGAGCCGCCGTTGGGAACGCTCCGCTCGGCTCAGGCGCGGCCTGGCACCGCCTGTTCGACGGCGGCTGCGTCTGGCGGTGCCCCTGGGCGGCTCGTCACGGAGCCGCGCTCTCTCCCCCGGCGTAACCCCTGTCTCGGGACAACCCGACACGCGGTCGTGCCCCCGTGTAGGGGGCACATCCGGGGGCCTGTGCGACCCGGCGTCGGCGGGCCCGGCCGGGGCTCGCACAGGCCCGAGAGGCCCGGAGCGTGGCAGTCCGCGAGGCTGGCCTTGTCCCTCGTTGGATTTCAGTTGTTGTCGGGGGTCATGGAGATCACGACTTTGCCGGCTTTGGTGCGGCCCTGTTCGACGTGTGCCATTGCTTCGAGTGTCTGGTCG
>NZ_JBIWOA010000076.1:0-22075 GCF_044767525.1 Streptomyces sp. NPDC101234 | reverse complement strand
GCGTAGGCGATGGTGCCGTCCGGCCGGTGGTGGAACCACTCGGGATGCTTCTCCACCCAGGGGTGGTCCGGCGAGCACTGCAGCGCGAAGTCCAGGGCGACTTCGAGGCCGAGCCCCTTCGCCTGCTCCACGAACCACTGGAAGTCCTCGACGGTGCCCAGGTCCGGATGGACCGCGTCGTGCCCGCCCTCGGGGGAGCCGATGGCCCAGGGCACGCCCACGTCGTCCGGCCCCGGGGCCAGGGTGTTGTTGCGGCCCTTGCGGAACGTGGTCCCGATCGGATGGATCGGCGGGAGGTAGACGACGTCGAAGCCCATGTCGGCGATCGGCTTCAGCCGCCGGGCGGCTGTCCGGAAAGTGCCGTGCGGCCGCTCGGGCGTGCCCTCGGAACGCGGGAAGAACTCGTACCAGGAGCCGTACAGGGCCCGTTCGCGCTCCACGAGGAGCGGCAGCGGCTCGGAGGCGGTGACCAGTTCCCGGAGCGGGTAGCGGGCCAGGACCTTGTCGACCGCGGGGGTGAGGGCGGCGGCCAGCCGCCAGGGGGCGGGCCGGTCCTCGTCACGGAGGGCTTCCACGGCGGCCAGCAGGACCTCCCGCTTCCCGCGCTTGGGTATGGCGGCGGCCGCCCGCTCGTAGAGCCGTGCGCCCTCCTCCAGGACCAGATCCGTGTCGATGCCGGCCGGGATCTTGATCTGTGCGTGATGGCGCCAGGTGGCGACCGGATCCCCCCAGGCCTCGACCTGATAGGTCCAACGGCCCGGTTTCCCGTCGACGGTGACGGTGGCGCCCCAGCGGTCGGTGCCCGGGGCGAGCTCCCGCATCGGGGTCCAGGGGCCCGGGCGGCCCTTCGGGTCCTTCAGTACGACATTGGCGGCGACGGCGTCATGGCCCTCGCGGAAGACGGTGGCGGTGACCTCGAACGACTCCCCGGTCACCGCTTTGGCGGGCCGGCGCCCCTGCTGGATCAGAGGGCGGACATCGAGGACGGGGATGCGGCCGACGGCGGTGGCCTCGTCCGCGGGGGGTGTGGCGCCGGGCGACGTGCTGCGCCGTGTCGTGGGTGCTGACGTGTGGTGCGTGGCGGGCATGACCGCTCCTGTCCGCGGCAACGAGGGTGTGGGCGGATGGGTGGTGGGGAGGTGTCCTGCGGGGGATTCCTGCGGGTGATCCTGCGGATGGGTCCAAGGATGCATCTGTGGTGTGTCCGTGGGGTGTACCGGAGGAGCCTTCCCACCCTATTCGGGTGGGCAATCCGGCACTTTGTTAACTACTCAGCCGTATGTCTACGCACAAGACCGGCCCCGTTCCGCGCGAACGGGGCCGGTGGCGTGATCGCATACCAGAAACCGCTTTACGACTCCGGCACCCGCAGGAGTCTGTCGGGCGAGCCGGGCCCCGCATCGGACACCTTCCCGCTCGCCGCGCCCGCAATCAGCGCCTTGGCGACCTGGGCCGGGCCGGCCTTCGGGTGGCCGGCGAGATAGAGCGCGGCGGCGCCCGCCACGTGCGGTGCCGCCATCGACGTACCCGAGCAGGTCGCCTTGGCGGTGTCGCTCGCGTTCCAGTCCGAGGTGATCGCCACGCCCGGGGCGAACAGGTCGACCGCGGAACCGAAGTCGGAGAAGGCCGCGCGGGTGTCGGTGCGGTCCGTGGCGCCGACGGTGAGGGCCTGCGGTACGTCGGCCGGTGAGTAGCCGGCGGCGGGGCGGTCGTCGTTGCCGGCCGCGACCGTGTAGGTCACCCCGGACCTGATCGAGTTCCGTACGGCGGTGTCGAGTTGGACGCTGTGGTAGCCGCCCAGGCTGAGGTTGGCGACCGCCGGCCCGCGCGCGTGCGCGGTGACCCAGTCGATACCGGCGATGACCTGGGTGGTGGTCCCCGCCCCGGAGTCGTCCAGGACCCGTACGGAGACGATCCTGGCCTGCTTGGCGACGCCGTACTTCGTGCCCGCGATGATGCCGGCGACATGGGTGCCGTGGCCGTTGCCGTCGTCCGCGTTCCGGTCGCCGTCGACGAAGTCCCAGCCGTAGCTCGCCCGGCCGCCGAAGTCGCGGTGGCTGATGCGGACGCCGGTGTCGATCACGTAGACGGTGACGCCCGCGCCCGCCGACTGCGGCCAGGTGTAGGCCTTGTCGAGCGGCAGAGCCGCCTGGTCGACGCGGTCCAGGCCCCAGGACGGCGGGTTCTTCTGGGTGCGTTCCAGGCGGACACGGCTGTCCTGGACGACGGAGTCGACCCGGGAGTCGGCGGCAAGGCGTCTGGCCTGTGCAGCGCTTGCTCTGACGGCGTAGCCGTTCAGCACACTGTCGTAAGTATGGCTGATTTTCGCCCCATAGCGGGTGATGATCCCCTTCCCGGCCGTCGACGGCCCCTTGATGCCTTCCTTGAGCGTCACCAGATAACTTCCGCCGACCGAGCCGGGCCGGCCGGCACCGAGTACGGTCCCCTCCGATACGGCGTGCGCGGGCAGGGTGGCCGACGACAGCACCGCGGCCGTGACGACCGCGGTCAAGCCCCCCGCCAGACGCAGACGCCGGGTATGCGTCCGTGACATGGCTGTGAGTCCCCCTCCTCAGCTCAGAAGGGCAGCGTCTCGTGCGCGGCCGGGTCCCACAAGGAGGCGTGACGGCAACCGGCCCGTCCGGGGCGGCAGCCCCCGTAGGCACCCCCGACACCGGTACCGTCGTGACAGACGTGAGCCGCACACCGCCGTACGGCTCCCACGCGAACGCGAAACGCCCGAGGTGGAATGTGAAGGCGATCCGTCGGTTCACCGTCCGTCCCGTTCTCCCCGAACCCCTGCGCCCGCTCAGCGACCTGGCCCGCAATCTGCGCTGGTCCTGGCACACCGAGACACGTGATCTCTTCCAGGCCGTCGACCCCGAGCGCTGGGCCGCCTGCGAGGGCGACCCGGTGCGGCTGCTCGGCAGCGTGCCCCCGGCACGGCTCGCCGAACTGGCCGGCGACCGTCGTTTCCTGCGCCGTCTGACCGCGGTCGCCGACGATCTCGGCGACTATGTGACCGGCGACCGCTGGTACCAGTCGCGGCCCGAGTCCGCCGGACTCCCGGCCGCCGTCGCCTACTTCTCACCCGAGTTCGGCATCACGGCCGCCCTGCCCCAGTACTCCGGCGGTCTCGGCATCCTGGCCGGCGACCATCTCAAGTCGGCCAGCGACCTCGGCGTACCGCTGATCGGGGTCGGCCTGCTGTACCGGCACGGCTACTTCCGGCAGACCCTGTCCCGGGACGGCTGGCAGCAGGAGCACTATCCCGTCCTCGACCCCAACGAACTCCCCGTGGTGCTGCTGAAGGAGGCCGACGGCACCCCGGCGCACGTCTCCCTCGCGCTGCCCGGCGGGCGGCTGCTGCGCGCCCGGATCTGGCTGGCCCAGGTGGGCCGGGTGCCGCTGCTGATGCTGGACTCCGACGTGGAGGAGAACGACCTCGGCGAACGCGGGGTCACCGACCGGCTCTACGGCGGCGGCAGCGAACACCGGCTGCTCCAGGAGATGCTGCTGGGGATAGGAGGGGTGCGCGCCGTACGGACGTACTGCCGTCTCACCGGCCACCCCGAGCCGGAGGTCTTCCACACCAACGAGGGGCACGCCGGCTTCCTCGGCCTGGAGCGGATCGCCGAACTCGCCGCCAGCGGGCTGGACTTCGACGCGGCCCTGGAAGCGGTCCGGGCGGGCACCGTCTTCACCACCCACACCCCCGTCCCGGCCGGTATCGACCGCTTCGACCGCGAGCTGGTCGCCCGCCACTTCGGTGCCGACGCCGAACTCCCCGGCATCGACGTCGGACACATCCTGCGGCTCGGCATGGAGACCTACCCCGGCGGCGAGCCCAACCTCTTCAACATGGCCGTGATGGGGCTGCGGCTCGCCCAGCGCGCCAACGGGGTCTCGCTGCTGCACGGCAACGTCAGCCGGGAGATGTTCGCCGGGCTGTGGCCGGGATTCGACCCCGACGAGGTGCCGATCACCTCCGTGACGAACGGGGTGCACGCCCCGACCTGGGTGGCCCCGGAGGTGGTGCGGCTGGGCGCCCGGCAGCTCGGTGACCGCCGAACCGAGGACGCGCTGACCGTCGGCGGGGCCGAGCGCTGGGACGCGGTCGCCGACGTCGCCGACCAGGAGATCTGGGATCTGCGCCGCGATCTGCGCGAACAGCTGGTGCTGGAGGTGCGGGAGAGGCTGCGCGCGTCCTGGCGGCAACGGGGCTCCGGGACGGCCGAGTTGGGCTGGATCGACCAGGCCCTCGACCCGGACGTCCTCACCATCGGATTCGCCCGCCGGGTCCCCTCGTACAAGCGCCTCACGCTGATGCTGCGCGACCGCGACCGGCTGATGGACCTGCTGCTCCACCCCGAGCGCCCGATCCAGATCGTGGTGGCCGGAAAGGCGCATCCGGCGGACGACGGCGGCAAGCGGCTGGTGCAGGAACTGGTCCGGTTCACCGACGACCCGAGGGTGCGCCGGCGCATCGTCTTCCTGCCCGACTACGGCATGGCGATGGCGCAGAAGCTGCTGCCGGGTTGCGACATCTGGCTGAACAACCCCCTTCGCCCGCTGGAGGCGTGCGGGACGAGCGGGATGAAGGCGGCGCTGAACGGCGGCCTCAACCTCTCGGTCCTGGACGGCTGGTGGGACGAATGGTTCCAGCCGGACTTCGGCTGGGCGATCCCCACGGCGGACGGCGCCGGTACCGACCCCGACCGCCGTGACGACATCGAGGCGGCCGCCCTCTACGACCTCCTCGAACAACGCGTCACCCCCCGCTTCTACGAGCGCGGCCGGACCGGACTGCCCGACCGCTGGATCGAGATGGTCCGCCAGACCCTCACCCTCCTCGGTCCCAAGGTGCTGGCCGGCCGGATGGTCCGCGAGTACGTGGAGCGCCTCTACACCCCCGCGGCCCACGCCCACCGGGTCATGACCCCCGACGCGGCCCGTGAACTGTCCGCCTGGAAGAACAGGGTGCGGGCGGCCTGGCACGGTGTGACCGTCGACCACGTGGCGACCACGGCCGCGACGGCCACCGCCGAACTGGGCACCACCCTCGCCCTGCGCGTCCGCGTCCGCCTGGGCGACCTCGGCCCCGACGACGTGGAGGTGCAGGCCGTCTCCGGCCGCGTCGACCCGGAGGACCGCATCACGGACGCGGCGACGGTCCCGCTGAAGCCGACCGGAGGCCCCGACCTGGAGGGCCACTGGACCTACGAAGGCCCCCTCTCCCTGGACCGCACCGGCCCCTACGGCTACACGGTCCGCATCCTCCCCTCCCACCGGCTCCTCGCCTCGGGAGCCGAGCTGGGCCTGGTGACAGCCCCTTCGGCGGGAGCGGCGGACGGGGCCGGGGTACTGATGCGCTGACCCGTGCTGCGGGGCGAGGCAGCCGGCCTCGCTCCGTCGGTCAGTCCTCGGAGAGCCCCGCGCACAGGCGTCGCAGTACCGCTCCGCAGCGGCGGGCGTATGCGTGCTGGAGGCCGCGGGTGGCCGGGCCGGCTGCTCGGGCGTACCACTTGGCGGCCCTGCTGAACGCCGCGACCGTCAGCCATACCGTGCCGTCGCCCGTGCGGTCGACCACGAAGGCCTCCTCGCCGGATTCGGGGTGGCCGGTGAGGGTGCCGTAGGCCCAGCCCGCGCGGCGGGGTTCCTCGACGGCCCAGACGATGCGGCAGGGGGCCTTGATGAGACCGGCCAGGGTGACCGTGACATCGACGTCGGGGGCCGCGCGGTCGGCGCCGGCGTCGATGCCCACGCCCAGGGCGCGGTGCAGTTCCCAGGTGAGGACCGCCTCGGCGGCCCGGCGGAAGACCTCCTGGCCCTCGCCTATGCGCGTGCGTACATACAGGGGGTGGAAGCCCGGCGGGCAGGCGGCGAGGTTCTCGCGAGTCGCGCCCACCGCGTCGTACGTGAAGGACATGGGAGACAAGGGTAGGGCGGGCCCCCGGGAGGTCGCGCTCCCGGGGGCCCGCCCGCACACTGTGCTAGCGCGTCACGAGGTGACGTTGACCGCGGTCCAGGCCGCCTTCACCGTCGCGTACTCGGTGCTGCTGGAGCCGTAGAGCGCGGCAGCCGCCGAGAGGGTGCCGGCGCGGGCGCCCGAGTAGTTGGTGCTGGAGGTGAAGTACTCGGTCAGCGCCTTGTACCAGATCTGCAGTGCCTTGTCCCGGCCGATGCCGGTGATGGTGGAGCTGTTCTTCGTCGGGGAGTTGTAGCTGACCCCGTTGATCGTCTTCGAGCCGCTGCCCTCGGACAGCAGGTAGAAGAAGTGGTTCGCCACACCCGACGAGTAGTGCACGTCGAGGTTGCCGACGGACGAGGACCAGTAGTCGGCGGAGCCGCCGTCCTTGCTGGGCTGGTCCATGTAGCGCAGCGGGGTGCCGTCGCCGTTGATGTTGAGCTTCTCGCCGATCAGGTAGTCACCCGGGTCGGAGGAGTTGTTGGCGTAGAACTCGACGCCCGTGCCGAAGATGTCGGAGGTCGCCTCGTTCAGGCCGCCGGACTCGCCGCTGTAGTCGAGGCCCGCGGTGTTGGCGGTCACGCCGTGGCTCATCTCGTGGCCGGCCACGTCCAGCGAGGTGAGCGGGTGGGTGTTGCTGGCACCGTCGCCGTAGGTCATGCAGAAGCAGCTGTCGTCCCAGAACGCGTTGACGTACGAGCTGCCGTAGTGGACGCGGGAGTAGGCGCCGACACCGTCGTTCTTGATGCCGCTGCGGCCGAAGGTGCTCTTGTAGAAGTCCCAGGTCTCCTGAGCGCCGTAGGCGGCGTCGGCGGCCGCGGTCACGTCGGTGGAGGAGCTGGAGGCCGCGCCCGTGCCCCAGGTGTTCGTGGTGTTGGTGAACAGGGTGCCGGTGCCGGAGCTGGTGCCGTGCTTCAGGTTGTACGTCTTGTGGCCGCCGCGGGAGGCGTCGGTCAGCGAGTACGTCGAACCCGACAGCGAGGTGGTGAGGCTGACCGTGCCGGAGTACAGCGTCTTGCCGGTGCCGGTCGCGTTCTCGATGCCCTGGTACTCGAAGAGCTTCTTGCCGGTGGCCGCGTCGGTGATGACGTGCAGCTTGTTCGGGGTGCCGTCGTCCTGGAAGCCGCCGACGATGGTCTCGTAGGCGAGGACGGGGGTGCCGGAGCCGGCCCAGATGACCTTGCGGGCGCCGTCGGCGGCCGACTTGGTGGAGCCCAGGGTCCGGGCGGCGGTGAGCGCCGTCTTCTCGGCCTTGGCGGTGGTGACCTGCGGCTTCAGCGAGGCCACCTTGATGGTCGCCTTGGTCGCCTTGGTGATGCCCTCGGTCTTGCCGGCCTTGGAGGTGTGCACGACGATGTCGCCGCCGAGCACCGGCAGGCCCGCGTAGGTGCGCTCGTAGCGCGTGTGGACCGTGCCGTCGACGTCCTTGACGACGTCCTTGACGATCAGCTTTTCCTTGGCGCCGAGGCCTATCTGCTGCGCGGTCTCGGCGACGTCCGCCTGCGCCTGGTGGATCAGGGCGATGTGGGCGGAGTTGGAGAGCGCGGCGGGTGCTGCGGTCAGCGGCTGCTTGGCGGCCGCGGAGGCGTTGGAGGTCAGACCCGTGGTGAGCAGGGCGCCGGCGGCGACAGCGGTGGCAATGGCGAGAGTGGTGCGCTTGTGACGCGCGTAGAGGGGGCTCACTCAAGCTCCTTCATGGTGTGGGGAGTCCGGGCGGAGTGGGGTTACCTGCCCGGCTGTGGTGATGTGAAGTTGCTGTGCTGTGCGGCGGGTGAAGGAAGAGTGACATCAAGGTCGCGTACATGTCAGGACCCTGAAGTGATGTTGGCCGAAAAACAGGTGTTGGGTGAACGTTGCGGCCATGTAACAAGGGCGCCGCCCGGGGGAGTCGGACCCCCGGACGGCGCCCGTCGTTCATGCCGCTGTCCTGCGGTTTACGGGAATGTCAGCTTCCAGCCGTTGATCGTTCCGACGTCCTGCGCGGCCTGGTCCTGGACCTTCAGAGTCCACGTTCCATTGGCCGATTCCGACGAGGCGTTGACCGTGTAGGTATCGGTCACGTTGTCCGCCGAGTCCGACGAGCTGAAGTTCTTCAGGCGGTACGACGTCCCGGACGGACCGACGAGATCGACCACCAGGTCGCCGCGCCAGGTGTGGGTGATGTTCGGCGTCACCTGGAGGTTGTTCGGCGCGTTCCCGGTCCGGCCGGAGACCGTGATCGACGAGGTGACGGCCGGCCCGTTGTCCGGGATCGCCACGGCGGTGTTGCTCTCGTACGAGGTGCCCGTACCGCCGCCACCACCGCTGGAGCGCGAGCCGACCGCGACGGCCGCCCAGGCGTCCTGCACCGCCTTGTACTCGGTGCTGGTGGTGCCGTACAGCTCGCCCGCCGCCGCGAGGGTGCCGGTGCGGGCGCTCGCGTAGTTGGTGGTCGAGGTGAACTTGGTGGTGAGCGCCCGGTACCAGATCTGCAGCGCCTTGTCCCGGCCGATACCGGTGACCGGAAGTCCATCCGCGGTGGGCGAGTTGTAGCTGACGCCGTTGATGACCTTGGCGCCGCTGCCCTCGCTCAGCAGGTAGAAGAAGTGGTTCGCGGGACCGGACGAGTAGTGCACGTCCAGGCCGCCGAGCCCCGAGTACCAGCTGTCCTTGGACGAGCCGTCCTTGCTGGGCTTGTCCATGTAGCGCAGCGGGGTGCCGTCACCGTTGATGTTGATCTTCTCGCCGATGAGGTAGTCGCCGACGTCGGTGGAGTTGTTGGCGTAGAACTCCACGCCGGTGCCCATGATGTCGGAGGTCGCCTCGTTCAACCCGCCGGACTCACCGGAGTAGTTGAGACCGGCCGTGTTCGAGGTGACGCCGTGGCTCATCTCGTGGCCGGCCACGTCGAGGGCGGTCAGCGGGTCCGCGTTGCCGGAGCCGTCGCCGTACGTCATGCAGAAGCAGCTGTCGTCCCAGAACGCGTTCACGTACGAGTTGCCGTAGTGGACACGGGAGTAGGCGCCGACACCGTTGTTCTTGATGCCGCTGCGGCCGAAGGTGTTCTTGTAGAAGTCCCAGGTCTCGGCGGCCCCGTAGTGCGCGTCGGCGCCCGCGGTCGCGGCGTTCGACGTGGTGCTGTTGCCCCAGGTGTTGCTCGACTGCGAGAACAGCGTGCCGGTGCCCGAGGTGCCGTGGTTCAGGTTGTACGTCTTGTGGCCGCCGCGGTCGCCGTCGGTCAGGTTGTACGTCGAGCCCGACTGGGTCGTGGTCAGCGGGACCGAGCCGCTGTACTGGGTGTTGCCGGTGCCCGTCGCGGTGTCGATGCCCTGGTACTCGAAGAGCTTCTTGCCGGTGGCCGCGTCGGTGACGACGTGCAGCTGGTTGGGCGTGCCGTCGTCCTGGAAGCCGCCGACGATCGTCTCGTAGGCGAGGACGGGGGTGCCGGAGCCGGCCCAGATCACCTTGCGGGCGCCGTCGGCGGCCGACTTGGTGGAACCCAGCGCCTTGGCGGCCGACAGCGCTGTCTTCTCGGCCTTGCCCGCGGTGACCCGGGGCGTGAGCGAGGCGACCTTCAGCGTGGCGTTGTTCGCCTTGATGACACGCTCGGTGGCGCCCGACTTCGCGGTGTCCACGACCAGGTCGCCGCCGAGGACGGGCAGGCCCGCGTAGGTGCGCTCGTAGCGGGTGTGCAGCGTGCCGTCGGCGTCCTTGACGATGTCCTTGACGACCAGCTTCTCCTGGGCGCCGAGGCCTATCGCCCTGGCGGTGGCGGCCCGTTCGGTGCTCGCGTCGCGGAGCAGTTCGGCGCGCTGCGAGGCCGAGAGGCTGACGGCCCGGTGGGCGCTGTTCACCTTGCCGGTCTGCGGCTTGGCGGGGGTGGCGCTGGCGGCGCCGGACTGGACTGCGGCGGCGATCAGGGCGGCGACGCCGGCGAGGGCCACTACTGCGGTGCGGTGGGGGGTGCGTCTGCGAGAGGAACTGCTTCTCAACACTGACTCCTTCTGCATGGCCGCGGGTCACACGGCCAGGGGAGATCCGGGCCGCGGGTGGGCGGTCCGGGCAGAACAGGCGGAACGCGGAACCACATGCGCGTGCAGTGCCGGACTCGGCAGCGGTGGGGTGATCCTGTGGGGTTGCTGTGAGTCGGCCGTGGGAAGAGTGGCAGCAGAAAACGTCGTCTGTCAGGACCGCGTCAGGAACTTGGCCGGAAATCGTTCGTTGTCCGGATGTTCATGTTCGGTATGCGGAGCGTTGAGGAGAGGCAGGGCCGCATCGAGCAGGGGCGGAGCTCAGGGGGCCTTGTCGCCGTGCCAGGTCGACCACAGCGCCGCGTAGGCTCCGCCCGCCGCCACCAGGTCCTCGTGCGTGCCGAGTTCGGTGAGGAGGCCGTTCTCCATCACGGCCACCCGGTCGGCGTCGTGCGCGGTGTGCAGACGGTGGGCGATGGCGATCACCGTACGGCCCTCCAGTACGGCGGCCAGGGCGCGCTCGGTGTGCCGGGCGGTCGTCGGGTCCAGCAGCGCGGTCGCCTCGTCCAGGATCAGGGTGTGCGGATCCGCCAGCACGACCCGCGCCAGGGCGAGTTGCTGGGCCTGGGAGCCGTCCGTGGCACAACCGCCGCTGCCGAGGCGGGTGTCGAGGCCCTCGGGGAGGCCGCGCACCCATGCGTCGGCGCCGACGGCCGTCAGCGCCGCCCACAGGTCCTCGTCCCGCGCGGCCGGTTCGGCGATCAGGAGGTTGTCCCGGACCGTACCCAGGAAGACATGGTGCTCCTGGGTGACGAGGACCACCTGACGGCGCAGCCGCTCCGGCTCCAGACCGGCGATCGGCACCCCGCCCACGGTCACCGTGCCCGCCCCGGGCGCGTCGACGCCCGCCAGCAGCCGGCTCAGCGTCGTCTTCCCGGCGCCGGACGGCCCCACCACCGCGAGCCGCTCCCCGGGCCGCACCGTCAGATCCACCCCGCGCAGCACCTCGCCACCGCGCTCGTACGCGTACCGCACCCCGCGCACATCGATCCGGTCGTCCGCCGGAGCCGGTGCCGCCCGGTCGGCAGCCGTCCGCGGCGCCTGCGCCAGCCCCTCCACCCGGGCGAACGAGGCACTGCTGGACTGGAGTTGCTCCACCCGCATCAGGATCTGGTCCAGCGGCTCCGAGAACTGCCGCAGATACAGCGCCGCCGACACCACCACCCCGACGCCCACATGCAGCATCCCGCCGATCAGCAGCACCCCCGCGACCGGAATGGCATACGACACCTCGATCGCCGGGAAGAACACGGTCCGCAGATACAGCGTGTAGAACCGGGCCTTCCGGTTGGCCTCCAGCGCGTCCCGGCTCGCCGCGGTCCGCTGCTCCTGCAGCCGCAACGCCTCCACGGTACGGGCCCCGCTCACCGTCGCCGTGACGATCTCCGCGACCCCGGAGGTGGTCGCGCCCTCCGTGAGATAGCCGTCCCTCGCCCGGCGCAGATACCAGCGCAGCGCGAACCAGATCGGGGTCAGCCCCAGCACCCCGAACACACCGAGCAGCGGATTCAGCGCGAACACCGCGCCCATCACGAACAGCGCCTGCACCGCGCAGACCAGCATCTCGGGCCCGGCGTCCCGAAGCGTGGTGCCGACGGTGCTCACATCGGCGGTGCCGCGTGCGGTCAGGTCGCCGGTGCCGGCCCGCTCCACCACCGACGCGGGCAGCGCCAGCGCCCGCTCCACGAACTCCTCGCGGACCCGGGCCAGCGTCCGCTCGCCGAAGCGGTGGCCGACGTAGCGGGCGGCCCGCGCGAACAGCAGCTGGGCGAGTGAGCAGAGCAGGATCCACAGGGCGAGGCGGTCCACGGCCCCGACCCCGCGGCCGGCCCGCACCGCGTCCACGATCCGGCCGACCAGCCAGGGGCCGACCAGGCCGGTCGCGGCGGCGAGCGCGTTCAGGAGCAGGGCGGCGGCGAAGGCCCTGCGGTCGGCCTTCACCAGGCGGAGGGTGGCCCGGCGTACCTCGGCCCGCCCGGCGACCGGGAGTTGACTCGTCGTCACCTTACGACCTCCTCCTCGGTGTCCCGGGCCACGAGGGCGCGGTAGCCGGGTGCGTACTCCAGCAGTTCCTCGTGCGTACCGGTCGCCGCGACCTTGCCGTCGACCAGGTAGATCACCTCGTCCACGCGGGCCAGCAGCAGGGGAGAGGTGGTGGTGACGAGGGTGGTGCGGCCGTCGCGGGCGTCGCGGAGGCGCTCCGCGACGAGGGACTCCGTGTGGGCGTCGAGGGCGGAGGTGGGCTCCACGGCGAGGAGGATCTCGGGGTCGGCGAGCAATGCCCTCACGAGCCGGATGCGTTGGCGTTGGCCGCCGGAGAGGTTGCGGGCCTGGGCGTCGATGAGGGAGTCGAGGCCGGTGGGGAGGGACTGGACGATGTCCGTCGCCGCGGCCGCGTGGAGGGCTTGGGCCGTTTGCGCGTCAGGAGGTGCCTCGCGATGTGCGGTGGCGGGTGCTGCGCCGTTGTGGCTGGTCGCGCAGTTCCCCGCGCCCCTTCGGGGCGCGTCTGCGCCTCCGGTGATGACATCGGTCAGGGAGCCTGCGAAGAGGTCGGCATCGTTGTCGGCGACGAGGATGCGGGTGCGTACTTCGGGGAGCGGTACCGCGTCCAGTCGTACGCCTCCCCATGTGGCGTCCGAGCGTGTGTAGCGGCCCAGGCGGTCGATCACCGCCGTCGTCTCCGCCGGGCCGGCGCCCACCAGCGCCGCCAGCCGGCCCGGGCGCAGCCGCACGCCGGACTCCGGATCGTGCAGCACCGAGGGCTCGTTCGGCGCCTGTTCGGTGCCGGTGTCCGGCTCCGGCTCCAGGCGCAGCAGGCGTACGACCCTGCGGGCGGCCACCACGCCCCGGCTGAGCTGGTAGCCCATGTCCAGCAGGAACGCCACCGGGCTGACCAGGACCGCGACATAGCCGTACACCGAGACCAGCTGGCCCACCGTGATGTCCCCGCGGGCCGCCATCCGGGCCGCGATCCAGGTCACCACCGCCAGGAACACCGTGGGCAGGCCCACGCCCAGGGCCTGGACCCAGCTGGCGACCGCGCCCACCCGGTAGCCCTGGGCGCGCAGGTGCTGGGAGTCCTTGCGGAAGGAGTCCGCGAACAGGCCTTTTCCGCCGAGGCCGTTGAGGACACGGAGGCCGCCCGCGAGGTCGCCGATGCGGGCCGTGAGCACGCCCTGGCCCTCCCGGTACTCGGTCTCCGTGCCCTGCAGCCGCCGGGCCAGCGGGCCCGCCACCAGGGCCACCACCGGCACGCCGAGCAGCACCACGGCGGTCAGCAGCGGCGAGACGGTCAGGAGGAGTCCGGCCACCACCGCGTACACGACCACCGCGCCCACCCCGGGGCCGACGACGGTCAGCGCCTGGGCGATGGTGTGCACGTCACTGACACCGATCGTGACGACCTCCCCGGCCCCGGCCCGGCGCGGCAGTTCGGCGCCGAGGCGTACCGAGTGCCCCACGACCGTCTTGATGGTGCGGAAGTAGGCGTCCATCCGCACCCGGGTCATGGTGCGGTGACGCATGATGCTGAGCCATGCGTTGAACGCCCCGAGGACGAAGATCGCCGCCGTCCATCCGGCCAGCACCGCCATATGGCCCGGCACCAGGCCGTCGTCCACGGCCCGCGCCATCATGTACGGCGTCCCGGCCATCAGCGTCAGCCAGGAGCTGCCCAGCAGCGCCCCGGCGAGCGACCGGCCCGGCTGGCGGCGCACCAGCCACCACAGATAGGACCAGCCGCCGCGCGTGTCGGGCGTGCCCGGATCCTCGTACGCGTCGATCACCCTGCGATCCCGTTCCCTCCGCTAGGCCAGACTGTCCCGCCACGCCCGGTGCAGGTCCGCGAACCGGCCGGTGCCTGCGATGAGTTCGGCCGGGCGGCCGTCCTCGACGATCCGGCCGTGTTCCATCACCAGCACCCGGTCGGCGATCTCCACGGTCGACAGACGGTGTGCGATCACCACCGCCGTACGGCCCTTCAGCACCGTGGTCATGGCCCGCTGCACGGCCCGTTCGCCGGGGATGTCCAGGGAGCTGGTCGCCTCGTCGAGGATCAGCACCGCCGGGTCGGCGAGCAAGGCGCGTGCGAACGCGACCAGTTGGCGCTGACCCGCCGAAATGCGCCCACCGCGCTTGCGGACGTCCGTGTCGTACCCGTCGGGCAGCGCGGCGATGAACTCGTGCGCGCCGATCGCCTTCGCCGCCTGCTCGATCTCCGCACGGGTCGCGTCCGGGCGGCCGATGGCGATGTTCTCGGCGACTGTGCCGGAGAACAGGAACGCCTCCTGGGTGACCATGACCACCCCGCGCCGCAGTTCGGGCACGGTCAGCTCGCGCAGGTCCACGCCGTCGAGGAGGACCCGGCCGTCGGACGGGTCGTAGAAACGGGCGAGGAGTTTGGCGAGGGTCGACTTGCCGGCGCCCGTGGAGCCGACGACCGCGACCGTCTGGCCGGCCGGGAGGGCGAGGCCGAAGCGGGGGAGGACCTCACCGCCGGTGCGGTAGGCGAAGCGGACGCCTTCGAAGACGACCTCGCGGCCGGGGAGTTCGGTCGCGAGCGGAGGCAGCTCCTTGGGGACCGAGGGCTCCGGCACGGACGGGGTCTGGGCCAGCAGGCCCGCGATCTTCTCCATGGACGCGGCCGCCGACTGGTAGGAGTTGAGGAACATGCCGAGGCGGTCGATCGGGTCGTAGAGCCGTCGCAGATAGAGGACGGCCGCCGCGAGGACGCCCAGTTCGAGGGAGCCGGACGCCACCCGGTAGGCGCCCCACAGCACGATCACCGCCACCGATGTGTTGGCGACCAGCCGGGAGCCGACGACATACCGCGCCATCTCCAGGAGCGCGTCGCCGTTCGTGAGCTCGTGGCGGCGGTTCAGCACGGCGAACTCGGCGTCGTTCGCGGCCTCCCGGCGGAACGCGCGCACCGGGCGGATGCCGTTCATCGTCTCCACGAACTTCACGATCACCGCCGCGATCGCCGTGGACCGCGCCTTGTACACCCGTACCGCACGCCGCTGGTACTGCCGCACCAGCAGGTACAGCGGCACGAACGAGGCCACCGCCACCGCGCCGAGCCCGAGGTCCAGCCAGAGCAGCATCGCCGAGATGTAGAGGAAGGAGAGGATGACGGTGACGAGTTCCTGAAGGCCTTCGCTCAGGAGCTCGCGGAGCGACTCGACGTCCGTGGTGGACCGCGAGATCAGGCGGCCGGACGTGTAGCGCTCGTGGAAGTCGACGCTCAGCGCCTGCGCATGGCGGAAGATACGGCCGCGCAGATCGAGGAGCACGTCCTGGTTGACGCGGGCGGAGGCCTCGATGAAGGCGTACTGGAGGCCGCCGGAGAGCAGGGCGCACCCGCCGTAGCCGACCGCCACGGCGATCAGCGGGCCGTGGTCGTGGTGACGGAACGCCGGTACGGCCCGGTCGATGGCGTACGCCACCAGGAGCGGGCCCGCCTGCACGGCCGCCTGCTGGAACAGGAGGAGCAGCGTGGTGACGGCGACCCGCGCCTTCATGGGGGCGAGGAGCGAGCGCAGGAGGGTGGCCGTGGCGCCGGGCGGGGTCGGCAGGACGTCCTGGTCGAAGGGGTCGCCGGTCGCGGCGGCGGACTTCGGCCCGGGGAGTTCGTCGTCCTCGTCGGGGGCGGGCAGGGAGGTGGCGGCGGTCATCGGCGGTGATCCTCCCCGGACATCAGATGGGCGTACTCGGCGTTGGTGCGGAGCAGTTCGTGGTGGGTGCCGACGGCGGTGATACGGCCGCCGGAGAGCAGGGCGACCCGGTCGGCGAGCAGCACGGTGGAGGGGCGGTGGGCGACGATCAGGGCGGTGGTGTCGGTGAGGACGTCGCGCAGGGCCGCCTCCACGGCGGCCTCCGTGTGCACGTCCAGGGCGGAGAGCGGGTCGTCGAGGACGAGGAAGCGGGGCCGGCCGACGACCGCCCGCGCGAGCGCGAGGCGCTGGCGCTGGCCGCCGGAGAGGCTGAGGCCCTGCTCGCCGACCTGGGTGCCGGTGCCCTGCGGGAGGGCGTGGGCGAAGCCGGCCTGCGCGACGGCGAGGGCGCGTGCCAGCTCGGGCTCGCCGGCGTTGTCGTCGGCTCCCATGAGCACGTTCTCGCCCACGGACGCGGAGAAGAGGGTGGGCTCCTCGAAGGCCATGGCGACCAGGGCGCGGAGTTCCTCGCGGGGCATGGCGGTGATGTCCGCGCCGTCGAGGGTGATCCGGCCGGAGGTCGGCTCGTGCAGGCGGGGGATGAGGGCGGTGAGGGTGGTCTTGCCGCTGCCGGTGGCGCCGACGAGGGCCATGGACTCGCCGGGGCGGATGTGGAGGTCGACGAGTTCCAGGGTCGGGGGTGAGTCGGGGGAGGCGTCCGGGTAGCGGAAGGAGACGGAGCGGAAACGGATGCCATCGTTGTCGGGTGCGGGCCGGTGGGGGCTTGTCGCGCAGTTCCCCGCGCCCCTGACGGGGCGCTGTTCATCCGCCGGTTGGAGAGCGCCCCGTAGGGGCGCGGGGAACTGCGCGGCCCGCCCCCACTCGGCCGCAGCCGAATCCGCGTCCTCCTGCAGCGCATCCCGCACCTCGAAGTACCGCTCGGTGGCAGTGGCGGCCTCCTGGCTCATCGCCAGCAGGAAGCCGATCGACTCCACCGGCCACCTCAGGGCCAGTGCCGTGGACAGGAACGCCACCAGCGTGCCCGCGCTCAGGTCGCCCTCCGCGACCTGTACCGAGCCCCAGAACAGGGCCGCGCCGATGGCCATTTCCGGGAGCGTCACGATGACGGCCCAGATCGTCGCCAGCATCCGCGCCTTGCGCAGCTCCGTGCCCCGCAGGGTGCGGACCAGTTCGCGGAAGGCGCGGGCCTGGCTGCGGTGCCTGCCGAAGCCCTTGATGATGCGGATGCCGAGCACGCTCTCCTCGACCACCGTCGTCAGGTCGCCGACCTGGTCCTGGGCGAGCCGGGCCACCTTCGCGTACCGCTTCTCGAAGATCACACACGTCCACATGACGGGGACCGCGGGGCCGAGGATGACCAGGCCCAGCGTCCAGTCCTGGGCCAGCATGATCAACACGCCGACGAGGATCGTCACCCCGTTGACCAGCAGGAAGGTCAGCGGAAAGGCGAGGAACATACGGAGCAGCATCAGGTCGGTGGTGGCCCGGGAGAGCAGCTGGCCGGAGGCCCAGCGGTCGTGGAAGGCGACCGGCAGGCGCTGCAGATGGCCGTAGAGGCCCGCCCGCATCGACGCCTCGACATGGGACAGGGGCCTGGCCACCAGCCAGCGCCGCAACCCGAAGAGCAGCGCTTCCGCGAACCCGAGCAGCAGCAGGTACAGCGCACCGAGCCAGACCCCGCCGGGGTCGCGGTCGGCCACCGGGCCGTCCACCATCCACTTCAGGACGAGCGGGATCACGAGCCCCGTACAGGAGGCGACTATCGCCACGCACGCGGCGGTGAACAGCCGCACCCGCACCGGCCGTACATACGGCCACAGGCGCAGCAGGGCACGGACGGCGGACCGTTCCTTGGTGGTTGCACGTGTCGGAGGCATCAGGGGCGAGCCTACGGATCGGCACTGACATCGCCCACCGAGTTTTGGCCGGACCGGAATCGGCCTGTAGACCTGCGACCAGCCCGTTCGAGCCGTCGTACCACCGGATCCGCCCACTGGATCCGCCAACCGGATCCGCCGTATCAACCGATCGGCTGATGCCGCTTCGAGCGGGCCGGGCGATGTGGCGGACCGGGCCCGGACGGGACCCTCGACGTATGCCAACCGTCATCGAAGTGACAGACCTGCGGAAGTCGTACGGCGGCCGGGCCGTCGTGGACGGGGTGAGTTTCGCCGTCGAGGAAGGGGAGATCTTCGGGATCCTCGGCCCGAACGGTGCCGGCAAGACCACCACGGTGGAGTGCGTGGAAGGGCTGCGGGTGCCCGACGGCGGGCGCGTCCGGGTCACCGGGCTCGACCCCGTCGCCGAGCACGAGAAGGCCGCCCGGGTCCTCGGCGCCCAGCTGCAGCAGAGCGAGCTGCAGCCCAAGCTCACCGTCCGCGAGGCCCTTGAGCTGTACGCCTCCTTCTACGACGGCCCACTCGACTGGGCGCCGCTCGCCGAGCGCCTCGGGCTCGTCGACAAGCTCGCCACCCGGTTCGGCAAGCTGTCGGGTGGACAGCAGCAACGCCTCTTCATCGCGCTCGCGTTGATCGGGAATCCGCGGGTCGTCGTCCTCGACGAGCTGACCACGGGACTCGATCCCCGCGCCCGGCGGGACACCTGGGAGCTGATCGAGGACGTCCGGGACCGCGGCGTCACCGTCCTCCTCGTCACGCACTTCATGGAGGAGGCGCAGCGGCTCTGCGACCGGATCGCGGTGATCGACAAGGGGCGGGTGGCCGCCCTGGACACCCCGGCCGGGCTGATCCGCCGCAGCGCCGGCGCCACCGTCATCAGCTTCACCCCGTCCGCCCCGCTGGACGACCAGGACCTCGGCGCCCTCCCGGCCCTCGCCTCGGTCGAGAGCAAGGACGGCCGGATCACGCTCTCCGGCACCGACGAGACCGTGAACGCCGTCATCACCCTGCTCGCCCGGCACCGCATCACCGCCCATCAGCTCCGGGTCGTGGACGCGACCCTCGACGACGCGTTCCTGGACCTCACGAAGGGGGAAACGGCATGAACACCGCCGTCCTGCGCACCGAGTTCCGCCTGTTCCGCCGTGAACCCGGCGCCGTCTTCTGGGTCTTCCTGTTCCCGACCCTGCTCCTGGTGATCCTCGGGTCCATCCCCTCGTTCCGGGACGCCGACAAGTCCCTGGGCGGGCTGCGGCCGGTCGACGCATACGTCCCCATCGCCGTACTGATCGCCCTGATCATGTCCGGTGTGCAGACGCTGCCGCAGGCGCTGACCGGCTACCGGGAGCGGGGCATCCTGCGCCGGATGCGGCTCACCCCCGTACAGCCCTCCGCGCTGCTGTCCGCGCAGATGGCCGTGCAGGGCACGGTCGCGCTGGGCTCAGCGCTGCTCGCGCTCGTCGTCGGGCGGCTCGCATTCGACGTACGACTGCCGAAGCAGCCCGGCGGCTACCTGCTGGCGCTGCTGCTCGCGGCCGCCGCCGCCCTCGCCCTCGGTTCCGTCGTCTCGGCGCTGTCCCGCACCACGAAGATCGCGAGCGCGATCGGCTCCGCGGTGTTCTTCCCGATGATGTTCTGCGCGGGCGTGTGGATCCCGGTGCGGTCGATGCCGCACGCGATGGCCCGCGTGGTCCAGCTGACCCCGTTCGGCGCGGCGGCCCGCGCCCTGGACCAGGCCGCTGCCGGAGCCTGGCCCGGCTGGGACCACCTGGGCGTGCTCGCGGCCTGGGCGGTGCTGCTCACGGTCGGGGCGGCTCGCTGGTTCCGCTGGGAGTAGGCGGCCGGCCGTGCAGACTGGGGACATGACGGGGACCGAGGTGGACAGCGATATCGACCGGCGCTGGGAGCAACTGCACACCTGGGTGCCGTACGGGTTTCTCGGCATCAGCATCGTCCTCGGGATCGCCACCGCCGATCCGCACACCGGCCCGGCGAAGTGGTACACCGCCTGGTCCCTGATCGGGGCCGGTGTCGCGCTCCAACTGTGGTGGCACGGCACGCGGTCCCGCCGTCCCGACCGCGGCCGGACGCCGACCCCGGCCGGGACGGCGTACTACGTCGTCCGCTGGGCACTCGCCTTCGTCCTCACCTGGCTCAGCCCGTTCTTCGCGTTCTACGCCGCCAGTGGCTACATGGACGCCGACGAGTTGCTGCCGCGCCGGTGGCGGCGGCTCGGACTGCTCGCGAGCGCGGTCACCGTGGCCGGCGCGCAGACCGGCGGAATGCCGTTGAGGAGCGTGATCCAGTGGCTCGTCTTCGGCGTACTGCTGTTCGCCAACTCCGCCCTCCAGATGGGGATCGCCCATCTCACCGAGCAGGAGAAACAGCGCTCCGCCGAGCGCACCGAGACCATCGCCGCCCTCCGCCAGGCCCTCGACGAGAACGCGGCCCTTCACGCCCAGCTCCTCGTCCAGGCAAGGGAGGCCGGGGTCGCCGACGAGCGCCGCCGCCTCGCCGCCGAGATCCACGACACCATCGCCCAGGGGCTGGCCGGGATCATCGCCCAGCTCCAGGTCGTCATCAACACCCCCGATCCGGCGATGGCCGAGGACCATGTGGGCCGTGCCCTGGCGCTGGCCCGGCACAGTCTGGGCGAGGCCCGCCGTTCCGTGCACAACCTGGCCCCGGTCGCGCTGGAGCACGACGGCCTCCCCGAGGCGCTGAAGAAGACGGTCGGGGAGTGGGGCGAACGGACGGGCATACGCGCCGAGTTCACCGTCACCGGTACGGCGGAGCAACTGCACGAGGAGGTCGCGGCGACCCTGCTCCGCATCGTCCAGGAGGCCCTGTCCAACGCCGCCCGGCACGCGCAGGCCTCCCGGGTCGGGGTCACCCTCTCCTACCTCGGCGAGGAGGTCATCCTCGACATCCGCGACGACGGCACCGGCTTCGACCTGCTCGCCGTGCCCGCCCGCAGCCGCGCCGGCGGCTTCGGCCTCGACGGGATGCGGGCCCGCGCCGAACGCATCGCCGGTTCGCTCACGGTGGAGTCGGAACCCGGGCTCGGCACGGCCCTGTCGGCACGCGTACCGTTGGTCCGCCATGACAGCTGACGCGACCGACCACGCCCCGATCTCCCTGCTGATCGTCGACGACCACCCCGTCGTACGCGACGGCCTGCGCGGCATGTTCGAGTCCGCGCCCGGGTTCACGGTCCTCGGCGAGGCGTCGAGCGGTGTCGAGGCCGTGGCCCTCACCGCCGCCCTCGACCCGGACGTGATCCTGATGGACCTGCGCATGCCGGGCGGCGGCGGAGTGGACGCCATCCGGGAACTGACCGGCCGCGGCGCCCGCGCCAAGGTCCTGGTCCTCACCACGTACGACACCGACTCCGACACCCTCCCCGCGATCGAGGCGGGCGCGACCGGCTACCTGCTCAAGGACGCCCCACGCGAGGAGCTCTTCACCGCCGTCCGCGCCGCCGCCCAGGGCCGTACGGTCCTCTCCCCGGCCGTCGCCTCCCGCCTCGTCTCCGCCGTCCGCGCCCCCGCCGCCCCCGGCAACGAACCGCTCTCCGCCCGCGAACGCGAGGTGCTGGCCCTGGTCGCGAGGGGCACCTCGAACCGTGAGATAGCCCGCGAACTCTTCATCAGCGAGGCCACGGTGAAGACCCATCTCACCCACCTGTACGCCAAGCTGGGCGTGAACGACCGCGCGGCGGCGGTGGCGGTGGCGTACCAGCGGGGGATTCTGGGCCACTGAGATCGAACGCGTGATGTCGGCCGGGCCGACAGGAGGCACGTCTCACCGTTTGCGGTCGGGGTTCCACTCGTAGGCCCCCGGCGCCGTGTTGATGACTTCGCTGGGCCAGGTCTGCCGCACCTGTTGCCGACGTTCTTGATGAAGCAAGAAGGCCCGGGTCTCCGACCTGGGCCTTCTCCATGGAACGGGTGACGAGAATCGAACTCACGCTCTCAGCTTGGGAAGCTGCGGGCATTTGAGGCCCTTTACATCGCTGAGCTGGGCAGACGGCTGGCAGGGGGTCTCGTCGGCGTCGGTGGCTTTCACCGTGGTTCCCCGCTGCTCCCCGCTCTATCTGGTGCGCTTGTGGTGCAGCGCCGTTGTCAGTGCTCGCCCGTACTCTTCGGAGCGTCGGGTCGGTCTGCTGTTGCTGAACGGCGACAACGCGACCAAGGGGGGTGGCCCAGAAGAGGTCCCCGAGCCACGTCGGTCCGGGACTTCGTGAAGCTCCGACACCACCCCCCTCCAAAGCCTCTGGGGGCGTGCACGCTTTCCAACTGTTCGTCCGGGGGTCCGGGCGCGTTCGTCACGGTCCTGGCCTGCGGCGCAGCCGCCTGGAGGCAGTCCTTCGGACCCAGCTGAACGCAGGCGAGTGCAACTGGAACTGCAACTGGAACTGCAACTGGCCGGGTGAGGTTCCCCCTGCCGGCCGGACAGCTTGATACTGGGACGGATGGTCCCGGAGGAAGCAGTCACAGGTAGTGAGTAGCAAGAGCAACATGAGTA